>JABDKN010000163.1 GCA_013002205.1 Granulosicoccus sp.
CGCTGGCACCGCTGGCCATAGCCGGGGCTCTGCGAGTCGGCGTGGCTGCAGGGCGCTGAGCATCGCCTGTAAGGCGGTTACGCGCAGGCCTGGCCGACACACGGGTCTATGGATTGATGTCGATCAAATAATTGCCCCGAGTGCAACGGACCGGTGGGCCGGGCGAGGCTTCACAGCGTAAATGGGGATAAACTACACCGGCTCGAGAACAGGAAAACTCTAACTTGTTTCAGTGGATTCATCGATTTGGTTCATCGCCGTTCATGTACCGGCTGTCGGGACGTCTGGCGCCCTGGTTTGCCGGACTGTGCCTGTCGAGTCTGCTGGGCGGTCTCTACCTCGGTCTGGTGGCTGCGCCTGCAGACTATGAACAGGGCGACAGTTACCGCATCATTTACATACATGTGCCCGCCGCCTGGATGTCCATGTTCGTCTATGTCGTGATGGCCAGCGCCAGCGCCGTCTTCCTGATCTGGCGTCTGAAGCTGGCCGATATGGTGGCGCTGGCATCCGCGCCCATCGGCGCGGCGTTTACCGCTGTTGCTCTGCTGAGCGGTTCCTTCTGGGGCAAACCCATGTGGGGCACCTGGTGGATATGGGACGCCAGGCTGACCTCAGAGCTTCTCTTGCTGTTCCTGTACTTTGGCTATCTGGCCTTGCGAGGGGCACTCGAGAACCCGCAAAGTGCGGCCAGGGCAGCGGCCATACTGGCGGTCGTCGGCGTGATCAACATTCCGATCATCCACTTCAGTGTCGAGTGGTGGAATACCTTGCATCAGCCAGCCACTATCACCAAACTGGATAAACCGTCCATGCATATCAGTATGCTGATACCACTGCTTCTGATGGTTCTGGCGTTCCAATGTCTGTATTTTCACAACCTGATGATCAGGATCAGGACACTGATACTTTCCCGGGAAAGCCGCGCAAGCTGGGTGGCAGATCTGGGTGCGGATTCGGGGCACTGAGATGATCGAATTTCTGAGTATGGGTGGCTATGCATTCTATGTGTGGAGCTCGTATGCCATTGCTACACTGCTATTGGGCGGGATCGTGATCTGGTCTGCACGACGGTACCGCAGCGTGCGCAACGATGCCATAAACCGCGCCCGACGATACAGGCGAAAATCATGAATCCAAAACGAAAACAACGCCTTTTACTGCTGGGCGTGATGCTGGTCGGGGTAAGCCTGGCAGTGGCCTTCGGTGTCAACGCTTTCAGGGAGAACATCATGCTCTTCCATTCACCCTCGGATGTCGTGGCGGGTACTGTCGAACCTGGCAAGTCCTTTCGCGTTGGCGGTATGGTGGTCGAGGGCAGTGTGCAGCGTAATGCGGATGATCTGGCCGTACGCTTTCAGCTGACCGATCACGCGCAGACGATACCCGTGAGCTTCTCGGGAATTCTTCCTGACCTGTTTCGCGAAGGGCAGGGAATCGTGGCACTGGGTTCCATAGATGCATCCGGCTCCTTCAGTGCAACCGAGGTACTGGCCAAGCATGACGAAAACTATATGCCACCAGAAGTGGCCGATGCCCTGGAGAAAGCCGGGAACATGCCTGGAACCGCGGCAAAGTATGGTAGCAGGACGGTGGTCGAACCATGATTCCTGAGCTCGGGCACTTCGCACTGATTCTCGCACTGTGTATGGCTGTCGTGCTGGCAGTGCTGCCGATGATCGGCAGCATCACCGGTTATGGCAGCTGGATGGCCCTGGCCCGTCCTGCCGCAGGTGCACATCTGTTCTTCGTCTCACTTGCCTACGCCTGCCTGACCTGGGCATTCATCAGTCACGATTTCAGTGTGCTCTATGTGGCCAATACCAGTAATCAGTCCTTGCCACTGATGTATCGCATTTCCGGAGTCTGGGGGGGGCATGAAGGCTCCATCCTGTTCTGGTGTTTCATTTCGTCCATCTGGACTGGTGCGGTAGCGGTGTTCAGTCGTTCACTGCCGGCAGTGTTGCTGGCTCGCGTACTGGCGGTACTCGGGTTCATCAGTGTCGGCTTTCTGCTGTTCGTGCTGCTCACCTCCAACCCGTTCGAGCGCCTGTTTCCTGTTCCGATGGACGGTGCATCCCTTAATCCCCTGTTGCAGGATCCGGGTATGGCCATACACCCACCCATGTTGTATATGGGATATGTCGGCTTCTCGGTGGCTTTCGCCTTCGCCATTGCCGCACTGTTTGGTGGGCAGCTGGATGCGGCCACGCTTCGCTGGATGCGCCCGTGGACCAATATCGCCTGGATGTTTCTGACCATCGGTATTTCACTGGGAAGTTTCTGGGCCTACTACGAACTCGGTTGGGGCGGATGGTGGTTCTGGGATCCTGTGGAGAATGCCTCATTCATGCCCTGGCTGGTGGGCACGGCACTGATTCATTCGCTGGCAGCCTCGGAGAAGCGGGGAGTATTCAAGGCCTGGACAGTGCTTCTGGCAGTGCTTGCTTTTTCCCTGAGTCTGCTGGGTACGTTTCTGGTACGTTCCGGCGTACTGACGTCCGTCCATTCATTTGCAGCCGATCCCACGCGCGGTTTGTATATTCTTGCCTTCCTGGGTGTCGTGGTCGGTGGTTCCCTGCTGCTGTATGCCTTGCGTGCCGGCAAGCTGACCTCCACGGCCAGTTATGAGCTGATCTCGCGTGAGTCGGCACTACTGCTCAACAACATTCTGCTGGTGGTCGCCAGTGGCGCTGTACTGCTGGGAACCCTGTACCCTCTGTTCGTCGATGCGCTCGGTTACGGCAAGCTGTCCGTGGGCGAGCAATACTTCAACGCGGTATTCGTGCCCCTGATGCTGCCCATCCTGCTGATGGTCGGTCTGGGCGCGATGCTCAACTGGAAGCGGGACCGACTTGCCGGGCGCTCCACGACACTGGCCTTGCTCGGCGTGGCCAGTATCCTGCTGGCAGCACTGCTCACGACACGCCTTCTGGATTATCGACTCAGCGCAGTTGCCACGCTGGCACTTGCCATCTGGGTAGCCACCTCGACGGGGTATGGGATCGTTTATCGTTTCCGTAACAAGCGCAGGCGACTGTCGGCCGTCATGCACACTCCCGCTGCCTTCTGGGGTATGAGCATCGCTCACCTGGGTCTGGCCGTGTTTACAGTTGGCGTAGCCCTGACATCCATCTATACCGAGGAGCAGACGGTCCGCATGGATATCAACGACTCGCACACGGTCGGTGGCTACACCTTCACGTTCACCTCTCTCGATCAGGTTCGCGGCCCGAACTACAGTGCAGCTGAAGCACGCTTTGCGGTGCAGAAAGAGGGAAAGGCGCTGGGTTCGATCACGACCCAGAAGCGCGTTTACGACGTGCGTCGTGATTCCATGACCGAAGCTGGCATCGATGCTGGCCTGACACGTGACCTGTTCGTGGCGATGGGCGAACCCCTTGAGGGCGGCGATGCCTGGAGTGTGCGCATACAGACCAAGCCGTTCATTCGCTGGATCTGGATGGGGACGGTCTTCATGGCGCTCGGCGGACTGCTGGCAGCACTCGATCGTCGCTATCGTCGAGTCAGCGCCCGCCAGGCGGCACTCTCACCGACATCGACCACACCTGCCAGTGGTTCTTCGTCACTGGCGAGTGGCGCGACGGCGGGGGTTGCGCAAACAGCGTTGTCGTCAGCTGATGCCGGGCAGTTCCGCAGCTGATGAACTTTCTACTCAAACTGTTGCCACTTGCAGTGTTCATCGCACTGGCAGCGTTTCTCGCCAAAGGCTTGACCCTGGATCCGTCCGAGTTGCCATCGCCACTGATCGATCAACCGGCACCGGCATTTGTCGCCGATCGACTGCCGGCACAGGAGGGACAGTTTGACAGCCGCAGCATGGATGGTCAGGTCTGGATACTGAATGTCTGGGCGAGCTGGTGCGGACCCTGCGTGCAGGAGCATCCATATCTGCTGCAGTTGGCCGGAGAACGATCCGTACCACTGGTCGGGCTCAACTACAAGGACCTGCCGGCTGAGGCTCTACCGTGGCTGGCTCGACTGGGTAATCCGTTCACCCATGTACTGGATGATCGAGGCGGGGATGTGGGCCTGGATTTCGGGGTCTATGGTGTTCCCGAGACATTCCTGATAGACCACAACGGGCGAGTACGTTACAAGCACGTAGGTCCACTGGATGCGAAAAGCTACAGCGAACAGTTGTTGCCTGCCATCGACAAGCTTGCTGCGGAGGTCAGGTCATGAATTTGCCCAGGGCCGTCATGATGCTTCTGCTGCTGTTGCCGGTACAGCCATTGGTACAGGCTGCAGAAGTGCTCGTTGCCTTCGACAGTGCTGAACATGAGCGGATGTACCACGAACTGCTGCGCGAATACCGTTGCCTGAAGTGCCAGAATCAAAATCTCGCAGATTCCAATGCCAGTCTTGCCGGTGATTTGCGTCGGGAGATTCGATTGCAGATACTCGATGGTAAAACCCGGCAGGACATAGACGATTACCTGGTGTCCCGCTATGGCGAGTTCGTGCTCTACCGGCCACGATTCACCGGGAAGACCGCCATTCTGTGGCTTGGCCCGTTCGCCTTGTTGATCGTGGGGCTCGGAAGCATTGTTGCCCTGAGCAGACGCCGGAGTGAAAACCGGCGCGAGGAAAGCGGTGTGGCGAGCGGCCGATCCACAGAATCTGACGATTACGCCGCCAGGTTGGAAAAAGCGCGTCGGTTACTGAAAAATTGACGATTCAGGTCGTTGTTGCGTAAAACGAGACAGGAAATCTCGTTAATAGAATGTCGTAAACTGTAAAATATTGACTGATTGGCTTTTCCGACAGTCGGTTGACGTGATAATGTGTCAGTTGGGATCAGAAGAGATGAATCTCATTCACAAATAGAGTGATTAGCTTATGACGACGATTGAGCATTCTCCGCGTAACCTGCCATGTCTCGACGAACTGACGACGGAGGAGTTTCTACTGGTAGTGGGCCAACGGGTTCGGCAGCAACGGGCACGCAAAAGCATGTCGCGAAAGCGTCTGGCAGAGGTATCTAACGTCTCGGAACGTTACCTGGCGCAGCTTGAGTCGGGGCAGGGCAACATGTCTATAGCCCTGCTCAGGAAGGTTACGTCTGCCATCGGTATTTCACTGGGCGCACTGATGTCGGAGGAAGTTACCGAAGCCTGTGCCGAAAGGACGACTCTGCAGCAGAGTGACCGTCGCACCCGCAATGCCTATCATCATGGCACGCCGGCGGTGGTCAGTGCCCGCCATGTCAGTCATACGGATGCCACCGGCTCGACTGCAAGGCGCGCTGGATCAACCCTGCGGGCGGACAGTCCGTCGGCACACGCGATTGAAGTCTGATCAGTAGCTCATGATGATATTGGTCTGCGCCTTCTTACCCGCTCCAATCGCTCTACGCTCCTGATCGTCATTGAATTCGTGGATCACGATCCCTGGCCGATAGGTTGCCCAGGGGTCCCGGTCGTCGGCGCCACTGCTATAGCGAACGTAGTCGTTCATGGCAGTCAGCCGCGGCATGCCACGTTTCTGGCTGGCGTTCTGGTAGAACTCGTCGACCTCTTCGAATGAGTCAGTTGTCTCGAAAAGCACGATCTTAAGTCCGTTTTCCCCGCCAATTCGGTACTTGGAACCATTGGGATAAACCGGGTAGGGTATTTCACTGGCGCCCATCACTGCCGAGGCTCCCGAGTCGTCAGAGGACAGCCTGTCAGCGCCTGGCTCAACCGATGGAAACGGTGTCGAAGCAGTGTCCGCAACAGTGACTGTATGCGCATCAGCGCTGCCATCATCGCTGCCACAGCCAGGCAGGATGCTGATGCAACCAAGTGCCAGAATCAGTAGAGAAATATGTCGTCTGTTCATGGAGAGTCCCTGCTCATCGTTTCTACGCTAAAGATAGACCATAGGAGAATAATTGCGTGGGCGTTGCCGCATCCGGTCACTGGCCGCCGGGACACATGCCGCTTATGATGAACGACGTGCCATCAGCACGGGCAAGCCAAGCAGTTGGTGGCCCTGATTCAGCAGAGCAGCCCGAATCTGCCGGGCAGTATCCACCGCGTGTGCAGTGTCTCCGTGTACGCAGATGCTGTGAAATGGCGTAGGCAGAATCTCACCGCTTTGCGTAACGATGCCATCAGCGTCGATCATTGCCTGGACATGAGTTATGCAGGCTGATGCTGTTTCCAGTACAGCACCCGGCTTCAGTCGGGAGACCAGGGATCCACTGGCGGTATAGGCGCGGTCGGCGAAAACCTCCAGCGCAAGGGGTAACGATGAATCTTCGGCTGCTGCCGCAAGCTGTGACAGTGCCGGTGCAAGGAAGATCAAATCAGGGTCGTAGTGCTTGACCGCTGCTACGATCACATCGGCAAGATGGCGATCTTCGCAGGCCATGTTGTTCAGCGCACCGTGAGGTTTGACATGTGTCATTGGCAGACCGGCACACCGGCCCAGACCATCCAGGGCCGCCAGTTGATACTGAATCATGGCCCGCAGCTCACCGTCGGGCAAGACCATCGATCTGCGGCCGAACCCTTGCAGATCCGGAAATCCCGGGTGGGCACCGATGCTCACGCCGGCACGCTTCGAGGCATCGATGGTAGTGCTCATGACCAGCGGGTCTCCGGCATGAAACCCGCAGGCGATGTTCGCAGAATTCACGACATTCAGAAGACGGGCATCATCACCCATGGGCCAGGGGCCGAAAGATTCGCCCAGGTCGGCGTTCAGATTCAGCAGCATTGGCGGGTCTCCCTACTGTTCATGCGGTGTGTGGCAGCCCTTCCGACGGCCCTGTTGCCGGAATTGGTTCGCAGCCTGGGATCCTATGGTAGCAGCCGCGATAGCCGCTAGATGAATCCGTCTGTGACACCATCGATCAGGTTGCTGGAAAAGAGTGATTCAGAACTGATGGCGGATTCCTTCACTGGACTGATCCGCTCGATGACGCCCTTTACCATCGTTTCGTGCTCGCGTACTGCATCGATGGCTTCCTCCAGTGACATTGCCTTGAAACGGAAGCTGCTCCCCGGGCGCTGCAGTCCGAGCAGTGGCAGGTCGATGGAGATTACGGTGGCAATCTTGGGATAGCCACCGGCGGTGTGTGCATCGTTCAGCAGTACGATGGGCTGGCCGTTACCGGGCACCTGGATGGAGCCTGGCACGATGGCGTCGGAGACGATGTCGCGGGCGGCTTCGTCGCGGTGTTCAATTGCCGTACCTGTCAGGCGAGCCCCCATGCGATCGACGTCGGTGCTCAACTGATAGTCACCGGAGAGGAAAGCCTCCTGGCCACTGGCTGAGAAATGATCGTCCTGGGGACCCATGACGACACGCAGTATGGTGGACAGGTAATCCATGGGCGGTGCTACCGCGCACTGCGTCTCCGGCCCCTGTGGCGATGCAGATACCTCGAGACTGACACCGACCGACAGGGCATGACCACCGATACCACCCAATCCGGCTTTTGCATAGGTGGACGTACTACCCAGCTGGGACACCGCCTGAATGCCCTGAACGGCGATGAGCGCATGTCTGAACCTGCCGGTACTGAGCAGACTGACCGTCGTGTTCGCTGGCAGGGTATAACTTCTGCCTGGTCTGAGCGAGACCGTTCCATCTGTCGTTCCCAGCTTCATGATCATGTCCGCGGCTGCCAGGGTGGCGATGCGAATCGGTGCACCGAACGTGTGAAATCGCAAACCGCCTTCGAAGCATTCGATGATGCTGTCATCCAGTGGATTGCCGACCAGGGCATTGGCCATCCGTTGCCAGACGGGCGTCAGGGCACCTGACCAGGGAATGCCCAGGTGGCGCAGGCCAAATCTTCCCCTGTCCTGGATGGTACTGAGCAGGCCGGGGTGCTCGATGGTGATTCCGGCACTGTATGCCGTGGTAACCGGCGACATCAGCGCCTGGACCCGGTCAGGCTGGAGCGCAGGAATGCACCTGATTCGACGGCGATCCGGATGTCATTGAACGGCTCTTTCTCGATGGCCGTGAAATTGACCGTGTCCCCGGTCTTGAAGAGTGCCGGAGGTGATTGATGCCCATCGAACAGGGGTACCGGACAGTTGCCCAGAATATGCCAGCCACCGGGGCTGTCCCAGGGATAGACACCTGTAAGCTGCATGGCAATGGCGACACTGCCAGCAGGCACACGCAGGCGGGGCTCTCTACGGCGGGGCAAATGCAACGGGGCAGGTGTATCGCCCAGAAAGGCGAAACCGGGCAGGAATCCAAGCATGTACACCTTGAAGCGCGTCTGTTGATGCAATTCGATCACGCGCTCGGTTGTCAGGCCTGTCTGCTGCGCCACGCTGGCCAGATCCGGTCCAGCGTCGCCACCATAGAGTACGGGCACTGTCCAGTGTTGCGCCTGCGTGTCTGGTGGTGTCGAGTGCTGGTAATCCAGTGTCCGTATCTGTTCAAGCAGTTCAGCCGGGGTCGTCATCAACGGGTCGAAAATCACCGCCAGTGAGCGAAAGGTAGGGGTTGTCTCCACGATACCCGACACCTCGCCCGCCTGAACCGCACTGCGGATCCTGGCGTCGAGGGCAATAACCTGGTCGACCAGCGCACCATCGATGATCTGGCCGAATTCCAGAACGAGAGTTCTGTCACCCGCCGGGCGGAATGTCCAGTCTTCCGGAGGCGGAGTCACCGTGGCTTAGAATGTGAACACGCGATCTGGCTGCGCATTGTGTACCTCTGCCAGCGCCCTGAAGTGTTGCTCGGCGGAATGGTTCAGATCACGCCGAATCTGCGTCGCGGTGTGCTCGACAAGGGCGGGGGAGATGTGTTTGAGATCTTGTCCTGTCTGCAGCGCCAGCACGTGCTGGCGACAAGCGCGTTCCAGGTAGTAGAGATCATCGAACGCCATGGCAACACTATGCCCGCCGACCACCACGCCGTGATTGGCCAGAAAAACGATGTCAGTGTCCGGACTGGCTGCCGCCCGATGGGCGATACGCTGACCTTCGCCGGCATCCAGCGCCAATCCTCCGAATTCAGGTTCGTAGGACAATCTGCCGTGAAATCGGATGGCTGTCTGGTGGGTCATCGGCAGGGTGCCGGCATCGCCGTCCAGCATGGTCAGTGTCGTCGCATACGGCATATGTGTATGCAGCACGACCTTGTGTCGGGGGTTGGCACGGTGGCTGGCCACATGAATGAAGCGCGCCGTGTCCTCAACGATGCCGGATCCCGCCAGGACGGCACCCTGCGCATCGATCAGCAGCAGTGAGTCGGCCTGAATCTGCGACCAATGGAGGCCGTAGGGATTGATCAGGTAGCGTTCCGGCTCCCCATCCAGTCGTGTCGAAAAATGGTTACAGATTCCTTCATGGAATCCGAAGCGTTCCGCCAGTCGAAATGCCAGAGCCAGTTGCTGGCGGTCGTGCTGCTCGCTGGTCGAAGGCATGATGTCGTACCTGCTCGGGAACCGTGGTTGAGTTACCGGGTGTCCAAGCTACCCGGCGCACCTGACAGTCTGGCCGGGTACCTGGCCGCTGTACAGTGCCATGCACATTCAGGCCGTGGCAGCTTCGCGCTTTTCCTCGGCTTCGTCAGCACCCGCGGTCAAGGTCTCGATGGCAGACAACAGTTTTGCCTCTGCCTTGGGAGCTGGCTCTTCAGCATCGGACTTGACTTCGATCTCGTCGGCCCAGGTACGCAATTCGCGATAGGCTGCAAGCAGGCTGGCAGCCTGTTCCTTCAGTTCCGACAAGGTATCCAGCTCTTCTTTCTGCTGCTTGTTTTCCTTTTTCAGTTTCCGGTTGGCATCCTCTGCATTCTTGCGCGCGGTCGCTTCATCGAGCTTCTGTTTTTTCAGGGTCTTCAGCTTCTTGACGATGTTTTCAGGCGTGTCTGCCAGGGCCGTATTGATCGCCTTGAGTTCCTTCTGTTTTTCCTCGACGGCTCGCTTGGCCTTGCGCAGAGCCTCGGCATTGTCCTTGCGACCAACGGCCAGTGCCTGTTCGGCCGATTCCTTCTCGGCGAGCGCATGGTCCCGCTGTGCCTCCGCTTCGGTTCGTGATTTGATCGTCGCCTTGACCTCGGCCTGCATCTTGCCGATTTCTTCGGAGGCGCGATTTCGGGACTCTGCCATGTCCGCATCGGCATCCCGTGCGCGTTTGATAGCTGCATCAAGCGCTGAGCGAAGGTCCTCGGCCGTGAAATCATCCTTCAGATTCAGGGCTTGCGCAGCTTCGTTCATCAGCACCTGCTTGCTGATGGCCAGATCTTTCCAAATTCTCAGTTGCTGTTCGCTGTCGGCTTGACTCACGTAATAATCTCTTGGACGAAAAGGGTAAAGTACGGGGACATTTCCAGAACCCGAAAATTTATGTTTTTTGTGTGCGCTGTGGCTGGTGCGGCACGACAGTTTGCGGCCGCTGTACGATTATTTCCTGAAAACGTATTACCATCAAATCAGTTCAGGTGGCCAGTAAGCTAGCCGCTGTAAGACCGTTATGTGTTGGCCTGGTGTCGCTGCACCGGACGCGCTATTCATTCTCACCCGGTACAACTCCCAAGTATACCGCTTTTTGTAGCTGTCAACACCTCTTTGATTGTCGAGAATGGTAATGCGTGACCAATTGCTGACATTCGCGCTTTTTCTGGCAGGTAATGTTCGCTGGTTGGCAGGCGGGATGCTCCTTACCTTCTTCTCCAGCGTGGGGCAGACTTTCTTCATCGCCGGCTTTGCCGGAGCTATCCGGGAGGACTTCGGTCTGAGTCACGGTGGCTTTGGCGTCATCTACATGCTTGCCACCCTGGGTAGCGCAGCCAGCCTCATCATTGTGGGCCGAGTGCTCGATGAAATCTCCGTCGTCAAGGTTGCCACCGGACTGATTCTGATGCTGGCCGGGTCGGCGCTGCTGATGTCCGCAGCCACCACGGTTCCGGTTCTGCTGCTTTCCATTTATCTTTTACGTCTGTTCGGGCAGGGCATGATGACGCATACCGCGATGGTAGCCATGGGGCGGTGGTTCGTTGCCGAGCGCGGGCGGGCGGTTGCCGTAACCACGACCGGCCATCAGCTTGGAGAAGGCATACTACCTCTGGTGAGCGTAGCGTTGCTGTCGATTGCCGGTTGGCGTACTGCCTGGATGACGGCTGCAGGGGTACTGGTGTGTATCGCCTTGCCCTTGTGTTACTACTGCCTGCGCATTCCCAGATCGCCCTTGACGCGGGAAGGTGATGATCACGAAAGCGGTCGGCAATGGACGCGGGCCGAGGTGCTTCGAGACGCGCCATTCTGGGCTGTATGTACCGGTGTACTGGCACCGGCATTCATAGGAACCTCGGTTTTCTTTCACCAGGTACACCTCGCCGAACTCAAATCCTGGGCACCCGGTGTCATTGCCGGGTCATTTGCCGTCATGTCCGTCACCTCGGTCACCGTTGGGTTGTTCACAGGACACCTCATCGACCGATACAGTGCGCGTATGCTGTTACCGTTTTTCCTGTGTCCTCTGGCATTGGGCTGTATCGTCCTGTCTGTCGCAGCGGCACCGTTGACCATGACCGTGTTCATGTGTCTGCTCGGATGCTCCTATGGGCTGTCCAGTGCGGTGTTTGGCGCCATCTGGCCGGAGGTCTATGGCACACGGCATCTGGGTGCCGTGCGTGCCGTGGTGTCCGCTGCCATGGTGTTCGCGTCGGCACTTGGACCCGGTCTGACCGGCTGGCTGATCGATCAAGGGGTCGGTTTCGAGTCTCAGCTGCTGGGTATGAGTGCGTATTGCCTGGCGACCATGATGGTGCTCTTCCCGGTCTCGCGCGTTCTGCGACTGAGACAGGCGCAGGTCGTTTATACCTGACCCGATGTTTGCCGGTAGACTCCTGGCCTAGATCATCCCTGTCCGGACAAGATACAGATAGGTGGTGACCGTCACGACTGAGAGCAGGGTAGAGAGCACCACTGCGCTGGAGGCGCGTTCCTCCCAGACATGGTACTGCTGCGCAATGACGAAGACATTGGTGGCAGATGGCAAGGCGGCCAGCAGTACCGCTGCATGCAGCCAGGTTCTGTCAAGATCCGGTATCTGGCTGAGAAGCACATACATGAGCAGGGGATGAACGATCAGCTTGACTGGAATCAGGTAGGAAAGCTCTACGGGTACTCGACGCAAGGGTCGCAGGGCCGCCGTGACGCCCATCGCAAACAATGCGCAGGGAGCCGCCGCATTCGCGGCGCTGGCCAGCAATTGCTCGATCGGTGCCGGTGGTCGATAGGTAAAGACAGCGGCTGTGATGCCCGCCAGCGTGGCCAGTATGAAGGGATGGGTCAGAATGCTGCGCAGGATTCCGATGAACAGGGTCGAGGCTCGCAGTTGTTGTCGTCCGTTACCCAGGGCCATCAGCGTGGGTGCCAGTGTGAAATGCATGGCATTGTCCAGACAGAACACCAGAGCAACCGGCACCCCGGCCTGTGGGCCGAATGCAGCGATAGCCAGCGGTGGTCCCATGTAGCCGATATTGCCATAGGCACCGGCAAATCCCTGGACCGTTGCCGTCCGGGTGTCGGTTCGGCGCACCGTTCTGGCGATCACGAAACAGGACACAAAAATGATGAATGTACCCAGCGTAGTGGTCAGCAGGTACCTGCCGTTGGCAAATTCCGCTACCGGTGTCGTTGCCAGTAATTGGAAGAACAGAGCGGGCAGCGCGATGTAGAGAATGAAGAAATTGAGCCATGCCAGGCCTTCGAGCGGAATCTTCCGCAGCCTGCCGGCCACATAGCCCAGCAAGATGAGTCCGAACAGCGGCAGTACCAGACCGGCTACCTGAAACATGGCAGCCATCCGGGGTGTGAACACACATGGCATTCGCTGTCGGTTGTCAATCGATTATCTTGCCCGGGTTCAGAATTCCGGCAGGATCGAGCGTTTTCTTCAACGTGCGCATCAGCGATATTTCAGCCTGTGTGCGCGACAGCGACAGATAGGATTTCTTGGACAGTCCGATCCCGTGCTCTGCTGAAATGGATCCGCCGAGACCCTGCAGTGGACCATAGACGATCGTGTTGCTGTGCCTATGCCAGTCAAGGCGGGTTGCCTCGTCCAGGGACTCATCTGCCGCAGGGGCGACCAGCACATGCAGATTGCCGTCTGCCAGATGCCCGTATACATACAGATTGCAACCCGGCCAACGTGTCTGCAGTTGAGTGTCGATGTCGCTGACATACGCCTGCATATCCGCAATCGGCAGACTGATGTCATAGACGAATACGGGATCGTGTCGCAGTGCAATATCGATGTGTTCGCGAATGTGCCAGATGTTCCGCCGTTCACGTTCGGATTGTGCAATGACCGCATCGCTGACCCAGCCCTTCTCCAGTGCCTCTTCCAGCGCCGTTGGTAACACACCGGAATCCGTTGCAGTCCTGGTAGCCCGTGACTCGGCGATCGCATAGATTGGATGATCTCTGGCCAGCGGCGCCTGGCTTGTACCCTCGATGCCGGGATCGGTATTCAGTCGGAAGAACGGCTGCCAGATAACCTCGAATGAATCGAGCGTGCCATTCAGGTGCTGGCCCAGGTGATGCAGAGTGTCGGTGACGTGTTCAAACGAATCAAAAGCAAGAAGCGCCGTGTCCACGGCCGGGGTGGCTGCCCGCAACCGCAGCACGGCCCGCGTGATCACGCCCAGAGTGCCCTCGCTGCCAATGAACAGTTGCTTGAGGTCATAGCCCGCATTGTTCTTCATCATGCGATTCATCGTAGACAGGATGGTACCGTCGGCCATCACGACCTCCAGTCCCAGCACCTGCTCGCGCATCATGCCGTATCGCAGTACTGACAGGCCACCGGCATTCGTCGATATGTTGCCACCGATGGTGCAGGAACCGCGCGAGCCCAGGTCAAGACCGAGTTGCAGGCCGGCATCGTGAACAGCCTGCTGAACGTTCTGCAGGATGGCCCCGGCGCCGGTGCTGACCGTTCGCCCGGCGACGTCCACGGGTTCGATAGTGTTCATGCGCTCCGTTGACAGGACGATATCGTCCGGTGTACAGCAATCACCGTCGACCAGTCCGGTGACTCCGCCATGGGTCACGACCACCTGTGAGGCGGTATTGCACAGGGACAGGACCTGTGAGGTTTCCTGCGTATCTGCCGGCCTGACCAGTGCTGCAGCGTGAAGCGGCGAGGCATCCCGGAAATGGCTTGCGCGCGCACTGAGGTTCGCTCCCGTGAGTACGTTATCCTCACCCACGATCTCCCTCAACCTGCTGATCAGGGTGTGGATTTCGCTCGCACTGCCAACTGGCGTATCCGATGATCCGGTCATCAGGTAAAGGCTTGCAATCCTGTCTGGCAACGACCCAGTATCAACGCATGAATATCATGGGTTCCTTCATAGGTATTGACGGCTTCCAGGTTCATGACATGACGAATGATGTGGTATTCATCAGAGATTCCATTGCCACCAAGCATGTCCCTGGCCTGCCTGGCAATCTCCAGTGATTTGCCGGCGTTGTTGCGTTTCATCAGGGAAATCAGTTCTGATGACGCCTGGTGAGCATCCATCAGTCGGCCCAGACGGAGTGAGCCCTGCAATCCCAGCGTGATCTCGGTCTGCATGTCGGCCAGTTTCTTCTGCATCAGCTGATTGGCTGCCAGTGGTTTTCCGAATTGTCTGCGCTCCATGGTGTATACACGTGCCTGGTGCCAGCACGCCTCTGCTGCACCGATGGCTCCCCAACTGATACCGTAGCGCGCGCGGTTTAGACAGCCGAACGGGCCTGCCAGGCCAGTGGCATCGGGTAGCAGCCTGTCCTCGCCGACCTCGGCATCCTGCAACTGGATCATGCCGGTAACAGATGCCCGCAACGAAAATTTGCCATCGATTTTCGGAGTGGATAAACCGGGGTTGTCACGATCGACCAGGAATCCCTTGATCTGGCCATCGTGGGCATCGGATTTTGCCCAGACTACGCACACATCGGCGATCGGTGAATTGGTGATCCAGTTCTTGGCACCATTGAGTCGATAGCCACCGTCGGTCCTGGTGGCGCGGGTGACCATACTGGACGGATCAGATCCATGGTCCGGTTCTGTCAGGCCAAAACAGCCCACCCATTCCCCCGAGGCCAGCCGGGGAAGGTAGTGCTGGCGTTGTTCTTCCGTGCCATAGGCAAAAATCGGATGCATGACCAGAGAGGACTGCACGGACATCGCTGATCGATAACCTGAATCGACTCGCTCCACCTCGCGTGCCACCAGGCCGTAGCTGACATAGCTGGCCGCTGCGCAGCCATAGGTTTCCGGCAGTGTCATGCCCAGTAGACCCAGTTCACCGAATTCAGACATGATGTCCCGGTCGAAGTTCTCGTGGCGATTGGCGGCGACGACCCGCCTCATCAACTCACGCTGGCAATAGTCATGGGCCGTATCGCGAATCAGGCGCTCCTCTTCGCTGAGCTGCTGGTCCAGCAGTGCCAGATCGTCCCATACGGCAGCTGCAGGTTTGGCACGGGCGAGCGCCGGAGTCATCTGCTCGTAGGTGTCGTCAGCTGCTTGCATGGGATGTCTCCTTGAGTTTTCTCGCGTATTGTAGCGCTGCCCGGTCTGTTTGGTTCCCCGATGGCCTGCAAGTTGCAAATTCCTGGCAGTTGACACCTGCAACGGAACTACCCCCGGAACCATTGATGGCTGTAGAGGCCCCAGAACGACCTCATTCATCACGGCGCACTGCGCCGCCGGATGTCCACACCGGGGTCCCAGGTTGGTTATCCTGGCTACAGCCGTTGCTTCCCGCGGGTGACTGGATCGGTGTGATAGTGAAGAGGCAAGGCGCCGCCGGAATCAGCTACAGCACGCACCCTTTTCCGGTGGGATCCAGTGCCCCTGCGGCTGCCATGCTGGTCGCAAGAAAGGTAATGGCTTCAGGGCGCGTTCTGTCGGTGAGGTTGAACGGGTCTGCGGGCACCGGCAAGGTGCTGCTGGCCATACCGCTGTCTTTTACTTCGCAGCCAGTCGATCACGTCCTGGTATTCAGTGGTCCATCACTGCCTGCTGAACAACGCGAGTCCTGTATCAGGCTGTGCCGCTGGGCCAGCGCCTGGCTGCATTCGCCGCCACCATCCGGCAACGCGACAAACGGCCTGTCGCTCGCTTCCCTGCTGACACAACCGACGGCGCTCTCGGTGGCCATGGCCATGGTCAATACCTTGAAACTCGAATATGCCTGTCGGCGGGTATCACTGGCAGTCCGGCGTCCCGGATCGTCAGGATTGCACCTGATGGCGATGTCTGACCAGTCCGGTATCGATCAGCGCAGGGTGTTGGCCTGCCAGATCGTAGCGGCCATGCAGGAGATGCTCGACGCTGGCGCACCACGCGCATTCCACGGTCGCCTGACTGATGCGCGCTCGGATCGTTTTCCCGAGTGTTTGCGCCTGTTCGAGGATCAGGGGCGTTTGCCGTCGTTTGCCTGTGTGGTTGCCGAGTCCGCGAAGGGACTGTCCATAGAAGGCTTGCCACCTCCGGAGGCCACCGTGGTGGTGATTCTCCTGGAACATGCGCCCGATCTGCTGCCTGGTCCTGCGCAAAGGACAGCCATCGAGGAGTTGGTAGAGCCTGCCTGTCGCCTGCTGATCGGCAGGCTTCGAGAGCAGACCAGTCTCCTGCGACGATTACGGGAGAAAACGTGCCTGTGGTTGAATGCTACTTACCTGCGTTCTCTGACAAACAGGCAGCTGGTGTACGCGTTGTCCGCTCTGCTCGCCGTCGGGGTACTCGTGTGGCCTGTACCCCAACGTATCAGTGCACGCGTCATGATCGAAGCGCGGGACCTGCAGGTACTGGTTGCGCCACAGGCTGGATTCATCGCCTCGTCACATGCGCGCGCCGGGGACCGCGTCGCCAAAGGTCAATTGCTGGCCACACTGGACGACCAGGATCTTACTCTGGCGGTCAGCAAGTGGCACAGCGAGGCAACCAAGAACAGGCAGGCGCTGAATATGGCGCTTGCATCACGTGATCGGGTGGAGCTTGGCAGGTTGCGGGCTGATGCCGAACGCATAGCCGCAGAACAGTCGCTGGTCGAGAGGCAATTGACCCGCGCCCGCCTGCGCGCACCATTCGACGGCGTTGTGCTCAGCGGAGACCTGAGCCAGCAGCTGGGATCATCTGTCGTGCAGGGGGACACGCTGTTTACAGTCGGTTCTACGGATGCCTATCGTCTGATACTGGACGTGGATGAGAGGGATGTGGGACTGGTCAGCTCCGGTCAGCTGGCCCGTGTTCGTCTGGCAGCACTACCGAATCGCACCTGGCAGGCCAGGGTGGAGGCTGTACTTCCGGTTGCCACTGACACAGAGGATGGGATTGTCTTTCAGGTACCGGCGCGTCTCGATGAGGCGACAGATGTCGTGCGTCCGGGTATGGAAGGCGTTGCCAAACTGCAGGTCGGCACTCGATCGCTGGTATGGGTGTACACACGACGCTTGCGCGAGACGGTGAAACTGTGGTTCTGGCACCTGGGATTGATCCGTTGACGTGAACGAGCAAAGCCCCTCGCATTGGCAGAGTGTGTGCCGGCTTTGTCCGCAACAGGTCAACGGTGTGCAGTATCAGGATCGCATGGTGCGGGGCGAACCGTGGACCTTCGTGCACAGTGAAGTGACGGGTCAGCATGTCAGGATCAACGGTATCAACAGGCAGGTGGTGAGCTTGCTGGATGGGTGCTCTGCGGTCGAGCAGCTGCTGGAAATGGTGTCCCCCGAGTCTTGCGACGACGAAAAAGAAGCGCTTGCGCTGGGCTTGCTGGCACTTGCCAGCTACGGGCTGATCAGTCTGAACACCCCCGCCGCTCAAAGTCAGCTGCAGCAGCAGGCAGCCGAATCGAGCCGCTGCAGGGCACGAGCATGGCATAACCCCCTGGCCATACGCCTTCCACTGATGGATCCGGACGCATGGCTGGAGAGGATCGATCGAGCCTGTCGGGGGGTATCGGTCGGTGCCCTGGTCAAGATTGCAGTGAGCCTGATTCTGTCAGCCCTGCTCGTCGCCGCATTGCATACGCGGGAACTGGCGGACCAGATCGCATTCATTGCGCGAACACCGCAACAGTGGTGGCAGATGATCGTGTTGTATCCGCTGCTGAAATGTATTCACGAGTTTGCGCACGCAATGCTGGTCAAGAGGTTTGGCGGATCGGTACATGAGGTGGGCATTACTCTGCTGGTGCTGATGCCGGTTCCTTACCTGGACGCATCAGACAGTTGGCGACTGGAGAGTCGCCGGCAGCGAATTCTGGTCAGCGCGGCGGGCATGCTGGCCGAAGGGGCAGTCGCTGCGCTCGGACTGTTCACCTGGCTGCTTGTCGAGCCGGGTGTGCTCCATGACATGGGTTTCGCGCTGGCGTTGACCGGTTCTGTATCGACGTTGCTGTTCAATGCCAATCCACTGCTGAAATTTGACGGTTACCAGATTCTGCAGGACACCATCGACATCCCTGATCTTGCACCCAGGGCAAGCCGTTATCTGCGTTATCTGTTCAGACGCCATGTCCTGGGTATCAGAGCGGCCAGCTCTCCGGTGTCGGCCAGCGGTGAACGGCGCTGGTTTATCGCGTATGGCCTGTCCGCTGGTGTATACCGCTGGGTACTGACGTTGAGTATTGCTCTGTATCTGGCTACGCGTTTTCCAATCCTGGGTTCGCTACTGGCGCTCTTCGCCCTCTTCCAGCTCATCGTCAGGCCTGTAATCCGAGCCATCGCCTACCTGGCACGCTCCCCCGAACTGCAGGATCGCCGGTCTACAGCCGCACTGGTGTCCGGTATCGTTGCCAGCACGTTGATCGCAATCTTCCTGCTGGTACCTGCACCGACCAGTACCAGGGCACAGGGTGTGGTATCAGTGCCGTCACAGGCCAGGCTGTTTGCGCCGTATTCCGGCGAGATTGCCAGTCTCAACGTCAGCGACGGCCAGTTGGTAGCACGGGATCAGCTGCTGCTGACCCTGCGATCCCCGGAATTGACGACCCGGCTTGCCGTCACCCGCAGTGAACTCGATGTCATCGGCATTCGCTATCAGGCTGCCCTGGTCAACGATATCGGCAATGCGTCTTCGTTGCGCGAAGACCTGCAGGAGACGCGCCGGTTGTTGAGTACGCTTTCTGATCGGGTGGAGTCGTTGAAGGTGAAGGCGGGAACGTCGGGAACAGTGAAACTGGACTCCAGGCTTCTGCGCGTCGGGCAATACGTACAGGCCGGGACTTCCCTGGGGCATATCGTCAATGCAGATTCACTGCGAATAAAGGCTGTGGTCCGCGAAAGTGACATTTCACGGGTCAAGGCAGGAGTTCGACAGGTCAATGTCAGACTGGCCGAACGATTCTCGAAACCTCTGGATGCCAATCTCGTGCAGGAAACACCGGCAGCAAACAGGGACTTGCCCAGCCAGGCTATGGCCGGTAATGGTCTGGGCGGCATAGCTGTTGCATCAAAGCAGGACAGGAAGTGGGAGACGGTGGAGCCCGTGTTCCATCTGGAGCTGGAACTGCCGCAGGGTACCCGCGCATCCGGAATAGGAGGGCGAGCCTACGTTACGCTGACACATGAGGCTGAATCTCTCGGTAATCGCTCGTGGCGTACATTGCGGCAACTGTTGCTCGACCAACTTGCCATCTGAAGGCACATAGAACATGAACTATGCTGATCAAATGCTAGTCGGACTACTTCGTTTAAAAGGCCTGCCCGCCTGTTGCACCGGCAAAGCGTCACTGCAGTCGCTACTGCTTGGTGCCGGATTTTTCCTGAGTCTTGGCACTCTGCTGCTGGGTGTGGTGCCCAGTTCACGTGCCTCACTGGAAGTATTGTCGGACATGGACTGCGTCGTCGAGCCCAGCGCGATGGTCGAGCTCGGGTCTGCCGTACCGGGACTCATAGCCGAAAGCTTCTATGACCGTAGCGATTTTGTCAGCCACGGCACGGTGATGGCTCGCCTGGAGAGTGAAGTCGAACGTGTATCCCTGGCCATCGCCGAGCAGGTAGCAGGCAGTTCCACCGCCGTGCAGCTGCGCGAACTGACTGCCGGCTTCGGGCAGCGGACCCGTGACAGAAACGAGGAGCTGCTAAAGACGTCCGGTGTCTCCAGGCAGGTAGTGGACCAGGTGAGTACCGAGGCCCGGATCGCCAGTTTGCAAGTGGAACAGGAACGTGAGAGCCAGCGCCTTGCTGCACTGGAGGTGGCCCGGGCAAGGGCGCTTCTGGATCGACGCGAGATCCGTGCGCCGATCAGCGGCGCTGTCGTACAGCGATACAAGCGAATCGGGGAATACGTGGACAGCGAACCTGTCTACCAGATCGCGCAACTGGATCCCCTGCACGTAGAGGTCATCGTTCCTGTGGAGTACATGGGCAACCTTACTGCAGGCATGAACGCTGCGATCAGTATTGCATTGCCGCAGTTCGAGAATAACCTGTTGTCAGCCGTGGTCAGACGTATCGATGCAGTGGCTGATGCCGCCAGTGCCACCTATGGAGTTCGCCTGGTTCTGGATAATCCGGACCTGAGCATTCCGAGTGGTGTGCGTTGCCAGGTTGATTTCCTGGCCTCCTGATGGATCTTCAGTGACCCTGGCTGAAATGATTCGTGTCTGATCGTCTGCGTGGAGCAGGCTCGTTCAGCTGTCAGCAGAACAGGTCAGATCAGCCCGCTTGAGGGTAGATGATCGCGGGTTCATCATCCACGATCGATACACGGCAGCGCATGGTCTCGGACCTGCTGCCGTGCGCATCCATCGAATCCAATGTCGCCTGTCCTTGATTTGTATCTGTCAGGGGCAACGGCCAGCGGAGCCAACACTCTATTTGACGGAGATTGACCTGCGCGACACTGTGACCTGTATCACGACAGCGCATGTATCTGCTTCACAGATCACTGAAGTTCCTTGAGCGAATGCCGATTTCATGTGTTCGAGGCGGGATAAGTGCATTTGCCTGTCTGCGCAGGAATCGAATGGCAGGGCGTGAAGAATCGCCATCGGAACCGCAGGAGAGTCTATCGCGTGGCAAGCACCCAGAGAATGTTGTCCCTGCGACGGAGGACGCATTCAGGAGAAGAACATGAACAGGTCGCGATTGAAGGCGATGTACAAGGCGCGGCCCAGGTTGCCGGCGCGGTTTCACATCACGTTCGGTCTGGCATCGGTCGTTACGTCGATTATCCTGCTGGCGAATTTTGCAGGATTTGTACCTAACCGTGAAGCGGCTATCCTGGAGGGCCGGCTCGCGTTGTCAGAAGCAGTAGCGTCCTCTACATCACTGCTGCTCGAGCGGGGCAGACTGTCGGAAATCAGGAGCAATCTGGAATTCGTCGTCAATCGCCAGGATGCGTTGAGCTCTGTGGTTCTGATGCGTGGAGATAACCTGTCGCAGGTTACGATCGGGGAGCCGGTCGATGGTGAGCAGAATGCAATACGGGTTCCGCTGGTAAGAGGGAAAAGGCCCTGGGGTGAGCTGATATTCCACTTCAATGGTCTGGACTTACCTGGCTGGCTGGATCGGTGGCGACAGTCCCCATTTGGCTTGATGACCTTCGTGGCACTGTTCTGTCTGCCGTCGTTCTATTTCTATCTTGGAAAAATGCTCAAGGAACTGAACCCATCCTCCGCAGTTCCCGGTCGTGTACGCAGCGCACTGGATACGATCGCGGAAGCATTGATCGTCATCGACAGAAAGGGCAATATCGTTCTTGCGAATTCCGCCTTCGCTGCCTTGAACGGCAAATCCGCTGAATCCCTGCTGGGCGTCCAGGCTGGCACGCTCGAGTGGCAGATGCTCGACGACGATCATTCGCAGTTTCCATGGCAGCTGGCGCTGGATACGGGCCTGCCAACGCGTAACGCGATGACTGGATTCGTAGATTGTGAAGGCAGCGTCAGGAAATTCCTGGTCAATTGTTCGCCGGTAACCGGTGCACAGGGCAGAGTGGGCGGGGTGCTGATCAGCATGGATGACGTCACCCTGCTGGAGGAGAAGGAAATGTTGCTGCGCCAGTCCATGCATGCCGCGGAGGAGGCGAATCACGCCAAGAGCGCCTTCCTGTCCAACATGAGTCATGAGATCAGGACGCCAATGACGGCCATCCTGGGTTTCACGGAAGTATTGAAGCGTGGTCTGACACTCAGCGAGGATGAACAGCAGAAGCATTTGTGCACGATTTCCAACAGCGGACAGCACTTGCTTGAATTGATCAACGATGTTCTAGATCTGTCCAAGATCGAAAGTGGTGCCATGGAGGTCGAGGCCATTCCCACGAATGTATGCCGGATTGCCCATGAGGTCATCAAGGTTCTCGATGTCAAGGCGAACGAAAAACAGGTGGACCTGCAAATGGAACTGCTGTCGGATCTGCCGGAGAACGTAGTGACAGATCCAGCTCGATTGCGGCAGATACTGACCAACCTGGTGGGTAACGCAATCAAGTTTACCGAACAGGGTAGTGTCACCATCGGCATGTCGTGCAACCGGGATGACGAATTGATAAAGATTGAAGTCGTGGATACCGGGATAGGCATGACTGCAGCCCAACAGGCATCGATATTCGATGCGTTCACGCAGGCTGATACATCGATAACGCGTCGCTTTGGTGGTACCGGACTTGGTCTGTCCATCAGCAGGACGCTTGCCGAAGTCATGGGGGGCAGTATCGAACTCAGCAGTGCTCCCGGACAAGGGTCCACTTTTACCTTGACCGTACCTACCGGTGATCTTGCTGGTGTGCCCATGTGCTCTGCGGCGCAATTGCTTGCAGGTATCGATGTGGTGGAGCAGCCCGGCGAATCGCACTGGGAGTTCCCCGAGGTGTCTGTCCTGGTCGTGGATGACGCGGTGGAGAATCGTGATCTGCTGTCTCTGGTGCTCAGAGACCTGGGTATCGACGTAACGACTGCCAGTAATGGCCTCGAAGCCGTTGACCTTGTCGAAAAGTCTGCGTTTTCAGCCATATTGATGGACATCCAGATGCCGGTGATGGATGGCTACGAAGCATTGACTATCATGCGTGCCAAGGGCGTCAAAGCGCCGGTAGTCGCATTGACCGCCAATGCAATGAAAGGCTACGAGCAGAAAATAATCGATGCCGGGTTTTCGCATTACCAGACCAAACCCATCGACCTGGACCAATTGGCTCGTTTGCTTGCGGGACTGCTAGGGGGAGTTGAGGTGGATGGTCCGAACACACGTGGCCAGACGGGGACCGGACTCGCAGCGGCGGAGCGCAGATCCGGATCGCAGCACGGGTATGCTTTGCAGGCGGCAACGCCCGCATCATCCGGAAGTAAGTCGACAGCGATACATGAGCCCGTCTACAACTCGCTGGCAGAAACGAATCCCAGGTTTCGACCTATCGTCGAACAATTCTTGCGCAAATTGCAGGATCAGCTTCAGGATATGCGTGAACACTGTGATGCACAGCGCTGGAACGCGCTGGCGGAGCAGGCCCACTGGTTGAAAGGATCCGGCGGGACGGTGGGCTTCGACCAGTTATCAGCGCCTGCCAGATTACTCGAAATTGCAGCGATCAACGAGGATCGGAATTCTGCCGCACAGGTGCTGCAACAGCTGGAGTCATTGTCAATGCGCATGCGCACCGGTGCGGGGCATACGGTCACTGCGGGCGATGAGGATTCGAGACCGGACCTGCCGGATACGGGCAGCGTCTCACTGCCGGCGGCCTGTGGTGAGCGTCGCGTCACACAAATACCTGATCGTCTAAGCAAACCTGCAGAATCAGTCGATAGCCCTGTTATCAGTTCGTTGCTGGCACAGAATCCCAGGTTTCACCACATTGTCGAACGCTTCATCACAAAGCTTGAAGGGCAGATTGCTCAGCTGGAGTCTGCGTATGAGCAGAACGACTGGGATGGCGTGGCCGAGCTTGCGCACTGGCTCAAGGGCTCAGGTGGCAGTGTCGGATTTGACGGCTACACGCAACGTTCATATGCGCTGGAGCAGGCAGCCAGGGCACGCTCAGGTGCAGAGGTTCGCAGCAGTATCGACTCCATTGTTCTCTATACCCGTCGAGTCATGCAGGGATGGAACGGCGCTGGTGTGCAGAGAAATTCAGCATGAGTTCTGATCTGCACGAGGCGAACGGTACCTGGCAGTCGGTGACAATCCACTCTGACAGGTACGATACGGATCTGCACGAGCTGGCTCGAACGCTGATCGCTGATGCCAAAATCATGATGGTGGACGACGAAGAGCTGAATATGGAGATACTCCAGGTACACCTGGAGGAGGAAGGCTACCGGCGATTCGTATCCGTCTGTGACTCCACGCAGGCCATGCAGCGAATCCGCGAGGAACGCCCGGATGTCCTGTTACTCGATATCGTCATGCCGCGCGTGACAGGCTACGACATACTGAGCCTGATACGTGCCGATGAGAAGTTACGCTACCTGCCAGTGATCGTACTGACCTCGGCAAACGATGCGCAGACCAAGCTCAAGGCGTTGAAACTCGGTGCAACCGATTTTCTGGCCAAACCGATCGATGCCAGCGAGTTGGCATTGAGAATGCGCAATACATTGACGGCCATGGCCTGGCAAAAACGCATGAGTGAAGTCGATCCGCTCACTGACTTGCCCAACAGGGTCTGGTTTACGCAATTACTGAGGCACAAACTGGATGACTGTCGTGCAGCTGGGTCCGTCTCGGCATTGATTTTGGTCAACATCAATCGCTTCAAATCCATCAATGATTCACTGGGACCGGCTCGCGGAGATGAAGTGCTGGTCGCCTTCGGCAACATGATGCTGCAGTGTTTCAGGCAGGGAAAAAAGCAGGCGTGGTTCTCCAGCGATGTGCCAGGTGTGATTCTGCCCACGATATCCCGCCTCGACGGCGATCGATTCGCCGTTTACATGCCGCTGAGTGAACGTGGCGAGCTGGACGACACCTTGGCCAAATCAACCGAGACCTTGATTGATTCACTGAATACACCGTTCATGATCTCCGGTCAGCCCATTTACCTGGGTGTCAGTGTCGGGGTATCCATACTGAGTCCCCAGACACAGAGTATCGAGTCACTCATCAACAATGCGGAAACGGCCATGCTGTTCACCAGGCGGCGCAGCGACAAGACGTTTTCCATCTACTCCGATTTCATGGACGCCAAGGCTCGAGAGTTGCTGAGTATCGAGAACGGTTTGCGAACTGCTGTCGATAACGGCGAGATTTTCATGGTGTATCAGCCCAAGGTCGACGTCAAGAGTAACCAGATCAATGGCGCTGAGGCCCTGGTACGCTGGCTTCATCCGGAGTTTGGCCTCATCTCGCCAGTCAATTTCATTCCATTGGCAGAAAATTCCGGCATGATCGTCTCCATCGGTGAGTGGGTACTGCGTGAATCCTGTTTTCAGGCCAGGCGCTGGATGCAGATGGGCTATGTTGACTTTCGCATTGCGGTCAACGTATCCATCAGACAACTTCATGAGCCGGATTTTATCGACACGGTCAAGAACGCGCTGATCGACAGTGCACTGCCGCCGGAATCCCTGATCATCGAGTTGACAGAGAACATGATCATGGAAAATGCTGAATCCAATGTGGTCAAGTTACAGAAACTAAAAAGCCTGGGTGTAAGAATTTCAATAGATGACTTCGGGACCGGTTATTCGTCACTGAGTTATCTGCAGCGTTTCCCGCTGGATCAGTTGAAGATAGATCGCTCCTTCATCAAGGAAATACTGTCGGAAACCTGTTCTACACCCATCGTCAAGGCGGTGATATCACTGGCCCACGACCTCGGGCTGTCGGTCGTTGCCGAAGGTATCGAAACACCCACTCAACTGATGCACATTCGCCGGCTCAATTGCGAGGAGTACCAGGGATTTTTGTGCAGCAAACCTGTCATCGCCGCCGAGTTCCAGGAGTTGCTGGAGAGCGATTATCGGCATCAGGCCTGAACGGGGTTCATCTGCGAAGCCGCTCAACGGGTACGACCCAGGGTACGGTTTCACATCCACTGATGACACTGACGCCGTAGACCGCCGCCAGGTTCTGCGCAGTGAGTACACTGGCAACTTCACCGGATGCCGCCATGGTGCCCTCGTGCATCAAATACAGACGATCACAATAGCGCGCTGCCAGCGATAAATCGTGCAGGACTACGATTGCCGCGCGTTCGTTCCGGGCAAAATCGCGCAGTAACTGCATCGTCTGCAACTGGTGTCCCAGATCCAGTGTGGCTATCGGCTCATCGGCGCACAACAATTCCGGTTCTGCCACCAGTGCACGCGCGAGCAGCACACGGGCACGCTCCCCGCCGGACAGGGTGGTCACCCGTCGCTGTCTCAGCGCATTACAATCACATACCCGTAACGCGTTTTCCACCGCCTCCCGATCCTGGTCCGAGACCCGACCCCAGGCGGGCAGGTGGGGTATCCTGCCCAGCATGACCAGTCGTTCTACCGTGACCGGCCAATGAATTGCGCCTTGTTGTTCCACCCAGCTGATCTTCAGGGCGCGCTCGTATGCGCTGAACGTATGCAAGTGTTGCCCGTCCAGTTCGATCGTGCCGTGGATGTCCTGGTCAACACCTGCCAGGGCAGCCAGCAAGGTGGATTTTCCCGCCCCGTTGGGCCCGATCAGTCCGACCAGTTCCCCGGCGTACACATCCAGCGATACCCTGGCAACCAGTCGTCGCGTGGCACGACTGATCGACACGGTCGTGGCCTGCAGTCTTTTTCGCGCTGACCCCCTCACTGCAGGTACTGCCTGCGGCTGCGCAGGATGAGCAGGAGAAAGAATGGCGCCCCGACCAGTGCGGTCAATACACCGACTTTCAACGGTACGGGCAGCGCACTGTGCAGAGCGATGAGGCGCACTCCGATATCGGCCGCAAGCAGCATGACGGCTCCACCCAGCGCCGCCAGAAGTAGTAATTTTCCAGGTTGATGACCTGCCAGGGGACGCATCAGATGCGGCACGACCAAGCCGATGAATCCGATCATGCCCGTGGTCGCCACAGCGGCTCCTACACACAGGGACACGGCAATGAATATTCGCCACGACGTCATACTGGTATTGATACCCATACTGCGAGCCGTTCGTTCACCCAGTGTCATGGCATCCAGTGCTCGACCAGTTCCGCACAACAGCAACCAGCCGGCGACTGTGCAAGGCAACATGACCCACAGATCCCGGAAGCTGCGATCGGATAGATCGCCGAGTGTCCACAGAACGAGTTCCTGCACGGCGAAGGGACTGGGAGCCAGGTTGAGCAACAGCGACAGTGTGGCGCCCGCCAGCGCATTGATGGCCACTCCGGCCAGAATCAGCGTGCTCACTGAAGAATCACTACCGGCCAGAAAATAGACCAGGCCGGTGGTCAGCAGCGCACCCAGCATACCGGCCATGGGCACGCTCTGCGGGTGCCAGCTGCCAGCAAAGAAATACAGTGCCAGCACGGCACCCAGTGCTGCCCCGCTGGCACTGCCCACCAGTCCCGGGCTGGCCAGCGGATTCTGCAGCAGTCCCTGCATGGCGGCACCTGACACGCCCAGTGAGATACCGGCAATGACTGCGATCAGTGTGCGTGGCAGCCTTATCTCGCGCACGATCACCGCCGTTACAGAATCCGGTTCGGCAAAGGGCAGACTGATCACCCGCCATGGGCTGATCCATTCCTGTCCCAGACATAGACTGACCACAGACAATAACAGTACCGCGACCAGAAGCAGCCATCGGGCAGGATCAACTGCAGTGTCTGCACCCAGGGCCATTTACCTGGATTTCTCCCGTTGTGGTTACGGTGTGATGAACGCAATACCCTGCGGTACCAGGCTGGTGGCAACGAACTCCGGTGCCAGCAGGCCTGTCGCCAGGTCTATCCGGTAGAATCCCGGACTGGCATCGTTGATGCCCACCCAGAGATGACCGTCCGGACCCTCGGCGATGGTCGTGATGTCGATGTTCTGCAGCTCCGGTATCGTCTCATCCGACAGGAGTCCGGTGGATGGATTGAAAGTGCGCAGGGAGGCGTCACCGAACGAGGCGTAGGTGACGAGATAGCCCAGTCCGGCATCGATGATTTCCACCTGCAGGAAATATCCCTGATTGTCGGTATCAGTGCCGTCGTCCAGTATCACGGAATGCTGATACGTGGTCGGATCGATGACCTGGATGCCTCCGCTATGGAAATCAGTGGTGAGTTCGGTGCTTTCGAAGTAGTTGCCACGCCCGACCAGATAGATCTGCCCGGTCGCTTCATCATACTGCAGAGATGTAGGATTGGTGACCAGTAGCTCGATCCCCTTGAGTCCGCCAGCACCCTGGTTTGTGTCTATCTCGGTATCGGTAATCGTATTGAACACAGCCACGTAGGCACGCTTGTCCGGAACTTGTGCCTGTGGCAGTTCCAGAAGCCGTTCGATCAGCACGAACAGCTTGTTATCCACGATGATGGCATCTGTCATGTTTGGCAGGTCGATGTCATAGGCACCCAGGTCGATTTCCCCGATCTTGAAGTCATCTGCCAGGGCAGCATCTGGATTGATGATCCACAGCTTGCTGGAACCTCGCCGGGTCAGGTACGCCTTGCTGCTGTCGACGAAGGCTATATCCTGGGGATTTGCGGACACGGTACCGGTATCGAGAACCGAATACTGATAGTCCACTATCGAGGTGTCCACTGCGTCAAAGCGTGTAATCGAATCGATATTGAAGCGGCCGATCTGATAGGGATGGACGCCATCGGTATCGATGTCGATATCGGACAATGCGGCAGGGTAGCTACCATCGATGACATTGCCATCGGCCAGTGATATGCGATCGATTCGGCCGCTGCCGTAGTCCGCAGCGCGCGAGGCGACAAAGGCGAACATGCCTTCCAGTTCAGATTCAGAACCCAACGGTGGATTGCCGTCACCGCCTGTGTCTCCACCCGGCTGAACGTTGTCGTTTCTGGAGCTGCAGGCACCGAGTGTCACGATAAGTGATGCCAGGCACACAGTGCGGATCATCCCGACTGTGCGAGCCGGTTGGAATCTCGCCCAGTGCTGGAATTGTCTGCTGTTCATAGTATTCACCTTTCCTGTTGGATGACTGATTGACTTTCCGGTGTTCGTTGCGTGACGCTAATCCGGGCAGCCTTTACCCGGGAGTGACTGCTCACAGTATGCGTGACACTGAGAGTGCCCAGGTACGACCTGGTCGGGGAAATCCATTGAAATCCTCTATATTGTCATTGCCCAGATTGTAAATGCCGATGCTGGCCGTCCAGCGTCCATTGCGCCATTCAAGCCCGATCGCATGTTGTTGACTGTTGCTTGCAGGCAGGAGATTCGCCCGGTCATAGAATCGCTTTTTCAGAATCTCCAGCTCGTACCACATGCTGGTTCGCAGGACTTGATATTGCACTCTGGTGAACCATGCAAGCTGTGCTTCCCCGGGTAGCAACTTGTCCAGGAAGCCATCGACTTTCTCGCGACTCCGAGGTGACTGCCATGTCAGATTGCTGTGAACGTCAAGCCGCGGCAATACTGTCAAAAAGGCGGACAGTTCCAATCCGATGACGCGAGCTGCTCCTGCATTCGTCGGCCGCCCTACACCCTGAGCGTCGAATGCGGTCACAATCAGTTCATTGCGTTCGCTGCCGAATACGGTGCCAATGAGCCTCATCGAGTCTCTCCGCCACTCTATGCCTGCATCGATGTTCAGGCCTTCTTCGGCTTGCAGTTGCGGATTTCCGCTGATCAGGCCGATCGAACCGTACAGTTCTCCAAACGTGGGCTCGCGATAGAAACTGCCAGCGTTGGCGGTCAGGGTGAGATGCGACGAAGGACGATACAGCAACCCGAATTGCAGTCCACTGCGAGACGCCTTCGTCGTCGTGTCGTTGGCCTGTGACGAGTTTGCCCGGGTTCCGGACACGTCACTCGATTGCCATCGTACTGCAGGCGTGAGCGACAGGGTGTCTCCGCGGTTGAACCAGTTGTACTCGATGATGCCCACGCCGCTCAATCGCCGTACGTCGAAGTTGACGGAATCGTCCAGCCTGTTGACCGAATCGATATCCTCACGACGGATCTCAAGCGAAAGGCCCAGCGTCGCGGAGTCAGCCAGGTATTCCCAGTAGGTTTTCGCTCCCAGTGTGCGGGTCTGGTTGTCCGTATCCTGTGCCCCAAGGCCGACCTGACTCAGGGTGTCACGAAAGCGTGCATCGTCTTCATGCCAGAAGATACTGTGTCGGGAGTTCCAGTTCCCGATGGCATCCAGCACCTGGGACACCTGGAGCTGGCTGGTCTGCGTCGCGAAATCAGACATGTTGTCCGGGTTGTTACGCCATTCGGGAACACCGAGTTCACGATCCGCCACTTGTAATGTCAGATCTGTCCGGGCGTTTGCGTGCTGGCGATGTGCAGTACGCAGCAGCGCGGCCGTTCGCGTGACGGACGCATTGTTGCGCTTCTCTCGACGATCGTCTTCCGGATTGAGTGGTGTGCCGTTGTCGTTGGTGAACAGGAAATCATTGTCGCTCCGGCGGTGACTGACTGCGGCTGCGGATTCCCATCGACCCTGCCGACTTTGATGTGACAGTGACAGTTCTCTCTGAGACAGACTGCCTACACCCAGACGGAGGCGTGTCGAGGGCTCGGCGCCCGATTGCAGCGTCTTCAGATTCACCGCACCGCCGATCGCCCCGTGCCCCAACTGCATGGGACTACTGCCGCGATAAATGTCAACGGAATCGAGATTGAGCATCTCCAGTGTGGAAAAATCGATTACCGGGTTGCCACCATTGTTGAGCAGGATGCCATCGAGGTAGACTCCGGTCTGTTCACCGCTGGCAGCGCGGATGGTGATGCTTGAAAAGCTGCCGAACCCTCCTGCCTGACGATTCTGCACGCCGGCTTCATGAGAAATGACAGCCGCCAGGGAACTGGTCGTTCCCTGCAGGGTGGTTCGGACGAGCCGGCTGTGACTGGCACTTGTCCCCTGGTCGATGATGTCACCCGTGCGCAGCGGTGATCCACCCACGGCTTCCAGCGTGTGCAGTTGCGTGGCGCTGATCCCTTGGGCCACGGTGGTGGATGAGGATGAGTCGCCAGTGGTAACCGTTGCCTGCAGCGGCGTAGCTGCCAGGCAAGGGCTTACCCATACCGACGCCAGAGTGAACAGCAGGATGCCGGCTGGCAGGGTGATGAAGCCCCGGAGCGGTTGATCGTCTGTGGTCTGGCTGTTCGAAAGACAGGAACGCAACCCCGCGAAACCTCATGTTGAGCCGGATGAGGTAGAAGGAGGTCAGTTTTGACACTGTGGCTGCCGGTAGGCAGGCGGCCAGGATGTGCAAAACGTCTCAAATTCCACCGGGCACCCCGCCAGGCTAGTGAATGACGTATCGCCTGGCAGGTCTCCTGGCTCGTATCGGCCACCCCCTGGAACCTGTTTCCGGGGCGGAAAAATCGCTCCCTTCCCAGGCGTGTAACACACCCAGTGGGTTAACAGCGATTCGCGATACTGACAGTTGCGGGGGCAGCCGAGGACTCACACCTCGTTCCCTTTTCATCTCGATGAGAACCTTGCGATGTGCGACAGCATACACGCTCCCTGCCTTCAATATTCACCACATGGGTCCCTGAGCAACTGATTTTCACGACTGCTTCAAGTGAAACCGAGCAAGATGGCTGGCGGACTGCCCGGCTCCGGGGAATTTTTCTGCAGTCACCGACCCAGGTTACACGCCACGTTACTTGGATATCCCGGGGCATGTTTCGTGATTGAGCCTGCTGGCGGGGTGCCTCGCTGCCGCCGCAAACGGTGGTCAGGGTCAAATGATGACATGTGCTGATTAATGATGAACAAACGCGTACTGGTAACCGGAGCTGATGGATTCATCGGCTCGCACCTGACTGAGCTGCTGGTCGGCAAGGGCTACTCGGTGCGAGCTCTGGTTCAGTACAATTCCACCGGCTCGTGGGGTTGGCTCGAGGGGAAGGACAGGGCCGCGAACCTGGAGATCATCAGTGGTGATATCCGGGATGCCAATTTCTGCCGGGTGCTCACCAGAGATATCGATGTCGTATTTCACCTGGCCGCACTCATTGCCATCCCGTACTCCTACGTAGCCCCGGGCAGCTACCTGGATACCAATGCCAGCGGTACCTTGAACATCTGTCAGGCAGCGATTGACAACCAGGTCGGCAGAGTCATACACACATCGACAAGTGAAGTATACGGCACGGCACAATACGTCCCGATAGACGAACAGCATCCATTGCAGGCACAGTCACCTTACAGTGCATCCAAGATAGCAGCAGATGCCATGGCCATGAGCTTTCACCGGGCATTTGACCTGCCTGTAACGATTGCCAGGCCATTCAACACCTATGGTCCGCGACAATCGGCACGGGCGGTCATTCCGGCAATCATCTGCCAGATTGCCGCAGGCAATCGGGAGATCAGGCTGGGAGACCTTTCACCGACGCGGGATTTCAACTATGTCATGGATACCTGCCGTGGCTTTCTGGCACTGGCAGAGAGTCCGGCAGCCGTTGGTGAGGTAGTCAACATTGGCTCCGGCAGCGAGATATCCATTCTCGACACCGTGGAGCTGATTCGTGAGCTGATGGACTCCGACACCCGGGTCGTGACGGAACAGTGTCGCCTGCGACCCGGAGCGTCCGAAGTGGTGCGACTGGTGTGTGACAACTCGAAGATCCGGCACATGACCGGGCATCAGGCGCAGGTTGATATCCGTGAAGGATTGCAGCGCACTATCGACTGGTTGACAGAGCCGCACAATCTCCAGCGCTACAAGGCGGAGCTCTACCATGTTTGAGCGGGCAGTGACAATGGCAGGTGCTGCGCATGCCCGATGAGCGCAAGGTGTGTGTGGTCACGGGAAGCCGGTCAGACTATGGCCTGCTACGCGAACTCATGGACGTGCTGAGCTGCCTGCCAGGTGCCGACATGCAGTTGCTGGTGACTGGATCGCATCTGTCGGGGTCACACGGCATGACCATCGATGTCATCCGTGCTGATGGCTACACCGTGGACTGGTCGGTGGACCTGCTGCTGGCTTCGGACACACCGTTGGCAACGGTCAAATCCATGGGTCTTGGCCTGATCGGATTTGCCGATGCATTCAGCGCACTCAAGCCGGATCTGGTCGTGGTACTGGGCGATAGATACGAAATTCTGATGGCCGCTTCAGCCTGCCTGGTCCTGCGTATACCGATAGCGCATATACACGGTGGAGAACTCACCAGTGGGGCCATCGACGAGGCCATCCGCCACTCGGTGACGAAGATGGCGAGCTACCACTTCACGTCCACAGAACAGTATCGGCAGCGCGTCGTTCAATTGGGAGAGCAACCCGAGCGGGTCTTCAATACAGGACTGCTGGCTGTCGACGCCATAGAGCGGATGACGTTACTGACGCGGCCAGAGCTTGAAGAGGAGTTGGCCTTTGAATTCGCAGAACACAATGTACTGGTCACCTTTCATCCGGTGACGCTGGACCAGGATGCCGGTATTTCACATTTCCGCGAATTACTGGCTGCACTGGCCGAGTTCGAGGATATCCATGTGATCTTCACCGAAGCGAATGCCGACTCGCTGGGAATCGAGCTGAACCGACTGATAGCCGAGCACGTTCACCTGCATCCAGATGCGTGTGTGTCGTTCAAATACATGGGCCAGCTGCGCTATCTGTCGACCCTGAAGCTGGTCGATGTCGTCATTGGTAATTCGTCCAGTGGAGTGATCGAGGCACCGGTGCTGGGTACGCCATCAGTGAATATCGGAGAACGCCAGGGTGGTCGTCTCAGGGCGCCCTCGGTGGTGGATTGTCCGCCTGAAAAGGCAGCCATTGTCGCGGCCGTAAACGCGATCATTAGCCATGGTGCCCGGCACCGGTGCGACACCTGTGATCATCCGTTCGGCAACACCGGCGCTGCGCGCAGAATCGCTGACAAATTACTTGAGCTGCCACTGGAGGGTGTACTGGTCAAGCCATTTCACGACCTGGAGATCATCCCATGAGCGGGGTCAGGATCATAGCGGAAGCGGGTGTCAATCATAATGGTGATCTGAGTCGTGCGAAAGCGCTGGTTGATGCGGCAAGCGCAGCGGGTGCATCGGCAGTCAAGTTCCAGACGTTCAAGGCAGATTTGCTGGCTACACCTGCAGCCGACAAGGCTGCCTATCAGAAACTGACTGCACCGGGCAGCGAATCGCAGCTGGCCATGATAAGGAAACTTGAGCTGAGTCAGGCGGCGTTCCTGGAACTGGCAGAGCACTGTGACAGGCAGGGGATAGAGTTCATGTCCACCGCGTTCGACAGTATCAGTCTGCGATTCCTGCATGAACGGATTGGCATTCGATGCTTCAAGATTGCGTCCGGGGAATTGACCAACCTGCCGTTTCTGCTGGAACATGCCCGGCTGGCCGAGCACCTGATCGTATCCACCGGCATGGCGACACTGGAGGAGATACGACAGGCTCTGGGTGTCATCGCCTTTGGCATGAATGTACAGCAGCATGCCGATGCCAGGGCTTCGCTGGAGTGCTTTGATGCCGCCTATGACGAGGCCGGGAAAACCGGCTTCCTGAAGGACAAGGTGACGCTGCTGCACTGCACGACAGAATACCCGGCGCCGATCGACCAGATCAATCTGTCGGCCATGTCCTCGATCAGGCAGCAGTTCAGTCTGCCGGTCGGATACTCGGACCACACGCTTGGCTTGACGATACCCGTTGCTGCCGTGGCCCTGGGCGCCTGTGTGATAGAGAAACATTTCACGCTGGACAGGACTCTTCCCGGCCCGGATCACGCGATGTCGCTGGACCCGCAGCAACTTGCCAGTATGGTGACGGCAATCAAGGATACCGTCTCTGCACTGGGCAACGGTTTCAAGGTGCCGGGGAGTGCGGAAAGGTCCAATATCGATGCAGTACGCAAGAGCCTGGTTGCCAGTTGCGCCATTCGGCCCGGGGAGGCGTTCACAAGTGACAACCTGTGCATGAAACGACCTGGAACAGGTATGCCCCCTGCGGAATACTGGAATTGCCTTGGCAGGTTAAGCGATCGGCACTACTGCAAAGACGAGTTCATCCGCCCATGAGCACCTGGATGACGACGCCGGGCAGCCGTGGAACCAACAGGAGTTTTCCAGCCCATGTTTGACTGGACACGAATCAGATTGTCAGCCGGTGACACCATGCAGGCGGCCATTGAAGTGCTTGATCGAGAGGCCGTGAAGATAGCCCTGGTCGTCGATGACACAGACAGGCTGCTGGGCACCATAACCGACGGTGATATCCGGCGTGCCTTGTTGAAACGTCTGGGAATGGATACCTGCGTGATGCAGGTCATGAATGCCAATCCGGTCAGTGCAGGGACCGATGCCAGCAGAGGGGCCGTTTTTCTGCAGATGAGACGCAGGAACTTGCTGCACATGCCGATCGTCGATGGCGCCTCACGGATGGTGGACATGAAGATGTTGCAGGATCACCTGTTTGGCGAAAAGTTTGCCAACCCGGTTCTACTGATGGCTGGCGGTTTCGGTAAACGTCTCAGGCCGTTGACCGACAACATTCCCAAGCCTTTGCTCCCGATGGGTGACAAGCCCATACTCGAGGTGATACTGGAGCAATGTGTCGCCGCCGGGTTTTACAACTTTGTGATCTCGACCCACTACAAGGCTGAAATGGTCCGGGAGCACTTCAGGGATGGCTCGCGCTGGGGAGTGAATGTCCAGTACGCACACGAAACCACGCCACTGGGTACCGCTGGCGCTCTGGGTCTGTTACCTGAAAACCTGCCGGAACTTCCGATACTGGTAGTCAATGGCGATCTGGTCACTACCGTGGATCTGGACTGCCTGTTGAATTTTCACACCGAGCAGGGTGGTGTCGCCACAGTCTGCGTGAAGGAATACGATTACCAGGTGCCGTTTGGTGTTATCGAATCCGACGGCAGCCGAGTCGCCGCCATCACCGAGAAACCGACATTCAAGTATTTCGTCAGTGCCGGCATGTATGTGCTGGAACCCCAGGCCATTGCTGCGGTTCGCAACCGCGGATACCTGGACATGCCCGATTTCCTGGCAGAATGCATTGCCGACCAGAAAGGCGTCAGCATGTTTCCCATTCATGAGAAATGGCAGGACATCGGGCGCATCAACGAGTACGAAGATGCCTTGAAGCTCACCGGTACCTGAGTGTCAGGGCGTTCAGGCCGCTCTTGCCCCGCCCAGCGCTGTCTGGCGAATCTCTTCAGCCCTGTGTGCTGCCTGTCTGGATAGCAGTTCATGACCGGCTTTCGCGTGTACCTGCGCCAGTTGTCTGGCCGCTCGCCAGTCGTGCGTGTAGTTATCCAGGTAGACCGTCAACAGTTCCAGGGCAGCGTCATGCTGTCCGAGCATCGTCAGAAGGTTTGCATACGATGGAATGTACTGGGGCGAAATTTCGCACAGTGTACCCAGGGTGTTGATGGCCGATTCACCATCCTGTCTGTCCAGATACAAGCGTGTCAGATTGGTCAGCGTCTCCTCGACCAGGGAACCGATCGAATCCACAGAGGCTTTACCTGAGTTCAACCGGTCTCCGCAGTCATCGATAACCCGTTGATAGCACGCCAGTGCGTCATCCGGATTGTCAGATAACTCGGCCAGGATTCCCTGGATGTAGGTCGAGATGGTGTCGTAGGGCCATTCCAGGCCTGACAGTTTGCCTGAATAGGTCTGCAGATCATCGATACACAGTTTGTTCTTCAGATAGCGAAGCGACTGCATGGTTTTGTGGATCGTGCCATAGGCTGACAAGACCCGCTCCGTATGCTGCGAGGCTGTCTCGGTCAGCGAGCTGCGGTAGGCATCCACTGCATTCTTCACCATTGCCGCTTCATCCGGTGTCGCTGTCCTGAGCAAGCTCTCCTGAAACTTGACGACTCGGCCCGGTGTCTCATTCTGCCGCCACTGATCCAGCAGCCAGTGGATATCCGGTTCGGGTGCCAGTTCTGCCTCGCGCAGGGTAATGGTCCGCTCCGCTTCAGTCAGTAGCTCAATGAAAAACCTGGCCCCACGGCGTGTAATGGAGTAGTAGTCTCTGGCCCACTGTTCCATGTCTGATTCAGTCATGCCGGAAAACCCGCTGGGTTTTCGCAGTTGCGCGAACTCATGACCCATGTACAGCCTGATTGCTTTCAACAGCGGTGGCGCCGTTTTTTCCAGTCTGCCCTCCAGAGTATCCAGTCTCCTTTTGTAGGCTGGTCCGGGATCCCGCCCGGCGTCGCCATATAGTCTGTCAATAAGACGCCCGGCTTTCCTGCATAGACCAGTGATCAGTTTCAGTCGTTTCTTGTCATGAGCGATCCGCGAGCGAAGCTCGGCGAGTTCCGTACTATCGATGTCGGAGGCGTTCCGCGTGTCGAATACAGGTTTCCCGGTACCCAGCAGTACGGCATCGCAATCGATATGCGGTATGGACGGAACCGCAGCCGCATGGATACTCAGGTTGAATAGCACATCGGCATACTGGTTTACACTTTGACCGATGCGTTCCATGACTTCTATGCTCCGGTAGAAGTCGAATGAGGTACCAGCCTGCCGTCCGGAGTAGGTAGCTACCTGCGCATCGAAATTGCCGGGAAGTTTCAGCAGTTCAGCTTCGGGGGTTCCAGTGGCGTGCGAGTTGCCTTGCGCGTTCATGCACAGATCTATACCGCTGAGAAGTATCGTGGTGAATCCCAGTTGCGAAGCCAGGACCGTTGCTGCATGGCCCACGGTAGGGCCGGATGAGGGGATGATGGGTTCGAGATCAGGACAGAACTGATCCCAGGGAAAGCGGAAGCCCATGTGCCTGCGCGGACCGAGCCATTGCTGAGAGAGCAGGGGGCTGACATGATGGCTGTGGATCAGTGGGACGTCTTTCCACTGTGTGCCGGCCTTACTGACGTTATAGAGTACCGAGTAGGGATCGATGGCGACGACCAGGTCCGGGTACAATTCCAGTTCCTGTAACTTCGTACAGATTCTGGATACGGCGATCATGAATAGCCGGGATCGGTTTTCCATGATCCATGGCAGGTGCTGGTCCAGTGAAGGGCCGCCACCGAGGACGACGGCCACCTGGTCCCGGCCGAAATCCGGATCGACATATATTGGCCTGTGATTGTCCACGCAGTTGAGCATTTGTGCGTGAGTGAAGGTCTTGACACTGTACTGACTGTGTACTTGATGGTGACGGTTCGCTATGGCCTCCCGGATGTCACGGTATAATGGATAGTACAGATTCACATAGTCTGTAATTGCGCAGTGTGACTGCGCAAGCTTGACTGTTCCAGCCAGGAACCAGGCATTGTCACCACCGTCGAACACCTCGGTTTGCCACTGTGTACTGGACAGCAGTCTCACCGACGGTGAGTCTGCAGTGAATGCCTGACTGTCCAGCCACTGCTGGCATTCGGCAGACACCACCTCGAACACATCATCCGGTTCTATCAGTACGATACGCGAGCTCTCGGGCAACGCGCTGGATAACAGGTACTTGTAGAGAAGTCCGGAATCGCTGCCCACTACGAGTGTCAGGGTATTCTCGGCCTCACGATCAAATTCGAGTTCCCTGTCATAGATGGTCGAGGATCGATCAGATTCGAACGCAGCTCTGTTCAGCGCTGGAATGAACCGCTCGTGCCATCGGCTTTCGGTATAGCAGTAATTCAACCCTGACTCTCCTGTTCCCGCCGTGAAATTCGCACGTGCTGACCGGTGTGATGCTGAGCATTTTTCCCGCTGCCCATCGCCTGTGGGCACGTCGACGACCAGTCAGTGATTCAGTGAATCAGTAAGCTTGCCATAACGCATACGGCCCGTGACGGGTGTGTTAGCTCTATCTAACCCCTGAACCTGCCGTACCTGGTCCGGTTGGCAAGCATCCTGTAGCGCCTGTCCATGATTCTGGCCCTTGTAGTGATCCCTGATGAAGAATGACTTCCGGCAGGAGTGGGAGGACAGCTACGAGCGTCTGGAGAACACGCTGTTCTATCCGGGCGAAGAAGTGGTGCGTTTCGTCAATCGTTACATCAGGCGGCGCACCGGGCCGACCAGCTACTCGAAAGAGTTTGACAGTAAGCCGGTGTTTCTTGATCTGGGATCCGGGGCGGGTCGTCACCTGGTGTTTTTGCAGGAGAACGGCTTCTTCCCCATTGGCCTGGAACTCAGTGCCGAAGCGTGTAGACAGGCACAGGCACTGATGTCATCCCGCGGCATCGGCGAAGATGACTACCGGATCATCAACGCATCGTCGGTAAACCTGGATCTGCCAGTTGAGTCTGTGGATTACGCTATGTCAGTATCCGTGCTGGACAGCATGCCCACGGCTACCGCAGTCAGGACACTGCAGCTGCTTCATGCCTGCCTGAAACCGGGTGCGTTGTTGTATGCAGATCTCATATCCCAGCACTCCTGTCGGGAAGGCGTCATCGACGACAGTATGGACCAGATTGTCAGTGAGCATCACGAAGCCGGTACGGTTCAATCGTACTATGACCAGGAAAAGATCGACAGGGTATTCACTGGCTTCGATCTCATACGCCAGGAGCTGCATACCCGCGTCAATGCGAACGGTGAGCTGCTGGAAGCCCGCTGGCATCTGGTGGCCCGCAATCGACAGTGAACGATTGCCAGGCCACAAGCTGGCGAGTCCGGTTCTGCTGCAGCACAGTGACGTTTCCGCCGGCCTTCACGCCACCAGCGAGCATACGTCATTGGTGTCAAACCGGGGTAATCGCAACGGCGACGACCCATCCAGGTCTGCAGCAGCAACTTCCGTGGTGAAACCCACGTCACAGCCGTGACGGGTGAGAACATCGATAAGTTCCTCATTCCACCCTCCATAGGGATAAGCCATTGCCCAGTAGTCGTCAACCGGGCTGCCGATGGCGCGCAGGAAATCCATCGACTCGACAACTTCAGCTTCCTGCTCCTTGCGTGACAGGGTATTCAGCCAGCGATGACTCGTGCCATGCGATCCGATGTACATGCCGCATGCCTGCATCGTTCGTAGCTGGTCAGAGGAACAATAGAGTTCGCTGGCAAAGACCTCCTCTTCGATACCGATGTGCCGGGAAAACAAGTCCGATGCAATGTCATGACGCAGTGATTCTGGCAAGGCACGCTGTAGCATGCGTTTGACGTAGATCGTTTCCGCATCGTCAAACCGATTGGCAATAGCCCATCGATCCCGGTACTCCCTGACGCTGTCCAGCAATAATTCCGATTGGCGGTCGTCGACAACCTGATCGATAGTCTTCGCCAGCACAGTCGCCTCGGTGCAGGCGAGTAGAAAGTGCACACGATTGACATCCAGCAGAATGCCTCGGGCGCTCGAGGATACCGGAGGAAAGAAGGCTCCGGAAATACCAGCCTGCTGGAGGATCGGGAACACCGTGTCATAGTGCTCCTTGTAGCCATCGTCGAAAGTCAGCAGAGTAGCCTTCGGTGGTAATGTGTCCAATCCCCTCAGTGCCTGTATCACCGTCTCCAGGGAAACCAGCTGGTAGTGACGCTGGAGGTGCGCCAGCTGCGATCGGAAATCCGCGACATCCAGCCCCTTGATTCGCGGGTAACGGGTACGCGCGAAGTCCCGCACGTAGTGGTACATGATGACGTTGAGTGTACGGTTCACGGTTCGCTGATGGTCCTTGACTGATTGGTCCTGCCAGTTATGCCGAGGGTATGATCGATGCTGGAGGTCGAGTGTCTGTTACTACGGACGGTAGGTTGGGACGATCCTGATCTGAATCTGCCCTGAAGAATCTGATGGCCTTGCTGTTGGCCGTATCCAGAACCTGATAGGCCATCCTGACCTCAGCCGGCTGATCGAGAAAGGGTTCGAAATAATTGGGGATTTTCAAGTCGGGGAATCGCCTGGTGGACAGAAAACCGGTTTGCTGAAGGCAATCCTCATCGATTCCGGCACTCATCAGTTCAATGTATTCAGCGTTGTGCCGATTCGCCTGTGAGCGCAATGCAGCTCCAGTTGCCGCCCGCTGATCCGTTGCTGCTGGAAAATCGCCAATGAAGTCGACGATGCGCATCAGCCGGGAACCCTGTGAATCGATGCTCCTCCAGACCAGGATGCCAGTCAGTGCACTGTGCTCATACAGTCCCATGAATCCGTATTCATAGTAGGGGTGTCTGGCATAACGCCCCAGCAGATAGTCCAGTGTCTTTACCGGAGCATAGCGCCTGCCCAGGGAATCGACCGTTTCCCGGAATCTGGCCGATTGCGAATAGGTGCACCGTGAAATGCCTCTGGCGCTTATATCTGTCGTGACTGGAGGAACCGTGTCTCGTGGGTCTGGAAGATTGGCCAGAAGTGACCTGCTGCCACGCCACTCCGGGTTGAGCAGCACAGACTGAGTCATGACGCCGGTATTGAAGCCGAGAATGTCGTACAGATCGCTCACTTCCTGATTGATGCCGATGACGAGGATCAGGCCGGGAGAAAGTCTTTCGATCAGATGCCTGAGTAACGCCACACCAGTGCCTGGTGCAGCAGCGGCTGTGACTTTCCACATTGCCAGGGACAACTCCGTACCGCATCCACTCCGGTCAAATCTCCGGTACGGCAGGAAACCGAGGATGCCCTCCAGCACCTGGTGTTCGTTCTCGGCAATGACAAAGCTCAGGGGGGACTGTGCGCTCTCGGTCCAGTCATGTTGCCACTGCAGTAATTCCGGCTTCTGCACGAATATGTGTTCAGTATGCCAGTGGCGCTGCACGAAGCGCCTGATCGGTTCCAGATCCGCCGCCGTGGCGAAACGAATCACAGCGCGTCGATGACTGTTCACGTGTCACACTCCTGATATGACGACAGTGCGCCTGGCGGACCCGTGAAAACCAGGAAACCTTTCATGGTAAGTCCCGGCGCGGTATTCAGGCTGCTCGCCGCTCGAGGAATTCTGCAATGGCATGCAGATCTGTCAGATGTGCAAAGGAGTCGCTGGGTACTTTTATCCCCAGGGTTGATTCAAGCTTCATGATGAGGCGCAGATGCGCCAGGGAATTCCAGTGACCATCACCGGCACTGGACTGAATCAGTTCCTCCTGTGTCAGCTCAGGAAACGTGGACTGCATCGACTCCATGATTGCCTTGTACAGCGGGGTGTCAGTATTCATAGCATGCATAAATTGATCGACTGGTTGTTTGCACGTGCACGACAGGCTGCTTTGATCAGGCCACCTGGCTGATATGCCCGACTATTTCGTAGCGAAACCAAGTCGGTCGCGCGATCCTGTGTCCGGGCAGGGCTAGACGGAAATGTGTTTCATCTGTCCTTGCGAATCCATGATTCTCATACAGTTGATGACAGGGTGAATTACGTTCATTGCAAATGATCTCGCCGACCAGTGCCGAGTGACCCTCGGCAATTGCCTGCTCACACAAAAAGGCCAGAATGCCTGTTTCGACATCGCGTCCCATGACTCGACATGACATCACCAGTGAGGTAATGACCAGCTCACCCGAGGGCCCGGCTTCAGTCGTTGTGACAGCGATGATCTCATCACTGCCGTATCTGTCACGCAGGCGGACGGTGTAGATGCGTGCGCCTGCTGCGATCAACTTCCGGATGTCCGCTTCAGCATATCGCCGAGTCGTGGTATTGAACTGATTGGTTTTGGTAAACAGCTGCAATGCTCGCTTCTGTGTCGACTGGGTCATGGGTCCGATGGCCAGCGTCATCGCCAGACTCTCGAGGAATGCTTCCCTGGTGGGCGCCTCGTGCTCAAGTGTGTCAAGGGTGCGCATCAACTGGTATTTTTCGCTTTTTGCGGTATCCGTCGCTGTACTGTCGTCTTTGTACAGGCCCGGCAACGCTGCGAGGAACTGCGGCCATTCACTGACGTCCTGCGGCAGGTCGGGCACCAGTACACCGGGGCAGTTGGTGCGAATCTCATGTCGTTCCACAGGGTTGTCGTCGATCACCAGCATGGAAGAAAGCCCCAGCCGGAGTGCAGTGCTGAGTTCCCTGATATTCCGGGACTTGGGTGCCCAGTTGATACGTTTGTCCACGAAGTCTTCGTTCCTCAGTATCATGTCCGGGTGTTGCGAGATGGCCGTGCTTGCAATGCTGTCCTCGTTCTTGGAGCAGAGCGTCAACACGATGCCCCTGCGCTGGAGTGATTTAATGAACTGCTGGACTGCCAGGTACTGGTTGCCGGGATAGTCCTGGCCAAGATCGATGCCCGCCAGACCGTCGTCACCGATGTTGCCTCCCCAGAGTGTGTTATCCAGGTCGAGTACCAGCGCGCGTACTGTGCGTTCGGTCACCGACAGCAGATGCCCTGCCAGATGGGCGCCGTATGCCATAGCGAACGCCTGACTGTAGGGACTTCTGCCCAGCAGATAGTATTTGCCGGGGTCGGCGTGGTCTCGACCGATACGCTCGATAACTCGCTCTACGGGCAGGTATGAGGTGTCTTCAAGGTGTGTACAGAGCTCCTGCAGCGTGCCGTTCATGCGCGTCAGCAGTTTCGCGATTGACTGTCCATTCGTTTCACCTGGAGTGTCAGCTGGGTAAATTCGCCGCGTATGATCGATGGCGTGGATGATCATGTGACCGGACAGATTACTGCGCGCAAGTCGCAGCAGCGCCAGATACTCCTGGAATCGATCCCACACGGCCGCTTCATCGACCAGGTAAAATGCGAATGCCGGCAGGAAGTCTTCGAGTCGCTCGGCGAACACCCAGTAATCCTGTGGCAGCTCGTAAAGCGCGCTGTGCGTGTTCCGTATCAGAAGAGGGTATTGACCGAATGCCGGCGTGTTGATGCTGGTGTCGATACCGGTCAGCTCGCGGAGCTGCCCTTCAATGACCGGTGCCAGAATATCCCAGTTGGCGGCACTCAGTATGGTGATCTGGCAGTGTTTCATTCCCGAGTAACAGGCATAAGCTGTTCCATGCCCATTTTCGAGTAACCCCTGTGCTGCTTACCATTGCCCGTTGTCATGCAGGCTGAGCCGACGCACGGCGTGACCGGGATCATATCGATAGCGGAAGGCCATGGCGACAGGCAGGCCGCTCCCCGGCAACACGTCTGCGCGTGTCGAAACTAACACACCCAGTGCCCTGAGAATCAAATCCGGGGCGCATTAGCCGCTAAATAGCCTGACCGATTCATTCCATAGAACGTCGTAACGACGCAGCAGAGCATTTTCCCATGCATATGAATAGCCCGATATCATCCCGTGTTGTCCGGACGATCTGCATGGCAATGGTGAGCGTGGTGGCTCTGATGGTTGCCATGAACGCCAGTGCGGGCGATACGCTGAAGATCTTTACATGGTCCGAGTACATCGATCCTGAGGTCGTCCTCGAGTTCGAGGAAAGATACGACGCGAAACTTAAGTTTACCTACTTCGAATCTGATCAGGCTCGAGACGAGGAACTTGCACTGAGCGCCGGTCGTGGTTTCGATCTGATCATGATCAACGATCCGCAAATCGACCGATATGCTCGTCGAGGCTGGATTGCGCCGATTGACGAGGACATAGTCAGGAACATGAGGCATATCGAAGACCGGTGGAGAAAGAATTTCGAAGATGATACAAGTTATGCCTTGCCGTATTTCTGGGGAACCATGGGTATTGCCTATCGCAGTGACCTCTACCCAGACGGATTCACGACGTGGAAAGAACTGCTGGAACCCGCTGAATCCCTGAAGCAAAAAATACTGATGGTGAACGACAGCCGCGAATTGATGGGTTTTGCCCTGAAATCGCAGGGTTACTCGGCCAATTCCAGGAACAGAAAGGAAATCGAGGAAGTGACCCAGATACTCAGGCTGCAGAAACCCTATGTCCTGACGTACGGCTATCCGATGCTGGACGAAACCTCTGTTATGCTCGACGGCACCATCTGGGCAGCGGCCATGTACAGTGGTGATGTCCTGATGCTTCAGGAAATCGATGACCGCATCGTCTATTCGCTGCCCGAAGAGGGTGGATTGATCTGGGCCGATTATCTCACCGTGGCGCAGTCATCGCTCAACAAGAAACTGGCGTTCGAATTTCTCAACTTCATCAATGAACCGAGTATCGCTGCCCGGCAGGCGGAGTACGTGTACTACGCCACGCCAAACGCCGCAGCCATGGAGCTCGTGTCACAGGAATATCTGGACAATCCGGTTATTTTCCCTTCGGCAACAGATCTCGAAAAATCCGAATACCTAGAGCCTACGCCGCCCAGAATTCGGAAGAAGATCAACGTGGTAGGCACCGAGTTATTCTATCAGTGAGTAACCTGCTGCACCATGACTACCAGGTGGCCGCCCGCGCTGACGCAGCATGGCCTGTTGGAGCTGAACTGACCAACTCGACGTGAAACTCCAGGGAAAACTATTGGCTGTCATCGTGGTGGCCATCGTGTGCGCCATGCTCGCGCTGGCCAGCATGGCCTACGCACAACTCAGGCAGCAGAGTGAATCCGATCTGTTCCGTCAGATGCAATTGTTACTGGAACAAACCCATCAGAAAACACTCACCTCACTGCGTACAGCCTCGGCCAATACATTGCTGTTTGCGCGCTCGAATCTGATGGAACGCTATGTGCTGATCGAGGATGAAGTGGAGCGCTACGATCTCATGCAGCCTGCTCTGTTGCGCTTATTTGCAAATTATCAGCAGGCGTATCCGGAATACAAGGAATTGCGGATGATACTTCCGGATGGCTACGAAGATACTCGACTTGCCCAGGCGGGGCTGGCGAATTTGACAGAGGAGGAATTTGACACACCTTACTTTCAGGACATGCGCACACATGTGAATGAACAGTTTTCGACAATACTGACCTATCCCGACGATCAGACGACATCGCTGATCACCAGCACCACGATCAGGCGACGCAATGCTGCGGATGGTTCTTTCCGGTCAGCTGGAGAGCTGCGTGGTTTCATGACCCTGACCATCGATCTGCCGGAGCTTGGACAGCAGGTGATCAACGCCCGAATCGGACAAACGGGGTATCTGATGGCCTTGTACAGAAATGGAGACGTCGCGTTCCAGTCCATGCAGGAGGACATGGACACACCAGCGCCCAACCACGCCAGACTGATCAATCTGTTTCCGCAGGATGGTTCCAATGACGGCGTCATCTCGACGAGCCTTAACAGCGAGGCGGTTTCGATACAGGGCCAGTGGCTACACCCGGATCTTCTGTTGATTGCCGTATTGCCGGACAAGGAATTCTCGGCCATCAGTATAAGATTGATCAGCAGTGTTGCCTCCGTGGTGACAATTGCCATACTGGTCACCTCACTGATTCTATTTCTGCTGCTCAGGTCACTCGTCGTCGAACCCGTCCGGCAGTTACGCTCCACCGCTATCGCGATTGGCGACGGCAGGTCTGCTGAACTGCCGAAGCGCAACCTGCTGCGCGCAGATGAAATAGGGGATTTGACGAAAGCCTTTCGCGACATGCAGCAAAAACTGGGCACTTCCATGGATGCTCTCAAACAGTCTCATGCGAAGATCGAACAGCTTGCCTATCGTGACAGCCTGACCGGCCTTGCCAATCGGCGACTGTTTCTGGACCAGTTGGGGGCGGCCATCTATCAGGCCGCAAGCTCACACAAGCAGCTGGCTGTGTTGTTCCTGGACCTGGACGATTTCAAACGCATCAATGACACGCTCGGACACGAAGCAGGTGACGAACTGCTGCAGGCGGTCTCCGACCGCTTATCCGGCTGTATTCGCGACCTTGACCACGTGTTCTCCAGTAAGTGCACAGCGAGTAACGAGCTTCCGGCTGGCTCTGTCGCGAGACTCGGCGGCGATGAGTTCATCATCCTGATCCACAATCTCGATGACGTCAGCGCTGTCAGGAGAATTGCCGAGCGTGTGTTACGTACGCTGAAAGACCCCCTTGCTATCCAGAATCACAGATTCGTGGTGGGTACCAGCATTGGCATTGCTACCTACCCGGAGCACGGCGACGATGTCGAGCAATTGATCAAGCACGCAGACATGGCGATGTACGACGCCAAGCATACGCAGAAGAACAGCTATCGCATCTACGGTAATAACCTGCAGTCGGATATCGAATCTCGAATCGGTCTGGAACATGATCTACGCGACTCATTCGAAAACGGGGATCTACACCTCAATTTCCAGGCGCAGTATGCCAGCCAGACACGCAGCATGATTGGTGCAGAAGTACTGCTGCGCTGGTCACATCCAGAGCGGGGTTTTGTCAGTCCGGTTGATTTCATACCGATTGCCGAAGAGACTGGATTGATTGGACCGATAGGGGAGTGGATCTTCATGGAAACCTGTCGCCAATGGACTGAGTGGCAAAACATGGGTATAGCGCCGCCACGCTTGTCTGTGAATGTATCGCAACGCCAGTTTACATTGTCGAATGTGCTGGATACGGTGGCTAATGCCCTCGCCATTCATAACATGCTTCCGGAAGCACTGGAAGTGGAAATCACCGAATCCTGCATCATGGAGGCACCGAGCAATGTCATCGCGACCCTTGAAAGCCTGCGGGACAGGGGAGTTCGCATTGCAATGGACGATTTCGGTACCGGATACAGCTCGCTGGGCGCGCTCACCACGCTGCCCATCGATACCCTGAAGATCGATCGAAGCTTCATCACGGGCGTGGAAGTTGGCAATGCCAATGAAAAGATCGTAGCGGCCATTTTGTCACTGGCCCAGGGTCTGAACCTGGAAGTCATTGCAGAAGGTGTCGAGACGCAATCAGAACTGGACTATTTGCGTGAGAAGAACTGTGACATTGTCCAGGGCTACCTGTTCAGTCGCCCGTTGAATACTGCAGACATGACCATCTTGCTCGAGGAGGAGTACGGCTCCTCAGACGACCCTGGTATCGATCTTCTACGGGTAGTGGGCTGACGGCTCCGGCCTTACTGCAAATTCAAGGTGTTCCGGCACAGGGTCAACGCCGGTGATGTCGATTGCCTGGGTCTCTGGGAAACAGCCTTCACTGGTCACGGGGTTTGCAACACCAGAGGGGCCCCGTAGTTGACGCAGGTCAATCAATTCCTGCGCGTTTGGGATATGCTGTTTCCAACAATGGGAGAAGAGATATGTTCAAGAGCATCCTGGTCCCGGTAGCACTCGATCATACGCGCAACGTCAACGCCGCGTTGGACATAGCACGCAGGCTACTGGAAGAAGGCGGGACGATAATCGCCCTGAATGTCATCGAAGCGATTCCGGGGTATGCCGCCGTGCATCTGCCCGCCAATTACCAGGAGAAAGGTCGCTCAGAAGCCAGGGCGGCGCTGCAGGCAGAGCTTGGTGAGGCGAGCGACATCAAGCTGGACGTGGTGACCGGGCATGCCGGGCGAACGATACTGAACTATGCCGAACAGCATGATTGCCAGTGCATCGTCGTGGCTTCGCACCGTCCTGGACTGCAGGACTATTTCCTGGGCTCAACCGCCGCGTGGGTAGTCCGCCACGCCGGGTGCTCGGTACACGTCGTTCGCTGACAGGCTAGTCCAACTTCCGGGTACACATCCGCCTGGTAGGCCGTGAACTGGCGAGGACGAGCTGATCGGTCAGGGGCAACGGGATGTGCGCGATCGCTCCGGAGACGATTATGGCGTCGAAGGGAGCTTGCTCCAGCCAGCCATCGGTCCCGGGATCATGCTTCAGGTGGACATTCTCCGCGTGCTGTCGCACAAGGCTCGCCATTGCGGTGACCGCCAGCTGCCCGTCGGGC
>JABDKN010000164.1 GCA_013002205.1 Granulosicoccus sp.
GACGGACGCAGCTGCTGGCAGCTCTCAACAGGCGAATGCTGCTACTGCCCCCGTGTCCGCATCACTGCCGGTCCGCGGTGAGGTGTCCGCAGGGGGCGCCCTGCGAGCCGCGGCACTGGCGGCGGCACGTGGCGAGGCTGCACCCACGGTTGCAGAGCCGGCAGCGACTCCGACGCCGACAGCGCCACTGAAACAAACGGCGACGGCGACCTCGACAGCAACAGCGGTCGCCCCCAACGTGGAAACAGCCACCGGATCAACTGATGTGCCAGCGGCAGAACCAGTCGCAGACACGGCTACCGAATCAGTTGTCGTAGCCGATGCAGAACAGCGCGCCGACACCACGGCCGCCAGCATTCCGGATCGCAGTGACATCCGGCCACAGCAATGGCACCAGATCGTGTCGGAACTGGATGTATCCGGCATGCCAAAGCAGCTGGCGAGCAACTGTGAGCTGGTGTCGGCCGTTTCCGGCCACATCACGTTGCGACTGGAGTCCGTGTCCGAGCATCTGAATACCCCCCGGTTCAGGGACCGGCTGGAGAGTGCGTTGAGTCAATGGCTGGATGCACCTGCGCAGTTGGAGATTCTGCTCGAGAATGCCGAGTTGAACACGCCGGCGCGTATCGATGAACAGAAGCGGTCGGACGAGATGGCTGCCGCGCGCGCCTCCATAGGACGGGACCCGGTCGTGCGTCAGCTCATCGAGCGGGTAGACGGTGCGGTGGACGAAAGCAGTATCGCGCCCATGAGTGAGCGCTAGACGGGCAGATGCTTAAGGAACAGACGAGCAGATGCCTAAGCGCTAGACGATCAGGCGCTTAAGCGACAGACGAACAGATGAAGAGGGCAGAGATATGAAAGGTGGCATCGGCAACCTGATGAAGCAAGCGCAGAAGATGCAGGAAGACATGCAGCGTGCGCAGGAAGAGATCGCCAACATGGAGATCGAAGGGCAGAGTGGTGGTGGTCTGGTCAAGGTGATCATGAACGGCCAGCATGAACTGCGTAAGGTCTCGATCGATGACTCCCTGGTCGGGGATGACAAGGACATGCTCGAGGATCTGGTGGCGGCGGCCGTCAACGATGCCTCACAGCGTCTGGCGGCAGCGTCCAAGGACAAGCTGAGTGGCCTGGCCAGTGGCATGGAGTTGCCGCCTGGCATGAAGATGCCGTTCTAGACTGGTCGACTGAGTACATCCGCGTGTCAGGTAGTGGTCTGCTGGAGGACCTGGTCGAGTCGCTGAGGTGCCTACCTGGTGTCGGGCCCAAGTCCGCCCAGCGCATGGCTCTGCACCTGCTGCAGCGTGACCGCGAGGCTGCGCGTCGCCTGGGGACGACCTTGATCAGTGCAATGGATCGTATCCATCACTGTCAGCAGTGTCGTATCTTCACGGAAAATACCCTGTGTCGCTGGTGCTCGGATCCCGCTCGCCGCTCATCACAGTTATGCATCGTCGAAAATCCGGCTGACGTGCTGGCCATCGACCGTGCGACCCACTATCCGGGCAAGTACTTCCTGCTACTTGGTCACCTGTCTCCTCTGGATGGTATCGGGCCCAGGGATCTCGGACTTGATCTGCTCGACGCACGATTGCAGTCTGGAGGCATCGACGAGATCATCCTGGCGACCAGCCCGACGGTGGAAGGACAGGCAACGGCCCGTTTCATTGCCGATCTAGCGGCCCGTCACGGCGTGTCGGTGATGCAGATCGCTCGCGGTGTACCGGTAGGAAGCGAGCTTGAATTTGCGGATGGAAGCACCCTGTCCGTGGCGTTCGAGCAACGTACGCCGTTGATTTGACTCGCTCCCCTGTCCATCGGTGCTTTCGACCCTGAATCGAGTGTCAAGAAACAGTGCGACAGCCAAGGAAACGTCACCGGCATGCACGAAGAATCTTATCCACAAAATCTGTGGATAACCTTGTGGATGCATCACCATTTAGGGCCGCAAACGGTGCAAATGTAACCTGCTCGTCAAATTGTTTATAATTTGAACAAATCGATAAAAATGATATTTATCAACTGGTTGCGGTTACTAATTAAGGTAGTGATGACTGCCACTACAGTAAAGTGAGAGATCCATCAACCTTTAATTTACCTTGTGCATAAGAAAGAGTTTTTATCCGTTCGTCAAGCATCAGGGACAGAGATTTACTGGCAATTTGCAACTTTTTTTAGCGGTGCTGGCCCCATGTTTCTGCGGTCCGTCAGTCATCCAATTTACATGCAATAAAGTGCAGCAAATCAGATGGAAAAGACGTGATCCCGGTAGTAGCGAAGCTCAGCAATACTCTCTCTGATGTCATCCAGCGCCAGATGCGTATTATTCTTGCTGAAACCGCTCAGGACGGACGGCTGCCAGCGGCGCACGAGTTCCTTGATAGTGCTGACATCAATATTGCGGTAATGGAAGAATGCCTCCAGCGTCGGCATGTGACGGACCATGAACCGCCGATCCTGGCAGATGCTGTTACCACACATCGGGCTGTATCCAGTGGTCACCCAGTCAGACAGGAAGTGAATGGTTTCCTCGCTTGCACTGTCCAGGGTGTGGCTGCTGCTGCGGACCCGGTCGACCAGTCCGGATGCATTGTGGTGCTCAGTGTTCCAGGCATCCATGGCCTGCAGACGTCGGTCATCGACATGAATGGCGATGACAGGCCCTTCGGCCAGGGTATTGAGTGCCGGATCGGTCACGATCGAGGCAATCTCGATCACGGTGTCGCTGTCCGGATCCAGGCCGGTCATTTCCAGGTCAACCCAGATCAGGTTGTCATTACTCACCGGCATCAGGCTGTTTCGCTTTCCAATTAGTAGAATTGTACGTGGCAGCACTTCATGCGGTGGCAGTTCGCGCTACACTCCTGGTGGTTATTCAAGCACACAACCGCGAAAAGTGCCCGTCATCTGCCTGTCATCCACCAGCGCCCTCAGCGTGTGAGTATCCAGGCACGTGTCATCGCCAATCTGCGTTCCAGCGTGGCCGTACAGCTTGACGGTGACGACATCGTCTCACCTGGCATCACCCAGGCCTACCCATTACGCAACCTGCCCCTGCTGGTAGCGGGTGACCTTGTCCTGTGCGAATACGACGGTGACGTGTACAGGGTGGTCCAACTGCTGCCACGTGCGAATGTACTGGAACGTGCGGACCGGCGTACAGTCAAGCCTCTGGCCGCAAACCTGACGCATCTGGGCATCGTGTCGGCCAGCCCGCCGGGGATCGATACTCTCCTTATCGACCAGTTCTGCCTCGCCGCACACCGCGCCGGAGTCGGTGCCCTGGTGATCATCAACAAGTGGGATTTGTTGTCCGAGGCTGAACGTCCCCGGTATGAGGAGATACTTCAGGTTTACCGATCCGTGGGCTACACGGCCGTGGCCATCGATACCAAAGGCGACAAAGGGATGCAACCCTTGCTGCGGGAATTGAAAGGGCGTGCATTCGCTCTGGTCGGGGCCAGTGGTGTCGGCAAGTCTTCCATCATCCAGAAGCTGTTACCTGACAGAGAGCTGCGTGTAGGCGCCGTGTCGCAAGCCACGGGGTTTGGCTCACACACCACATCGGTGACCTTCTGGTACGAGCTGCCGGAGGGCGGAGCCATTATCGATTCGCCCGGTGTGAGGCAGTATTCTGTGTCACATCTGTCAGCGGATATCGTTCGCTCGGGTTATCACGAACTGGCCAGGGCAGCCGAATCCTGTCGTTTCGGCAATTGCACACACACAGTCGAGCCTGGCTGCGCAGTACGGGATGGACTGGCCGATGGCTCGATCGCACCATGGCGATATGCGAATTACCGCAAGCTGTCGGGGTGTTAGTGCGGGTCCCGCTGGCCACGACCGGCAGGCCCCCGATCCGTATCCTCAGGCGCTGCCCTGCGATTTGGGCGTATCCGCCCGGTTTCCCCAGTGCGACCAGGCACCGTCCAGGGCTCTGACATCCCGGTAACCCAGATGCCTGAGCGCGACGTAGGTCACCGATGACCTCTGGTGCGTCTGGCAGTACACGACGATCGGTTGATCCCTGGCGATATCGCGCTCGTCCAATGCCTTGCGCAGCGTATCATCGTCCAGCAGTCGGCCCTGGTCATCCAGTTGTGCAGTCCATTCCAGGTGCCGGGCCCCGGGGACGTGACCACCCATGGCGCTGCGCACGTCGCTACCGTCAAATTCCGCGGCACTGCGCACATCCACAATGGCGAGCGTCGGCGAATCGAGTTCCGCCATCAGCGCCTCTACTGACATCACATTGTCACCCACGAGTGACAGGGCCAGTGTACCTCTGGCCGGGGAGTGCACACTGTGGCTGATTGGCAGCGATGCACTCTGCCAGGCACGAAATCCACCGTTGAGCCAGCTTGCTGCGGTGTGACCATAGGCATCGAGTACCCAGATCATTCGGGCGGCAGGCGTTTCCCGGCCACCATCATAGCCAATGATCCTGTCACCCGGATTGGCGCCGATGCCTGCCAGAAAACTATTGACCATTTCCGACTCCGGCAGCAACCCGCCCACTGGCGACTCGCTGCGGCTGAGCAGTGCTGCGTCTCCATGGACGGCTCCTGGCAGGTGACCGGCGGCGTATGCCTCTGCCGAGCGCAGATCCACCAGGCATAAGTGCGCCTGGGCCAGGGTATTACCTTCCGTCTGAATGTCCGCCAGGCGGTCAGCCAGGTCGTTGGGATCGATAACCAGGGGTAGAGACATGGGCAGCGTTTTCCCGCAAAGTTAGTGACACGGGTGCAAGTATGCCGTGTCAGCACCCCTTGACCCTGAACTATACCGAGAATTGAGGTCATACCAGATGAACGCCCGATGGGCTCCACTGGATAAACTCCTGATATGATTTGCGCCTCTGACAAGGTGTCTGCTTCAGCGCCTCAGATCGCTCGGGGAGCGAAGCCGTTGAGTGACAAAGAAATTGATCTGGCGCTGGTAAAGCGCGTACAGCGAGGGGACAAGTCGGCCTACGATTTGCTGGTGCTCAAGTATCAGCACAAGATCGGCCACCTGGTCTCTCGTTACGTGCACGACATACACGAGTCGCAGGATGTTACCCAGGAGGCATTCATCAAGGCGTATCGTGGCCTGAAGAACTTCCGTGGTGACAGCGCTTTCTATACCTGGTTGTACCGGATTGCCATCAACACGGCGAAGAATCATCTGGTGACGATGAGTCGCAAGATTTCGGACACGGGTATCGATGTGGTTGATGCCGAACACTATGACAGCGGCAGTGCCCTGCGTGAGATTGCAACGCCGGAGCGGGTTATGGTCACCGAGGAGATCGCCCGGGTCGTGAAGTCATCCATCGATGCCTTGCCAGAGGACTTACGTACCGCGATCACTCTCAGGGAGTTCGAAGGCATGTCCTATGAAGAGATCGCCCTGGCCATGGATTGCCCCATCGGAACAGTTCGCTCGCGCATCTTTCGCGCCCGCGAAGCCATAGACAATAACCTCGAGCCTCTGCTCGATGAACGACGCAGGTAAACCATGGATAATTCCAATCCTCCCGACAAGAAGGAACAGCTCTCGCAGCTCATGGATGGCGAATGGCGTGGCCTGAATGCATCAGAGTGTGTCAAAGGTGTGTGCAGTGACAGTGAGCTGCGCCGGAAATGGACACGCTATCATCTGATCCGCGATGTGCTGAACAACGAACCGGTGCAGGCGGACACGCAACTGGTATCGCGCATCTGCGCGGCAATTGCCGATGAGCCCGGTTACAGTAACATCACCCCGCTTGCCAACTACGCCAGCCTGGATGAGGTGCATGGCCGCGTGGCGCGTGATGATGCGTCCTCGTCCAATTCTGAGGGTGCTGCGGCTGTTCACCTGGCACCCATGGAAGGCGCCTCGGAGGCGAATTCCGGGCAGTCGACAGCCGGTGAAGCCGCAGCACTGCGTGATGCCGTTCCGGTTTCACGCCCTGACATGCTGCGCACAGGCATGGCAGGATTTGCCCTGGCGGCCAGTGTGGCCGCCATCACCGTGGTGGGCATGAACGCGTGGCACGCGCAGTCGCCTGTCACCGGGCAGGCAGTTGCGAACAATTCCGGTGCAGACCTGGATGTCCGCCGCATCGATGTCGACAACGCATTTTCGCGACAGGTGACTGGCGTGCCGTTGCCTGAGGTGGACCTGGTGGCCAATACCGGTTCTTACTGGGTGTCGCCGAAATCCTCGCAGCGGGTAGGCGATGAAGAACGACTGAACATGATGCTGTCACTGCACATCGAAAGTTCACCGACGGCTGACCGTGAAGGGCTGCTGCCGTACTCCAGGCTGATCGGGTATGACGAGCGTGGTCTGGAGCGCTGAGTGTGAACGTGTGGTTACCTGCTTTACACCAGAGGACGACTGTGGCCCGGGTACGTGTCCACTCGCGGCACTCGATACTGCGTTCAGCGCTGCCTGCCCTGTTGATCGGTTCCCTGGGCATGACCCTCTACGGCGGCCTCGGTGTGGCCGGCGAGAGCCGGGGGGATGATGCGGGTACAGCGGCAGCGGCGCCTGATCCGGCCGGATTGATCGCCGAGATGTCCAGTGCCCTGCAGACCCTCAACTATGAAGGCAATTTCGTCCATGTGCAGGGACATCACATCACCTCCATGCACATACTGCATTCCAGCAATGAAACCGGTGAACTGGAGCGTCTGAGTGCTCTCGATGGCGAAGCCAGGGAGGTCATTCGCGATCATTCGCTGGTCACCTGCATCTGGCCGGAAACCCAGTCCGTCATCGTCAGCAAGTCCAAACCCCGCAATCTGCTGCCGCAGGTGACATCCGGACTGGCTGACAATGATCGGTACCGGTTTTCGCTGGGTCGGCCCGATCGTGTGGCGGGCCTGCCGACTTATGTTGTCAATGTCATGCCGACGGATCACTATCGCTACGGTTATCGCTTCTGGATTGATCGCGAGTCCAAGATGCTATTGCGTTCAATGATGCTCGATGGCCCGGATAAGGTGGTGGAGCAGGTCATGTTCACCTCTATCGACTACCCGGCAAGCATTGACGCCAGTCGCTTCGAGGTGGCTGCCGGCAAGGAGCAGATGAGTTGGCTGGAACCGAAAAAGGCTCAGGCAACTTCTGGTCTTCCAGCGAACCTCCTCGATCAGGAAGAGTCGCACGATCGTGTGGGCTTCGAGGGCCTGCCCGAGGGCTACCGCGAAGTGTCCGAAACCTACTCGCCGATGCCCATGAACGAGGGCCCCACCAGTCACGTGATGCTCTCAGACGGTATGGCCTCAGTGTCCGTGTACGTCGAATATCAACCAACTGCCGAGCAGAGACAGTCGGCCGGGGGCCTGTCCACCATGGGGGCGATCAATGCGTATGCACTGATCATAGACGATGCCGTGATCACCGCGGTTGGCGAAGTGCCGGCTGAGACGGTACAGGCAATTGCCTCGGCAGTCGTCATCCGCTGATGTTGCTGTCCGGCGCAGCATGGTCCGGTGCAGTGGCAGAACGCGCGGCACACTCGTGAAAACGACGGCCAGGGCAATCACGCCAGCCAGCGCCGGTGACAGCATCACTGTGGAACTGCGCAATGTCTCCGCGTGCGCTCGCTGTTCCCGGGGGCAGGGATGTGGTGCCGGCCTCTTCGGTCAGGGTGGTGTGCCGCTACGGCTCACCTGCGTGAGCGAACACGACGTGCTGGCAGAGGATCCTGTCGTGGTTGAATTCGACGATGGCGATGCAGGGTGGCTGTGGCTGGTTGCCGGTGCGTATGGTCTGCCGCTACTGGGTATGCTGTTGACGACGCTGTCGACACAGGCAGCCTTGAGCGCCGGTCTGTTACTGTCACTACTGCCGGATTTCCCGGTTCAGGGCGTGCCTGTGGATCTCGCCATTGAGAGCTGGAAAACTGACCTGATTCTGGGTGCGGCGGCACTGATCGGGCTTACTGGAGGCGTTATTGCATGGCGAGTCCTGGCGCCAATGACGCTTGCGCGACTGGAATCACGCCTTTGCGTGGAATCCGGCCGTATAGTGGCAGTCGGTAAACGACCTGCGAACGTGTTCGATACGCCCGTCTGACAGGTCATACTCCGGAGAAATCATGATGTCGACTCTCAAGCAGTACTGGCAGCTCCAGCGTTCGCTGATCATGCGACGGCTCTCTCTGTATTGCCTGATTGCAGGCCTGTCCCTGTCATCCGCAGCAATGGCGCGGGTGTCGTCATTGCCGGACTTCACTACACTGGTCAAGCAGAATCACAAAGCTGTCGTGAATATCAGCATCATCCAGAGTTCGCCGGAAGACGATGCACGAACCCGCATACCCGGGCTGGACAACAATGATCAACTGGATGATCTGCTGCGGCGCTTTCGTGAAGAGCAGAGTCCCGGAGGCCCACCCGAGAGCAATGCGCTGGGTTCCGGTTTCATCATCACGGCCGATGGCTACATACTGACCAACAATCACGTGGTCGAATCGGCAGATCAGGTGCTCGTGCGCCTGCATGATCGACGCCAGCTGATTGCTGAAGTGGTCGGCACTGATCCGCGCTCGGACGTCGCTCTGCTGAAGATCGATGCGCGCGAACTGCCGGTGGTCAGGGTTGGCAACAGCGATATTCTGGAAGTGGGGGAATGGGTGCTGGCAATCGGCTCACCGTTTGGCTTCGACTTTTCAGTAACCGCCGGCATCGTCAGCGCCACTGGCAGGGCCTTGCCCAGTGAGAGCTATGTGCCATTCATCCAGACCGATGTGGCCATCAACCCCGGAAATTCCGGTGGCCCGCTGTTCAACCTGGACGGTGAGGTGATTGGCATCAACAGCCAGATCTACAGCCGAACCGGCAGTTTCATGGGACTGTCCTTTGCCATCCCCATCGAGATGGCCATGGATGTGGCGGAGCAGATCCGGGTTACGGGTCAGGTCAGGCGCGGTTGGCTGGGTGTGATCATCCAGGAAGTGACCATGGAACTGGCCGAGTCGTTTGGCATGGGTCGCGCTCACGGTGCGCTGGTTGCCAGTATCCTGCCTGACAGTCCCGCCGCCAACTCGTCGCTGGCAGTGGGGGATATCATCACCCATTTCGACGGAGACCAGATCGAGCGGTCCTCCTCGCTGCCTCCACTGGTTGGTCGCGTGCCGGTCAACACGGATGCGACATTGAAGGTTGTCAGGCAGGGCAAGAGTATCGAGTTGACCGTCAATATCGGTGAATTACCCAGCGATGATGACCTGCGCCAGAGTATGCGGCCTGCGTCATCCCCTGACACCATCCAGAGTGCACTGAAGTTGACGGTGACCTCGCTGGATGATGACACACGAGAGGCCCTGGGTATCGACAAAGGAGGCGTGCTGGTGAGTAGCGTGGCGCCCGATGGCCCAGCATACAAAGCCGGAATACGCGTGGATGATGTCATTTCGACCATCGACAACCGGCCGGTGGATTCCGCGCGGGACGTCAATCAGGTGCTCAGCGAAATTGGCGACCGTAAATCGATCGCCGTGCTGGTCCATCGTGCTGACGGCCCGGTATTCCTTGCGCTGAAGCTTCAGGACTGAACCGGACCGTCCAGCAGAGCACCGATTCCAGTTACCAGGTCGCAATATTAAACGGGATGCCGATGATCGATGGATGCCGGGGCGATGCTGAGCGCCCACACTTGCCGGAGCTCGTCCTGTATTTCCGTGAGGGCTGTCATCTGTGCGAGGACATGGAACAGCAACTGCGCGAGCTGCTTGAGCCTGACAGCTATCGCCTGCGGTGCATCGACATCGATCAGGATGCCGCACTGAGGATCAGTTGCAACGCGCGGGTACCGCTGCTGTGCCTGGTGCCGGAGTCTGCCGGGCATCAGCTGAGCTCCCTGGTACCTGGCGAATCGCCGCAGAATGTGTCGACAGGTTCTACGCTCGTTGAGTTGTGTGAACACTTTTTGGACCTGAAAGCCGTGAGAGACGCGCTTGCAAGCTACAATAGGGGATTCCCTTCAGCGTGCGATTCGCCCGCTCGTTGGTAAATACCCCGACGAATCCCGAACGCATGCAGCAGAACATACGCAATTTCTCGATCATCGCCCATATCGATCACGGCAAGTCCACGATAGCGGATCGTTTCATCCAGATCTGTGGCGGACTGACTGACCGGGAAATGCACGCGCAGGTGCTCGATTCAATGGATATCGAGCAGGAGCGCGGTATCACCATCAAGGCTCAGGCGGTGTCGCTGGATTACAAGGCGCGGGACGGTGTCACCTACCATCTGAACTTCATCGATACCCCGGGGCACGTCGATTTCTCCTACGAGGTTTCGCGTTCGCTGTCGGCCTGTGAGGGGGCGCTGCTGGTAGTGGATGCCTCGCAGGGTGTGGAGGCGCAGAGCGTGGCCAATTGCTATACCGCTATCGAGCAGAATCTGGAAGTCATTCCGGTACTCAACAAGATCGACCTGCCGGCAGCTGATCCGGAACGGGTGGTGGATGAGATCGAGGAAATAATCGGCATCGAGGCACATGATGCGATACAGGTCAGTGCCAAGACCGGCATAGGGATAGAGGATCTGCTGGAGCAGCTGATTGCCCGTGTTCCGCCACCCAAAGGCGATAACCAGGCGCCGGCAAAGGCGCTGATCGTCGATTCCTGGTTCGATGCCTATGTTGGTGTGGTCACGCTGGTCCGGGTTATCGAAGGCACCATCGAGCGTCGCTCGAAAATCCAGATCATGTCGACCGGCCGAACCTTCCAGGCCGATGACGTGGGCATCTTCACCCCGAAACGCAAGACCACGGATCGGCTGTCGGCAGGTGAAGTGGGATTCATCATCGCCGGCATAAAGGAGATCGAAGCGGCGCGGGTCGGTGATACGATCACCCTGGCAAGCCGCCCGGCGGCCACCCCCTTGCCCGGATTCAAGGAAGTACAGCCACGTGTTTTCGCCGGGCTCTTTCCCATCGAGAGTGATGACTACGAGGCGTTCCGCGAGGCCTTGTCGAAACTGCGACTCAATGACGCTGCACTGCATTTCGAACCAGAGTCATCCACGGCGCTGGGATTTGGCTTTCGCTGCGGCTTTCTGGGCATGCTGCACATGGAGATCGTGCAGGAGAGACTGGAGAGGGAATACAACCTGGATCTGATCTCCACCGCACCCACCGTGGTGTACGAGATTCTCAGTACCAGGGGTGAGCTGAGCTATATCCACAACCCGTCCGAGTTACCGATGATCAATGTGATCGACGAGATTCGGGAACCCATCATTCGCGCCAACCTGCTGCTGCCACAGGATTATGTAGGCGAGGTCATCGGACTGTGCGTGGAGAAACGAGGCGTACAGATCAGCATGCAATACCTCGGTCGACAGGTCCAGATGACCTATGAGCTGCCATTGTCGGAAGTGGTGCTGGATTTCTTCGATCGGCTGAAGTCGGTGAGCAAGGGCTACGCATCGTTCGACTACGAGTTCAAGTGTTTTCGCAAGGCGGATCTGGTCAAGGTGGACATACTCATCAACGGTGACAAGGTGGATGCGCTGGCATCGATCATTCACCGCGACCGCTCACAGAGCCGGGGTCGCGAGCTTGCGGAGCGCATGAAGGAGATCATTCCCAGGCAGATGTTCGAGGTGGCAGTACAGGCGGCCATCGGGTCGCACATCATTGCCCGTTCGTCCATCAAGGCGCTGCGCAAGAATGTGACAGCCAAATGTTACGGCGGAGATGTCTCGCGAAAACGCAAACTGCTGGAAAAGCAGAAGGCAGGCAAACGTCGTATGAAACAGGTGGGCAAGGTCGAGATACCCCAGGAAGCCTTTCTGGCAGTTCTCCAGGTGGACCGTAACTGATGCCGTCAAGCTGGGCTGACAAGATGAACTTTCCATTACTACTGGTCATTGCCACGGCAGTCACCGGACTTATCTGGCTGCTGGATGCGCTGGTGTTTGCACCGAAACGCAAAGCCTCACTACGCGCCGAAAAGGGTGAGTTACCGATACTGGTGGAGTACGTGCAGTCGTTTTTCCCGGTTTTGCTGGTGGTCCTGGTACTGCGCTCGTTCCTGTTCGAGCCTTTTCGCATCCCTTCGGGTTCCATGATCCCCACGCTGCTGATCGGCGATTTCATCCTGGTCAACAAGTTCAGCTACGGTGTCAGGCTACCGGTCGTGCACACGAAAATCCTGGATACCGGTTCTCCCGAGCGTGGCGATGTCGCGGTGTTTCGTTTTCCGCAGGATCCCGGCCTGGATTACATCAAGCGGGTGATCGGTTTGCCAGGCGATACGGTGGTCTACGAAAACCGCCAGTTCACCATCAATGGCCAGCTCATGCCGGTCACGGGTAACGAGGCCTATGTCAATCCGGTCAACGAGAGCCGGGTGCTTGGTGCGGTCCAGCGCGAGGAGACTATCGGGGAAATCACCCATGACATACTGGAATTTGACGATGAGTTTCCAAAGCGCTCCGGTACTTTCACGGTGCCGGAGGGTCATTATTTCATGGTTGGCGATAATCGTGACCGCAGCAATGACAGCCGCTTCTGGGGATTCGTTCCCGAGGAAAACCTGGTCGGTGAAGCCAAGTACATCTGGATGCACTGGAACAAGGGCATTATCTGGAGTCGACTGTTCGACGCGATCCGGTAGACCCTGGTCCGGAGCGTAAAAAACCCTGAACTACTCCACAAGTCCTGACGACACCGCATCTGCCGGTCCTGTTCAGGGCATCATGCGTGCAGTGCATCGCTCAGGTCCCGGGCCATTCTGACGCTGTAGTGAAAAGGCGGGTCTCATCCTGAAGCACAGGCTGCACGACTCGCCGGATCACAGTCACGCAGGTGCATGTCGTGCAACTGCCAGCGTCAGAGAAAGGGTACAGAGCAGATGAGTGTCACGCAGAGCAGCAGCTATTCGTCCAGGCCGGCAGGCGCCTTCGGAAATTCCGTACCTCGAGTCAACGCCAACTCGCTGGCAAGGCAGCGTGGAATGGGACTGACCGGCATGCTGGTCGTCATGGCTGTGTGCGTTTTTCTCGGCCTGTTCGCCTTCAAGGTCGCACCTCATTTCATGGAGAACTGGACGGTCAGCAAGATTGCCAGCGATGTGGCTGCAAACCCGGATTTGCTGAAGCAGCCAAGAAGCAAAGTCTACAATTACATTGGCCAGGCGTACCGCACCAACAATCTGTGGGATCTGAAACCCGAAGAGACCATCAAACTGAAGAAGGATGGAAAGCGGGGCTATGTCGTGACCGTGCAGTACGAGAAGAGGGACAATCTGTTCCGTAACATCGATCTGGTGACGACGTTTGACAAGGAGGTCAAGCCTGGACGGTGACACCAGCGGGTGTCACTGCTGCACGTGACTGGCTCTTGAAGTGCAGTGAATGGACTTGAGTGAGGCAGGATGACCCGAGCACTGGTAAAGTGCGCGCATGGCAGATCTTGGCACATTGACAGAGCGGCTGGACTATCAGTTCAAAGATAGCGGTTTACTGGATATCGCTCTGTCTCATCGCTCCAGTGGTGCGTCCAACTATGAACGTCTGGAATTTCTCGGTGACAGCTTCCTTAATTTCATCGTGGCGTCGGAGTTATACCATCATCGCCCGGATGAAGACGAAGGGGCATTGAGCCGCTTGCGCGCCAGCCTGGTGCGGCAGAGCACACTGGCCGAGATTGCCCGCGAATTGAGTCTGGGTGATTACCTCAATCTGGGCGTTGGTGAACTGCGCAGTGGCGGTTTCAGGCGCGATTCCATCTTGTCAGACGTGGTCGAGTCCATTGTCGGTGCAGTTCTGCTCGATGGTGGATATGAGGTGGCCAGAGCGCTGGTGCTGCGACTCTATGCGCACCGGATCGATACCCTGCCGCCGTCCTCTGACCTGAAGGATCCGAAGACCCGGTTGCAGGAATTGCTGCAAAGCCAGTCGCTGGCCCGACCGGAATACCAGGTACTTGAAACCAGCGGTAAATCCCACGACATGCGGTTCACCGTGCTCTGTTCACTGCCCGAACTGGCATTGACCACTCGGGCTATGGCAACCAGCCGGCGCAAGGCCGAACAGGCCGCGGCCGCCATGATGCTGGAGAATCTGCATCAGCAACTCGAGGCACAGAGCGAGTAAACTCAACGGTTTACGCAACTGTGAATTCTCTTTGATGGCTTGCTTCCAATGACGACTTGTGGCGTGGTATCCATTGCTGGCAGACCCAATGTGGGCAAATCCACCCTGCTGAATCGTCTTGTCGGCCAGAAACTGAGCATCACTACGCACAAGCCGCAGACGACACGACACAGCATACTGGGCATCCAGAGCTCGGGAGAGCGCCAGGTCATCTACGTGGACACGCCCGGCATCCATGTCAAAGGTACCCATCGTCTGAATCAGGTGCTGAACCGCACAGCTTCGACGGCTCTGCACGATGTGGATCTGATCATCCTGCTGGTGCAGGCCCTGGTCTGGAACGATGACGATCAGCGTGCCTTCGAGCTGGTCAGCACTTCCGGAGTACCGTTCATCATGGTGATCAACAAGATCGATACGATCAGGAAGAAAGAGGAGCTTCTGCCGTTTCTGGCCAGTCTTCCAGAGCATGAGCGCCTGCAGGGCGTCATGCTGATATCCGCACGGAAAGGCTCGGGTGTGGATGCTCTGGAGGAGCGTGTTGGCACCTTCATACCGCAGGCACCCTGGCGGTACGCAGAGGATGAGCTGACCGACCGTTCGGCGCGTTTCCTGGCAGCCGAAGCCGTGCGCGAGCAGCTGACCCGACTCCTGTCGGCCGAACTGCCCTACGCCTTGTCCGTGGAGGTGGAAACCTACGAAGAGGGTGCAGACCTGCTGCGAATCGGTGCAGTCATCTGGGTGGACAAGCCGAGCCAGAAAGGCATTGTGATCGGCAAGGGCGGGGCTCAGCTCAAGGAAGTAGGTTCGAAAGCCAGGGCGACACTTGAGAGCTTGTTCGGCAGCAAGGTCTTTCTGCAACTGTGGGTGCGCGTGAAGGAGGGTTGGGCCGACGATGAACGCGCATTGAGAAGCCTCGGTTACGATGATCAGTAATTCGCGATGAATGAAGACAGTGTCAGCACGACCCTGCAACCTGCCTATATCCTGCATTACACACTGTGGCGTGAATCGAGTTTTATCGTCGATGCATTTACCCTGAGTCATGGGCGCATCAGTCTCATGGCCAAGAGTGCGCGCGCATCCAAAGCTCGGACACGCGCCCTGTACCAACCGTTCAGGCCCCTGTTACTGTCATGGGTCGGCGGCAGTGAACTCAGAACACTGACCGGTATCGAGGAAAGTGGCGCACCACTGTCGCTGGCCGATACTGAGCTTGCCTGTGGCTATTACTTCAATGAGCTGGTACTGCGATTGCTGGGAAAGGATCAGCCCCAGCCTGCTGTATTCGCCCATTACGCGGTGGCGTTGGCCAATCTGGCCACGGTGGACACCGTGCAGCCGGGAGATCTGCAGGCCGTGCTGCGAACCTTTGAGCTGCAGCTTCTCGACGGGCTGAGTGTGCTGCCCGACCTTGCCCGGTGTACCGCCGATGGCTCAGCGATCGATGCCAATCGCATGTATCGCTATCACCCGGCCAATGCGATTGCGGTTGCAAGCAATCGGCTGGCGGAAGGGCAGCTGAGCCTGGGGATACAGAAACAGAAAACGAGAATGGGTGACGCCGATCATCGTGACCCGTCTGTCCAGGCTGATGGTGTGACACCGGATGAAGGGGTCATGGTCAGTGGCAGGACATTGCTGGCGCTGTCCTCGCTGACGCTGGACGATGCACAAGTGCTGGAAGAAGCCCGGATACTGATGCGTCGTATTCTGCGTGTGCACCTGGGAGACAGGCCGCTGAAAAGTCGTGAGCTTTTCGACACACTGGTCCGGCGTGACTGATCGGCCGTCCCGCGACAGACACACCGGAACGATGCGGTGAATCTGTTCACCAGGCCGGGTTCAATGGGTTCGCACAATCAGTATCACACTGGTGACGATGGCGCAGACGCCGAACAACTCCCGCGCGGTGACGCGTTCCTTGAAGAACAGGGTGGTCAGCAGCAGTGTGAATATGAATTCCACCTGTCCGAGCGACTTGACCAGCGCCGGATTCTGGTAGGTCATGGCGGTGAACCAGCCGACCGATCCGAGTGCACTGGTCAGCCCGACGAAACCTGCAAGCCACAGATGCCGGCAGATGTTACGTAATTCTGAAGGTTCCCGTAGCACGGTATAGATCAGGCAAATCACAGACTGGATGCTGACCATGAACACCAGGGTGGTGGCTGCGCTGGCCAGTACCGACATATCCAGGCTCAGGCTGGCCTGGCGCAGCCACAGTGATGTCAGCGCAAATGCCGAGCCGGACAAGGTGCCCAGCAAGACCGAGGTCGACTCCCAGCGTTGCTCTCCGGCAGGCATGCTGACAATGAAGATTCCCAGGAAACCGATGGCCACGGCCAGCCAGCCGGTCATTGACAATGGAATGCCGAACAGAACCGTGCCGAAGACCGCCGCCTGCACGGCCTCGGTCTTGGCCAGACTGGTGCCCACGGTAAAGTTTCGATAACTGAAGGACTTTATCAGCAGGAAGGTGGCGACTATCTGTGCCACTGCTGCCAGCAGGGCAAAACCCACGAAGCGGGTGTTGTCGAAGATTGCCGCCATGTCGCCCGACAGCTCCGGCTTCGTGACGAAAAGCCAGTAGATGATGGCAAAAGGCAAGCCGAACACGTAACGTATCAGGGTGGAGCTCATGGGGCTGACACTGCTGGCCAGGTGCTTCTGTCCGGCAGTGCGCACGGCCTGCATCAGGGCGGCGAATATGGTAAATGCAACCCAGGCACTGACAAGTGTCATTGCTCCTCGCGGGTAATGATCAGACTGACGCGACCCACCCGGATGCCCCAGAATCCTACGATGGCCTCATTGCGAATTGCACCATCGCTCTGTTTGACCAGCACGTCGCGAAACCGGACCTTGCGTCCGGGTTTGCCCTCGTCATCGGGAATGGCCATGGTGTATTCCAGTCGAAATGCGTCACCGTCCTGGAAACCACGAGCCGTTCCGATCACATCCTCACGGACCCCACTGTATTCACCATTTGGCAGTCTTGTCAGTTTCCAGGTCTTGGTCTCCTGCACACCATCGGCATACTCGAAGTCCTCCACCAGTGTCATTACCTGGCCGTCCCAACTGCCGTCGATATAGGCAACGAAGTCGCGATCAGTACCATCGATGGCATTGAAGTTGCCGCGACCAACCGTTTTTCCAGCCAGGTCACGCGTCAACTCGAACTTTTCCCTGGGCCCATCGGGTATGGGTGGACTGTTCGCGCACGCAGCCAGAGTAAGCAACAGGGCTGCCACCAGCAGAGGTCGCAGCGGTGATACGCTTCGAGTTCGCTCTGACAGTAAACGGGCCGCACGACGACCTGGTGTGGAATGGTTTGACAAGGAACTGATCTCCGAATTTGGGTTGGTTGGTCCTGTTGATACGTAATGGAAGAAGACCTGGTGTGCGCAATGGATATATTTCTGGATACCGAACAGGTGCTGTTGGATGCCGATCCGGTGCGCAAGGCGCAGGCGAGCATCGCCCTGTATCAGCAATGGCTGGCATTGGACCCGCAGGCCCAGTCGATCAGTGTATCCGGCGAGAGCGTCTCGCGGGTGCGAGTGATTGACGTACCCGGCAGACCGGCGCAGCCGGTCCTGGTCGAGCCACATCGGCTGGCCCGCCGGGGGCTGGGCAGTCCGGCCGGGCGAGTTGCCCTGATTCATTCACTCGCCCATATCGAGTTCAATGCGATCAATCTTGCATTGGACGCACTGTTTCGGTTCCGTGACATGCCGGTGAACTACGTGACCGACTGGCTGCGTGTGGCGTCGGATGAGGGCGAGCATTTTCTGTTGCTTCACCAGAGGCTCGCTGCGCTTGGTTCGTACTATGGTGCGCTACCTGCACATGACGGCTTGTGGGAGATGGCGCGTCGAACGAGTCACGATGTGCTGGTGAGAATGGCGCTGGTGCCTCGTATACTGGAGGCGCGGGGTCTGGATGTGGCGCCACCCATGATCGACAGGTTGACGCAACTTGGCGATACCGACACGGCCGCCATCCTGCAACGGATCTATCGTGACGAGATCAGGCACGTGGAGATCGGCAATCGGTGGTTCCGTCATGTGTGCGCGGATCGCTCGCTGGACGGTACGGAGGTGTTCCGCGATCTGCTGCGTGGTGAAAACAGTGCCTACCTGCGCAGTCCGTACAATCGCGAAGCACGATTACAGGCAGGATTCAACGAGCAGGAGCTGGCCTTGATCAAGGAGATGGAGTTGGAGTACCGGGCGCAAAACTCTCGTTAATAGCGTATTCGACTTCATCGCGTGATCGACGGGAATGTCTAACGCCCATGCTCATCGTGAAACGTCTTCAAGGCAAATCCTTCAGCATCACTCCACTGCACATATTGCGCATGATCCTTGTGCCAGTCACCGACCACCAGTCTTGTCGTGTCCGTCTGCGCTCGCATGTGTTCGGCCGGTCGATGGGTGTGACCATGAATCAGGATCTGGCAGCCATTTGCCGACAGTCGTTCACTGACCGCCTGGCAGTTGACGTCCATGATCTCTGCAGGCTTGGCACGACTGGCACCCCGGCTCGCGACCCGCAGGGCTTCGGCCTGCTCGCGGCGCTCGTCGATGGATTTTTCAAGAAACTGGGTACGCCATCGCGGTTTGCGAAGACTTTGCCTGAAGCGCTGGTAGTCCGTATCGTCCGTGCACAGCGTATCACCGTGCATCAGCAAGACCGGTGTTTCACCCAGGGTGATGACCAGTTCGTCCGCCGTGACCAGCGTTGCGCCTATATGCCTGGCAAACTCGTCGCCTAACAGAAAATCGCGGTTCCCCAGCATGATGGTGACCTTGCAACCGGAATCGGATAGCTGCCTGAGCGCGCGCAGCTCATTTTCATACAGTAACAGTCCCGCGTCATCGCCCAGCCAGTATTCGAACAAATCGCCGAGGATATAGAGTTGCCGTATGCCATGCGCTTCTGCAAAGAAGCGCATGGCAAGTCTGGAGATGCGCCGGGCGGAGGGTTCCAGATGCAGGTCGGCAATGAAGAGATGGCTGCCGGTCATCGTACTCCACCTGCTGTGGTCGCGGAGGTGTCAGTCTTCCGAGACGGTGATGGATTCGATGACGACGGCTTCGGCAGGTACATCCTGGTGCGGGCCGCTCGAGCCCGTTGCCACACTGGCAATGGAGGCAATCGTATCCATGCCCTCCACCGTTCGGCCAAAAACGCAGTAACCATAACCTGCATGAGATTCATCACGGAAGTTCAGGAAGTCGTTGTCGACGAGGTTGATGAAAAACTGCGAGCTGGCTGAATGGGGGTCAGGAGTGCGCGCCATGGCGATGGTGCCCGCGTTATTTTTAAGTCCGTTTTTGGCTTCATTGCGAATATTGGCATGTGTATCCTTCTGTTCCATCTCTGCGGTGAAACCGCCACCCTGGATCATGAAGTTTGGAATGACGCGATGGAAAATGGTGCCGCTGAAGTGATCTTCATCGGCATATCGTTTGAAATTTGCACAGGTTTCCGGAGCTGCCGTCGGGTCGAGCTCTACTATGATCGTGCCTTTGCTGGTCGAAATGGTTGCTTTCATGAAGTTGCCGTATTTGCCGTATTTATAGAATAAACGCGGAGTGTAACAGCCTCATGGCCGCGACTGCAGCACCGGGCAGGCTGGCCGACAGCAGGCGTAACCCGGACCTTCAGTTCTGCTCCACGGGCTGGCGGGATTCTCCCTCGGGCAGGGTGTCGTTGCCTTCTTTCTGTAGATTGACTGCGGAGGTTTTTGCCGTGGACGGTGCAGAGTCGTTGTTGATCACTGCGGCGGAGGCCGCCGTTTCCGCATCCTGGCTGTAACGCGCGGCTGACAGGATGATGACCGGTTCAGAGGGTACATCCCGGCTGAACGGGCCGCCTGGTCCAGTGCGTACGCGGGAGATGGCATCGACCACTTCCTGGCCGTCGACGACACGACCGAAGACCGTATAACCCCAGCCACGTTGTGTGGTATCGGTATGGTCCAGATTGCGATTGTCTTCGCTGTTGATAAAGAATTGTGATGTTGCGGAATGAGGTGCAGTGGTCCTGGCCATGGCAATCGTGTAACGTCGATTGCGCAGTCCGTTATAGGCCTCGTTGCTGACTGGCGCACGTGTCGATTTCTTCTGGTAGTTCCTGTTGAAGCCGCCGCCCTGAATCATGAACCCTTCGATGACACGGTGAAACAGGGTGTCATCGTAGAAACCCGCATCGACATAGCTGAGAAAATTTTCAACAGTCTGTGGTGCATCTCTTTCATTGAGCTCGATGATGATGTCACCCTTGGTGGTGCTCAGCTTGACCATGGGTACGGTACTGCCAGCCAGGGCCGTGGCGCCCGGGCCGATCAGCAGACTCATCATGAAGGCCAGCAGCAGGGTGATCCGAGCAGCGCCTGAGACGCTGGTGTCGACGTTGTATTGTCGGCGAGCTGACTGGTTCGGAACGGCAGATGTCACGTCGCCAGGGCTGGAGGCTGAGTGGTGTAAAGAGGGCATGCGGATTCCTGTCGATTCGGTATTTGCCTAAGCTGTGGAATTTTAGCGGTATTTCACCCCTTCTTACTGCCGGTAACCATCGGGTAATCTGCTAGGCTTCGGGGATTCTCTGGTTGCTTTCTCCCGCGATCCACCACGATGCTGCAGATCTACAACACCCTCAATCGTCGAAAAGAGCTGTTCAAGCCGCTGAAACAGGGGCATGTAGGCCTGTACGTCTGCGGTATCACGGTCTACGACGAGTGCCATGTGGGCCATGGCCGCGTCATGATTGTTTACGATTTGCTGTATCGACACCTGCTCTCTGCAGGTTATTCAGTTAACTATGTCCGAAACATCACGGATGTAGACGACAAGATCATCAATCGTGCCGCAGAACTTGGGGTCTCCCCCACAGCATTGTCGCAGCGATACATCGACGAGATGCATGCCGATGAACGGGCGCTCGGCGTGCTGCCGCCCACCCACGAACCGCGTGCAACGGAGTCGATCCAGAGCATGATTCGTATCATCGAACGACTTATCGAGTCCGGTCATGCCTACGCGGCGGACAATGGTGATGTGTTCTATGCGGTTAAATCATTCGCCGAGTACGGCAAATTGTCAGGTCGCAGGATAGAGGAGCTGCGCGCGGGTGAGCGTGTGGCCATCGATGAGCACAAACGAGATCCGCTGGATTTCGTGCTGTGGAAATCCTCGAAGCCAGGTGAGCCCAGCTGGCCATCTCCCTGGGGAGATGGCCGGCCTGGCTGGCATATCGAATGTTCTGCCATGTCCATGGATTTGCTGGGCGAGGAGTTCGATATACACGGTGGCGGCGCCGATTTGCAGTTTCCACACCATGAAAACGAGATCGCGCAAAGTGAGGCGCTTACCGGTGGCCGGTTTGCCCGTTACTGGATGCACAATGGCATGGTGCGTATCGATGAAGAGAAGATGTCCAAATCCTTGAACAACTTTCTCACGCTACGTGATGTGCTGGCCGAATATTCCGGTGAGGAGATCCGTACCTTCATTCTCAGCAGTCACTACCGCAGTCCGCTCAACTACACCACCGAAGCACTGCTGGCGGCACGCACAGCCCTGCGTCGTTTCTACACGGCCTTACGTGGACGACCGGTACCTCGGGAGGGAATGACTCACGACACGAATCCGGGTAAAACAGTGGCCATGGACACGGGCTACGTCGAGCGCTTCGATGCAGCCATGAATGACGATCTGAACACACCCGAGGCCATGGCTGTACTGCACGAGCTGACGAACGCACTCAACAAGGATGCCGATGCCGGCAGCGAGCATGCGGTGCGCCTGGCATCCACCCTGGTGTACCTGGGTGGCAGGCTGGGGCTGCTGGACAAGGATCCGGAGGAATTGCTGCACGGCGATGCCGGTAGCGACGGACCCACGGCTGATCGCATCGCTGCGATGATCGAGGAACGCCAGGCGGCAAGAGCGGCGAAGGATTTTGCTCGCAGTGACCAGATTCGCGATGAGCTGGCACTTCAGGGTGTGATTTTGGAAGATGCCGGTGGCAAGACCACCTGGCGTCGAGTCTGAGGACACAAACCTGTGAAAAAGATTACCCAACCCGACCGGGAGGCGCAGTCTGCTGACGAGCCGGTGCTGCCGGGAACCGAACAGCCACGCTCGCTGGGTGATCTGCTGCGAGATGCAGAAAAGGAGCAGTCGCACGCCTCGCAGGCTGCTGATGCATCCTCTTCCGGCACTGGTGGAAAGTCTGGCGGGAACGCAATTGCCCCGGCGAAACGCGGCAAACGGGTTACCCGGACGCAATTACGTCGAAACGCCCGGGAGCGTGCCCTGCAGGCACTGTATCAGTGGGACGTCAGTGACGGCCAGGTATCGCAGATACGCCAGCAATTCCTGGATGAGCAGGATATGAGTCGCGTGGATGTCGACTATTTCATCCAATTGTTCAACGGCATCAGTCATGCCCCGCAGGCTGTCGACGATGCACTGGCCACTGCGCTGGACCGACCCATTGCCGAGCTGGATCCGATCGAGCGCAACGTGTTGCGCATTGCCACGTTCGAGTTGACCAGAAGCCCTGATATTCCTGCACGAGTGGTGATCAACGAAGGCATAGAGATCACCAAGCGGTTCGGCGCCGACAAGGGGCATCGTTACGTCAACGGCGTACTGGACAAGCTGGCCACGGAAGTCCGACCCCGGGAAATGAAGAAACGTTGAGCCAGACTACGATTACGCGCTCGGCCCTGTTTGCCGGGCCTGCCAATTTCATTGCCCTGGGCGGCGGTCTGGGACTGTCACCGCATGCTCCCGGCACCGTCGGCACCCTGCTCGGCGTCCCGCTGCTTTTCCTGATGCCGCAGTCTCTGCCCGCCTATGCCCTGGTACTGCTGTTATTGTTTGTACTGGGCGTCTGGTGTTGCCACGCCTGCGCAAAGGCGTTGGGGCTGCACGATCACCCCGGCATCGTCTGGGACGAGGTGGTCGGTTATCTGCTGAGCATGATGGCCATGCCACGTACGGCGTGGTGGGTTCTTGCCGGATTCGTAGTATTCCGCTTCTTCGACATTCTCAAACCCTGGCCCATCAGCTGGATCGACCGGCAGGTTCATGGTGGACTGGGTATCATGCTCGACGACGTGCTGGCAGCATTATTCTCTTTGGTCACCCTGCAGGTGTTACACAGGTTCCTGGTCGCGGCGTAGCGGCGTCAGGGAATGGCAATGCCGAACTTGCGCAATCCATGGCACAGCGAGATCAGCGGCAATCCGACCAGGGCAGTGGGATCCTGACTGTCGACGGCGTCGAACAGACTGATTCCCAACGATTCCACCTTGAAGCTGCCGGCACAGTCCAGTGGCTGCTCGATCGCAATGTATTGATCGATTTCCGCGTCTGACAACCGTCGCAGGCGCACGATGGTGGTATCCAGGGCGCTGAACTCGCGGCCGGTAGCGATATCCACCAGGCATAGTGCCGTAAAAAAGTGAACTGTCTGGCCGCTCATGCGTGCCAGTTGCGCCCGTGCCCGGTCCTCGCTCCCGGGTTTGCGAAGTCTGGCAGTGCCCAGTGCGGCCACCTGGTCCGACCCGATGATGACAACCGGTTCGTTCCAGAGCCTGGCGTCACGCACCGCCAATGCCTTGTCACGAGCCAGCCTGCCGGCCAGCGCCCTGGGGAGCTCATCCGGGCCGGCAGTCTCGTCGGTGCCTGGTGACATCTGCGAAAAGGGCAGGTTCAACCGTCGCAACATGGCAGCGCGATGCGGTGAACCAGAGGCGAGAACGAGCACTTGCAACCGTTTGCTCCTTTCTTTATCATTCGCGGGTTATGGTCAAGGTACTTCCCCAGCGATTCAATCCTGATTTACTGGCCCGCGACGGAACACGGTTCGAACTCGTCCTGGCACAGAATCAGTTGAAGAGGCTGAGTAGTATCCTTGCATCCGCAGACAATGACGTACAGGTTACAGCCTTGTTTTCCCGGCGCAAGGATCACATCGTGATCAGTGGCCGTCTGAAGACCCGTTTTACGCTGATTTGCCAGCGTTGCCTGGAGTCCATGACTGTGGATATCAATGAACCGTTCGAGCTGGTCTTCGTGGAAAACGAGGAGAAAGCTGGTGAGTTGCCCAAGGAACTGGACCCCGTAGTACTGGACGAACACGGGCAGATTCACGTCTTCGACCTGTTCGAAGATGAAGTGATGCTGCACGTGCCCGATATACCGAAACACAGTGACTTGTCAGCATGCAGTTCCGGACCGACAGAATTTGGCGAATTGCCTGCCGAGGTGGAAGAGGGGAAGCCCAACCCCTTTGAGGCACTGAAAAACCTTAATTTACATTAACTCTCTACTGGATCAAGAAGTCATGGCCGTTCAAAAGAGCCGCAAGACACCTTCACGTCGCGGCATGCGTCGTTCGCACGACGCTCTGTCGAGACCGACACTGTCAACCGACCCGACTACCGGTGAACTGCATCGACGTCACCATGTGACGGCGGATGGCTTCTACCGCGGAAACCAGGTGGTGCAGATGCCTGAAGAACTGGACGACGAGGACGAGTAGGTCCCGCGTAACGTGCTTTGCAGCCTTGCAGTGCCTGACGAATGCTGAGGGTCGCCATCGACGCCATGAGTGGCGACAGGGGCACCGGAGACATCGTGGAAGCAGTACGATCAGTGCTCGCCCGACGCGATGACGTTCACCTTATCCTGGTCGGTGATCCCGGGCTCATTCACCAGCACATCGGCAGCAATCCCCTGACACAGGGGCGACACTCCGTCGTAGCGTCTGAGGAGGTGGTCACCATGGACGACAGCGCAGCTGTTGCCCTGCGTAACAAGAAAAAATCCTCGATGCGGCTGGCCATCAACCTGGTTAAGGAGGGTCAGGCAGATGCCTGTGTGAGTGCGGGCAATACCGGTGCATTGATGGCCATCAGCAAGTTTGTACTGAAGACGGTCAAAGGTATCGACAGGCCAGCCATATCAGCCATCATTCCGGCGATCAATGGCCACACGCATATGCTGGACCTGGGGGCGAACGTGGACAGCTCCTCGACCAACCTGTGCCAGTTTGCCGTGATGGGTTCGATACTGGCAGAAGCTGTAGACGGAACAGACAGACCGCGCGTGGCCCTGCTCAATATTGGCTCGGAAGCCATGAAGGGAAACGAGCAGGTCAAGCAGGCCGCGCCCTTGCTGGCCGGCAGCAGCCTGAACTACATCGGTTTCGTGGAAGGCAATGAGATCTACACCGACAAGGTCGATGTCGTGGTGTGTGACGGCTTCGTTGGCAACGTGTCGCTGAAGACCAGCGAAGGTGTGGCGCGAATGGTGTCTCACTACCTCAGGGAAGAATTCAAGCGTTCCACCTGGAACAAGCTGGTGGGACTGGTGGCGCGGCCGATACTCAAGGCATTCGGCAACCGCATAGATCCAAGGCGCTATAACGGTGCCAGTCTGCTGGGTCTGCAGGGGGTCGTGGTCAAGAGCCACGGCAGCGCCGATGCCGTGGCGTTTGCCAATGCCATCGATATCGCACTTCTGGAGATCGGGCACAACGTGCCGTCAATGATCGCCAGTCGGCTGGAGGCCTCACCGAACGCCGCCTGAGGACCACTGAGCCGTCCGGCGTGTGCTACCCGACACGCGTCACCACGCCATCTATACTTAGCTTGCCAGGGCAACACACCGTTGACAACATGACTCACTTCGCTCGCATCGTTGGAACCGGTGGCTATCTGCCTGAGCGTATTCTCACCAACGCCGAGCTGGAGACGATGGTGGATACCAGCGACGCGTGGATTCGGGAGCGTACCGGTATTACGCAGCGACATATTGCGGCTGAGGGCGAATTCACACTTGATCTGGCCGAACAGGCATCTCGCCGTGCCATCGATATGGCCGGTATTCGCATCGATGAGATAGATATGATCATCGTCGCCACGACCACACCCGACCAGGTCTTTCCCAGCACCGCGTGCCTGTTGCAGAGCAGACTCGGTGTACACGGTTGCCCGGCTTTCGACATCCAGGCAGTGTGCACCGGATTTGTCTATGCGTTGGCGGTGGCCGACCAGTTCATGCGCACCGGTGCGGCAACTACCGTCCTGGTGGTGGGTGCGGAAACCTTTTCGCGCATCATCGACTGGACCGATCGAAATACCTGCGTACTGTTTGGTGACGGCGCAGGCGCCGCGGTTCTGAAACAGGACACGGCGCCTGGCATTCTGTCCACCCATCTGCACGCTGATGGCGATTACGCCAATCTGTTGCAGGTACCGCAAGGCGTGTCCAACAATCTGGCAGCCGTTCAGGAAGGCCGCGCCTTTGTCGAGATGGCCGGCGGTGAAGTATTTCGCATGGCGGTAAAGACTCTGGGGCGCATCGTGGATGAGACGCTGGAGGCCAACCAGCTGGATAAATCGGATGTAGACTGGCTGGTGCCACATCAGGCCAATTCCCGAATCATAGCCGCCACGGCCAGGAAACTGCGCATGCCGGTGAGTAAGGTGGTACAAACGGTGGCAGAGCATGGCAACACCTCGGCCGCCTCAATTCCACTTGCTCTGGACGTCGCCGTTCGGGATGGCCGGATAAAAAGAGGTGACACAATTCTCATGGAGGGCTTTGGAGGTGGATTTACCTGGGGTTCTGCGCTTGTAAACTGGTAAATTGGACACATGACTGGGCAGCCCCTCCTGAACATACTGGTAGTCGATGACCATGAGCTGGTTCGTGCCGGTATGCGTCGACTGCTCGAGGAAAACCCGCAGATAGGTTCGATTAACGAAGCCAGTTCAGGGGAGGAAGCGCTGCAGATGGCTGCTACCCATGATTTCGACCTGGTGCTCATGGATATCAATCTGCCCGGAATCAGTGGCCTCGAGGCAGCGGAAAAACTGCTCAGTCTTGCGCCGAAGAGTCGTATCATCATGGTGACTGGTCGCCTGGAAAGCGGGCATATCCGCAAATTACTCAATTCCGGTGTGCGTGGCTATATCACGAAAGGGAGCAGCGCCGACGAGATGGACAAGGCTATGCGACGTGTGATGGCAGGTGAGCAGTATCTGTCGCCCGATGTTGCGCAACAGGTGGCCATGGACGTCATCAATGGCGGCGACGAAAACCCCTTTCACAAGTTGACCAGCCGGGAAATGGAAATCATCACCTTGCTGCTGGGTGGTCACCGCAATCGCGAGATATCCAATCGCCTGCATATCAGCGAGAAAACTGTCAGCACTCACCGCACACGCGCCTTCGAAAAGCTGAACGTCAAGACAACCGCTGAACTGGTGCGACTTGCCATCAGGTTCGACTTGTGGAACAACGACTGAATCCGGACGACTCCGCGGCAAACGCGCAGAACGCAGGTACGGACACGAAAAGTCTGCCCGGTGATTTTGATGCCGTCGGCTTCATGCGCACCGTGACGACGCGTCCCGGGGTGTATCGCATGCTCAATGCCCAGGGTGACATCATCTACGTGGGCAAGGCCGCCAACCTGAAAAACCGCCTGGGCAGCTACTTCCAGAAGTCGGTGGATAATCGAAAGACGCAGGCACTGGTCTCGCACATCGCCTCCGTGCAGACGACCGTCACTGACAGTGCAGCCGATGCCCTGCTGCTCGAACAGAACCTCATCAAGGAACACCGCCCGCGCTACAACGTGGTGTTGCGAGATGACAAGAGTTACCCGTACATCTACATCTCCACCAGCGACGAGTATCCCAGGCTCAGTTACCAGCGTGGTGCACGCAAGGCGCCCGGCAAATACATCGGCCCCTTTCCCAGCGCGAGTTCGGTAAAGCGTTCACTGCGCCTGGTACAGAAGCTGTTCCGCGTGCGCCAGTGCGATGACAGCTACTTCCGCAACCGTTCGCGACCGTGCCTGCAGTATCAGATCAAGCGCTGCACGGCTCCCTGTGTACGTCGGATTTCCGCGGATGACTACCGCCAGGATGTGGACATGTCCATCCGTATCCTGGAAGGAAAGTCGCAGGAGGTGGTGAATGATCTGGTGCATCGCATGGAGCAGGCCAGCGAGGCGCTGGATTTCGAAACGGCGGCGCGTCTGCGGGATCAGATAGGCAGTCTCAAGGCGGTCAGTGATTTATCCACCACCCTGCGCGATGACGGGAATGCTGACTACGTGGCGGCAGTGACCAGTGGCGGGCAGAGCTGCGTGCAGGTGTTCTTCGTGCGCAACGGCATCAACCTGGGCAACAAGGCATTCTACCCGGCGACACCGATGGGCAGCAGCAGTGCGGAGATTCTCAATGCGTTCATTGCCCAGTTCTACCTCGAGCATGACCTGCCCAGGGAAATCATCTGCAGTGAAGCGGTGGAAGATGCCGAGCTTTTCCAGGAAGTATTCGCCAAGCGGCAGGGCGCGAACGTCCAGATAGTGCATCGCGTGCGCGGTGACCGGGCCAGACTGCAGACTCTGGCCCTGACCAATGCGGAAGTGGCACTGGCTGCCAGGCTTGCCTCGCGCTCGGGCATGGCGGCCCGGCTGGAGGCGGTGCGCGAACTGGCGGAGCTGGACGAGGCGCCGCGCCGCATGGAGTGTTTCGATATTTCGCACACCATGGGGGAGGCCACGGTTGCTTCCTGCGTGGTGTTCAATGCCGAAGGTCCGCTGAAAAGCGATTATCGACGGTTCAACATAGACGATATTACCCCCGGCGATGATTACGCGGCCATGCGCCAGGCGTTGACGCGACGTTACACACGGCTGTTGAAGGAGAACCGGGACCTGCCGGATATCCTGTTCATCGACGGCGGCAGGGGCCAGATCGGTGTGGCACTGGAAGTGCTGAACGAACTGCAGGTGAATTCGGTGCAGGTAGTGGGTGTCTCCAAGGGTCCGGATCGTCGACCTGGAGATGAGACGCTGCTCCTGTGTCGCGATGAACAGCACGGTGGACGGGCCGAACGGCAATTGACCAATGACTCCCCGGCATTACTGTTGATCCAGCAGATCCGGGACGAGGCTCACCGGTTTGCGATCACGGGTCACCGGGGCAAGCGCGCCAGGAAGCGCCAGAGCTCCGTACTTGAAGATATCAAGGGTCTGGGGCCGAAACGCCGCAAGCAATTGCTGACGCACTTCGGCGGGTTGCAACGTCTGCAGAAAGCCGGTGTAGAGGACATATCCAGCGTACCCGGCATCAGCACGGAGCTTGCAGGCAGGGTGTACGATGAGTTGCACCCCACTCGCGAATTGAAGAGTTGAACCGGATCAATGAGACAGAATCTGCCAATATGGCTCACGCTGCTAAGGATTGCACTGCTGCCCGTGATCGTCGTGGTTTTCTATCTGGACGCACCGTGGGCCAGACCATTGAGCTGCGTCATCTTCATTCTGGCTGGTACCACAGACTGGCTGGACGGTTACCTGGCCAGGCTGTGGGGCGTGGAAAGCCGCTTCGGCGCCTTTCTCGACCCGGTCGCCGACAAGCTCATGGTGGCCACCGTGCTGATCCTGATCGTCGAATTCGACAACAGCCCGTGGTTGACCATTCCGGCCATCGTCATCATCGGGCGGGAAATCACCATCAGCGCCTTGCGCGAGTGGATGGCCGAAGTGGGAAAACGGGGCAGAGTGGCGGTGGGCTGGTTAGGCAAGGTCAAGACCACCGCCCAGATCACGGCCCTGTCCATGCTCCTCTACCTGCATGATTTCCTTAGCCTGCCCATCTACCAGTTGGGTCTGTTTGCCTTGTACGTTGCCACCGTCCTGACGATCTGGTCGATGGTGGGGTATATGCAAGCGGCCTTCAGTGAATCGGCGGATTGAGCGCAGGAGCGATAGTCGGGATTTTGCAGCGGGGCCCTTGACACCTTGCTCAATGCAACCCAAAATATGCGGATTGATGCGGGAATAGCTCAGTTGGTAGAGCGCAACCTTGCCAAGGTTGAGGTCGCCAGTTCGAACCTGGTTTCCCGCTCCAATTTGAATTAATTAGTGTGTACCACCACGATCGGTGCGGGAATAGCTCAGCTGGTAGAGCGCAACCTTGCCAAGGTTGAGGTCGCCAGTTCGAACCTGGTTTCCCGCTCCAAATCTGATCGGTTTTATCGTTTGTTCCATCACGACACTCGGCTGAGTGGCAGAGTGGCTATGCACCGGATTGCAAATCCGTTTACCTCGGTTCGACTCCGGGCTCAGCCTCCATTTTCACGCTCCTCCAGCTGCCACAGATTCTGGTGGCCTGGCAATCCATGAGCGATGACACATTGGCACGCCCGTCTTGTCAGCGGGCAATTGCGGTCACCGCGACTCTACACGTGTAGACTCTACGGACCGTTCGATCATTGCCTCACTCTACACGTGTAGAGTCACTTGTCCCCCCAAAGCCCGGGTGGCGAAATTGGTAGACGCAAGGGACTTAAAATCCCTCGGGGGCAACCCCGTGCCGGTTCAAGTCCGGCCCCGGGCACCATATGAAATCACATCAGCCCGAGTTCGGCCGGCGAGGTTGAGACACCCTGGCCGACGGGCGGCTTTCCCAGCGCACTCAGAGCGGCTTGCTGTGCGCCGATGAGCAATCAATTGGGTTGGCACTGGCGCACTGTGACTGAGGACGCTGACCAGAGTCCCCAATTACCTGGTGAACTGGCCGTCAAGCTGAGCACGCTGTCCAGCAATACCCGCTGTAAGATGCCTGATCCCATGAAACCGGTGAACGACAGATTTGTCATGCCCGGCACCTACCAAAGAAATCGGCGCTCGACACGAAGGTTGACTTCCCATAGCGACCACGGCCTGGTGAACGTCTCATTCGTGCCGTCGCTGGTTGTAATTTCTATTGTTACAGTTAGATCGTCATTATTGGCGACGTTCAGCTTAAGTTCGCTACCATCATCGCCCATCAGCTTTAGCAGACCGGTATCGGCTCCCTGGTATGCAGCGTTGAGTTTCATTTGAAACTCCTCAAGCACTTCGGCGTGTAAGTGACGGTTGTCGGTAAGTTCCGATTTTATCGTGAACGAACCATTCATCCAGAATGGGCCGTAGTAAGTGACACGGGTATTAGCATCAGTGAGTTCAAAACTCGATAGGCCATCGGATACACTGTAGTTGAGCTCTGTGGTTTCTCGATGGCTGGCAAAACTCTCCCACTCATCCATACCGCCTGAATAGAATACTTGCCGGGGCTGCCCGTCAATTGTCAGGCCAGTTGACGTTACCTTCCCGCCATTGAGTCTGCTGCCGTAATTTTTTTCCCGGAGCAGCTGCCCATCCAGTACAACCGTGTTGTCCTGGCAATCGTGAAATTTGAATTCCCATGCATAGGAACTGTGAATAGAGGTATTGATAACCGGTGTAAATTGAGCAGTACCCCCGTTAAGGCATGTAATCTCAGCTTCTGTTGAATCCGATGTCGGGGTACCGGAATAGGTCGAATCTGGCCAATCCGGAAGTGTTGCCAGGTCAGCGATATAGGCATTGCCGGTGTAGATATCGAACACGTGTCGCAATAGCTCAATATAGTTGTCCCAGTTGACATGCGATGTAAGCAGCTGCACATCGAGAGTCGTCACCTGAACCGCATTTGGATTGCTATAGTTTCCCTCATCATCCACCGCGATAACAGTATATTGGTAGGTGGTCGCCGGTTCAAGATTGCCGTCGGTGTATCTTAGGGTATCCCAACGTTCTACTATCAGCGTGCCATCTCGATAAAGGTCATATCCTACGATTCGACCGCCATCGGTTGACGCGGTCCATAC
>JABDKN010000201.1 GCA_013002205.1 Granulosicoccus sp.
AGTCGGAGCCTCGTATCTTCTGTTGCGAATCGGTCAAGGTCAGCGACCTGTCCGGCAGCAAACACGTGCTGTGTGCCGGTATCGACATCAACCCCGCCCTGGAGGCCCAGGGGGCCGATGCCGGTGAGCTGGCACGCAACCTGAAGGCTGCCTGTAATGATGCCGGAGGCTCGGTTTCCATCCCGGCCGATATACGCAAGGAGTTGCAGCAGACAGCCAGATTGCTGAATATCGAATGGCTCAATCGGGGTATCGAAAAGCAGGCCCGCATGATCTGCCCGCGTATCGGTGCCTGCCCGAGGACGCCAAGCTGTCACGCGGGTGCATAACCCACGGATGCACGACGCAAACGTTCAGATGCCCGCAGGCGAGCCAGCCGAGCTCTTACCGAGTACCCCTATGAAACGCGCCATGAAGGGTTCGATGCATACCTCTGACTTAGAGTAAGGTCACACCCACATCCCGCATCGCTGCGCGGGCCTGATCATTGGATCCTTCGATATCGATTCCCCGGCATGCCTGTTCGATCACCACGGCATCGAAGCCTTCACGCCTGGCATCCACTGCCGAATATCGCACACAGTAATCCAGTGCCAGGCCGACGCAGATGACGCGCTCAACCCCGCGCTCGCGCAGATAGCCCGCCAGTCCCGTTGGTGTTTCATGGTCGTTTTCGTAGAAGGCGGAATAGGAGTCAATGGCCCGGCGGAAACCCTTGCGGATGATCAGCTGAGCGGCCTCGGTATTGAGCGCAATATGAAACCGGGCTCCTTCACTACCCTGGACACAGTGATCAGGCCACAGTGTCTGATCGCCGTAAGGCATCTTCACTGACTCGAAGACCTTTCTGTCTGCATGGCTGCTGGCAAAACTCGAATGCCCCGCCGGGTGCCAGTCCTGGGTCAGAACGACGTTCGTGTACTGGTGACTGAGCGCGTTGATGTGCGGAATGATCGCTTCTGCATCCGGAACCGCGAGCGAGCCATCTGTGCAGAAATCGTTCTGCACATCGATGATCAGCAGACAATCCGTGGTCTGAATGTCCAGTTGGCTCATACGTGCTGTCCTCCGCTTTCCGCAGTTGGAGACGTGTCCGCCAGAACCCGTGCTGTTTCGCTACGGCTGCGCGGCATAAAGCACCACGACACGTTGCTGGGCGTCGTCGGCATTGTCGGGCAGCACGGCGGCCGCGGCGTCTTCTCCGAGCCCTGTCAGGGCCTTGATCTTTGTGTAGTCCAGTCCGTTCTGGATCAGATAGGAGCGCACATTGGTAGCGCGCTGCAACGCAAGTTGCTGATTGTAGATGGCAGGGCCGCGACGGTCGGTAAACCCGAAAATAGACACGCCAGTCGTCCGGTTTTTCTCCTGCGTGATGAACGAATTGAGTACCTTGGCCGCAGCCTCGGTAATTTCAGCACTGTTACGATCGAAATAGATCTTGTACTGGACAGATTGTGGTTCGTTCTGTGCTCGAAGATCCTCCTGCGTCACGAAGCCGCGGGAGGCCAGCTCATCCACCCTTTCCTTGACGTTGGACAAGGTACTGGCCAGTTCCGGATCGGCACTGTTGATGTCCTCGAGACGCCGCTCCAGGGCAACGATCTGGGATTCGAGTGCCGTCTGGATTTCCAGTGCGTTCGTGGCTTCGGAGGAAGAGGCAGGCAGGTCCTGCACGCGTTGTTCCAACTCCTCGATCTGCGTGCGCGTGTTGTTCAGCAGACTCTCCAGCGCCGGTGTGTTGTCCGCTGCCACATCACTTTCGAACTGCGACTGTACCAGCGCGAGCTGATCGCGAATCTCCGCCTGAACCGTATCGATAGACAGGGATTCGCCTGCGGTCTTCAACTCTTCGATGGTACTGTTCAGTTCCTGTACATTGCGCCGGATGGCGGCATTTTTCTGTTGCAGATCATTTATCTGGGTACGTGCAGACTCCAGCTGCCGGGTCAGTGCCTCGAGGTTGCGCGAATCCGAATTGACCGTGGACAAGCGGGATTCGATAGCCGTGAATCGTTCATCCAGACCCGCCGTCAGCGAGGCCAGATCCGCTGTGCCGTCCACATCCGGGGAACCTGATTCGGAAGTCTCGCTGTCCTGGTCAGCGCCTTCCTCCCCGGTCGGACCATCAGTACCCCCTGCCGTAGCTGTTCGTGCAACAGCCAGCGTGTCGAGTCTCAAGCCCATGGCAGCTGCTTGCTCCGCTACCGTGGTCAACTGATTATCCACTGACGTCTCGCTGGCATCGGCCCGTTGTTGTAGCGAGCTGATCTCATTTTCCAGCGTTTCGATTGATTCCTGCAGTTCGCCCAGGTTCTGTTCCACCGTCTGTTCATCCAGGCGACGTACCAGCAGCTCCAGGCGGCTGTCGATGGTGTCCAGGCGCAGGACATTGGCCTCATTGCTGGCCACCACGTCTGCCAGCGAATTGTCCAGCCGTTCGAGAGAGGTACCAAGATCTGCGACCCTGGCAGCCAGCGGCTGCAGGTTTTCTGATTCGCGCAGGCTGAGTGTTTGTTCGATCTGCTCCAGCCTCTCGTCAATCGACGCCTCCAGTGCCTGCGCGGTATCCGCTCGGGCCCGCAGGCTGTCAGGACTGGTTTCTCGTACGGCCAGGGCACCGGCTTTCAGGCGCTCGACGACCACATTCGCCTGTGCACGGAAGTCCTCGACCGTGCCTTCCGGATTTTGCGCCTTCCATGCGCCCGCCCCAAGGCCCAGGCCCAGAAGCGCAAGTACAAGCAGTTTCTTCATAATTCGTGGCACCGAAATCCAATTTTTAAGCCACAAGCCTGCCTGACTACACTCGACAACCGTCGCCTGCATGCTGTGCAGACAGGGAGTTGGTTGCAGATTTCTCCGGTTAGAGCGTGTGCCAGGGCAAAGATTGTGTCTTCAGCCGCGAAGTGTATCGCACGCTTCGGTCATCGTGCTAGCTCGAGACTAGTTCGGTTCTATTTTTTCCAGTATCAGCACGCCCAGTGGCGGGAGAGTCAGACGCAGCGAGGCGGGTCGATTGTGCGCAGCCTGGTCAGTTGTCTCGATAGTTGCCTGACTGGCACTCGCATCTGTCGATGCCGTGTCGCCGGCGACTGGCGGGTGATTTGCCTGGCCGCTGCCACCGTATGCCTCGTTGTCGGTATTGATCAGTTCACGGTATCGACCGGGTTCATTGACACCAATTACATACTCAGTGCGTACCACCGGAGTGAAATTGCACACCGTGATGCAGCTGCGCGTCCGGTCAGTGGAATACCGGTAATAGGAGATGACGCTCTGCTCTATATCATCGCAATCGATCCACTCGAAACCACTGCCGTCGCAATCGGTTTCATGCAGTGCCGGGTGTTGCGAATACAGACGATTCAGATCCCTGACCAGTGACTGTATGCCTTTGTGCTTGGCCTCTTCCAGCAGGTGCCACTGAATGCTGCCCGCATGCTGCCATTCGCTGTACTGGGCAATCTCGCCGCCCATGAAGTTGAGTTTCTTGCCCGGATAACTCCACATCATGCCGTAAAGTGCACGCAGATTGGCAAACTTCTGCCAGTCATCACCGGGCATCTTGTTGATCATGGACCCCTTGCCGTGCACGACTTCGTCATGGGAGAAGGGCAGACAGAAGTTCTCACTGAACGCGTAGATCATGCCGAAGGTCAGGCTGTTGTGATGGTATTTACGGTAAGCGGCATCCTTGCTCATGTATTCCAGCATGTCGTGCATCCAGCCCATGTTCCATTTGAACGTGAACCCCAGCCCGTTGTTGTAGGTCGGATGGCTGACGCCCGGAAAGCTGGTTGATTCCTCCGCCATCGTGATGCCGCCTTCAGCATGCACCAGGATGTTCATGCGTTTCAGGAAATCAATGGCCTCCAGATTTTCGCGACCACCGAACCGGTTGGGAATCCATTGCCCCTGCTCGCGTGAATAATCCAGATAGAGCATGGAGGCCACGGCATCGACCCGAAGACCATCCAGGTGAAACTCACGAATCCAGTAGAGCGCGTTGCTCAGGAGGTAGTTAGCCACTTCGGCGCGACCGAAATTGTAGATCAGGGTCTGCCAGTCCTGATGCATGCCCTGGCGCGGATCAGCGTGTTCGTAGAGGTGTGTGCCGTCGAACTCCCCCAAACCGTGCGCATCGGTCGGAAAGTGCGCAGGCACCCAGTCCATGATGACGCCGATGTTGGCAGCGTGACAGGCATCCACGAAGTGCCGGAAATCATCCGGACTGCCGAATCGGGACGTTGGCGCGAATAATCCGATTGGCTGATAGCCCCATGAACCGTCGAATGGATGTTCCGAAATAGGCATCAGTTCCACATGAGTGAAGCCGTTTTCCACGACGTAGGGAATCAGCGTCCTGGCCAGATCAATGTAACTGAGAGAGTCACCATGAAGATTCAGTCGCCAGGAACCGGCGTGTACCTCATAGATGGACATGGGCTTGTCGCGCATGTCGCGGCCTTTCTTCTGCTTCTGGTAGTCATCGTCGCTCCAGATGAATTTACTCTGGAACACGATCGAGGCGTTGCCGGGCGGTTGTTCGAAGTAGGGTGCATAAGGATCATGCTTGAGCGGTAGCAGGCGTCCGTCCGCGGCGACTATTTCGAACTTGTACAGCGTACCGATGCCGACTCCGGGAATGAACATGTCCCAGACACCGCTGCCAGGGTGTCCGCGCATGACATGGCGACGCCCGTCCCAATCATTGAAATCACCCACCACGCTGACCCGCCTGGCATTGGGGGCCCATACTGCAAACTGCACACCGTCGACGCCGTTGAACTGCATGCAGTTGGAGCCCAGTACCTCATACAGTGCCTGATGAGTGCCTTCATTGAGCAGGTAGCGGTCCAGCTCACCCATGGGCGATGGCATGGAGTACGCATCGATGATCTCCCAGCGATGTTCGCCATTGACCAGTTCGAGTCGGTAGGGTCCGACAGGTGCGGAGAACACCGACTCGAACAACCCGTGCGGGTGGACACGCTCCAGTGGCGTGCGGTTACCTTTCTCATCGATGACCGTGACGCTTTGCGTGTGCGGCTGAAACGCTCTGATGACTGAGCTGCTTCCCAGCGCCTCAGCTGTGTTCTCGGGAAGCGCATGCTGGCCAAGTACCGAGAATGGTTCGTGATGCCGACCTTCAATGATGGCATTGACTTCGGCGTGGTCCAGAATGGATTTCATGAGTACAGCTCCGATATATAGCGCGCAGCACTGTCGTGCCATGCAAACCGTTGTGATTTTGCATGAGCAGCAATCGTGCAAAAGGTATCAGGCAGCTTTTCCCGCATGAGCAGCACCGTATCCAGACGCTTGAGCATCTGTGTGGACTGAGCGGCCAGGGACTCGCCGGCAAACAGAAAACCGTCGACCTCGTCGTTGATGGTGTCACACAATCCACCGACCGCATGTGCCAGACAAGGCTGGCCCTGGCGCATGGCCAGCATCTGGCTGATGCCGCAGGGCTCGAATGAGCTGGGCATCAGAAACAGGTCGCCGTTGGAGAACAGCAGGTTTGACAGCCGTTCCGAGTACTGGTTGAGAAATACGAAGTGCGTGTGTCGTCCGGCAATGGTCTGGCAGATCTGTTCCAGCGTCGCGTCTCCGGAACCCAGCAACAGCAGCAGGCCACGACCCTGCAGGGAATCGAGCATGACATCCAGTGGAATCCGCCCATCGGGCAACGGTTGCAGCATCAGGGCCATTTTCTGATCGGTCAGGCGGCCTACTCCCGTGATGATGTGCGCGGGACGTGTCTGGTGTTGCCACCTGGACAATCGCTGGTGCGCCACGTAATCGATCGGGCGCAGGTTCTGTCGGCGCGACATCAATGACAGTAATTCATCGCCGGCATGTCGGGTGAAGGCCGACCAGTCCAGGCGTTTGCCAGCCTCAGCCTCGTAGTCGATACCATTGATGATGCCAATCAGCCTGCCCTGGCTGGCGGCCCGTTGCAGATCGGCTTCGAGGCCCTCGCCGCCGTGAAAGCCGCGTGTGGGATCATTGGGTTGGACGATTTCGCGTGCATAGGTGGGCGAAACGGTGTGCACCACATCGGACAGTCTGATGGCACAGGCCATGGGATTCACACAGTGAGGCCATCTGGGATCAGCCAGTTCGTCCGGATCGAAATGCAGGTGAGGGAACCAGGCCTGCAGGGAGGAACTGTTGTCAGTGAATGGCCGAATACCCTGCAACGCCAGATTATGGATACTGAATACGGTTTTCAGGGGCTTGAGTGCCTGGTATTCCGGGTCGAACCTGAGCAGTGCGGCTGCCAGTCCGGTATGCCAGTCGTGCAGATGAAGAATATCGATATCATCGACTATTCCTTCCTTGATAGCACGCAAGGCAGCGACGCTGAACAAGGCGAACTTGTTGGCGTCAGTGGCGAATGGCTGGCCCCCGTCATCATCGCAGTACACACGTCCGGCGCCCCCGGCAGCGAACAGGGGGTGGTGGGCAACCAGGTAGCGCACACCCGGATCACGTTCGGCAAACAGTTCGTGAAATTCCACTCGTTCCGGACGGCCCCTGTAAACAGCCGTACAGACACCTGCCAGAATTGCTCCCGGCAGACGGTGGAAAGCGCCATAGGCGGGAATGATGACCGTGACGCTGACGCCCTGGCCGGCCAGGGCTCGGGGAATGTCCCGCAGGACATCACCGATACCACCCACCTTTCCACCGGGAATAACGTCATTCTCTGCAGCCAGCATGCAGATGTGAGTCATGGTATGAACTGTACCTTGCGTCAGAGGGATGGAATTCAGGCTAGCGCACGAAATGCAGCTTCTGCCCGAAATGATCCGGCGTCACCAGGGTGATGCCGCTGTCGGTGACCCGATAACCCTTGGCACGGTCGGCCTCGGCATCGATACCGACCTCAGAGCCCTCGGGGAGAATCGTGCCGGTATCGACGATCGCCCGCTTGATTGTGCAATTTCGCCCGACGGTGACATTCGGCATGATGACCGAATCCTGGATGTCACTGTAAGAACGCACACGAACATTACTGAACAACAATGAATTGTTGGCCTTGCCGCCCGAAATGATACAACCACCCGAGACGATACAGTTGAGCGCCATGCCGCGACGCTCGACGGTGTCATGCACGAACTTGGCCGATGGCAATTGCATCTGGTAGGTGTAAACAGGCCATTTGGTGTCGTAGAGGTCGAGTTCCGGTTCGAAATCGACCAGCTCCATATTGGCTTCCCAGAATGCATCCAGCGTACCCACGTCACGCCAGTACGGTTGTCCCTGCGGATTGTCGTCACCCAGTCGAAAGGCAAAAATGGAATAGTTGCTCACGATGTGCGGGAGGAGGTCCTTGCCGAAGTCATTGGAGCTGCCTTCCGTATCGGCGTCACGGATAAGTTCCTGGTAGAGAAACTCCGTATTGAACACATAGTTTCCCATGGAGGCCAGCACCCGTCCCGGCTTACCTGGAATCTCTGCCGGCTCTGCCGGCTTTTCCTGAAATTCGAGCACCCGGCCCTCGGAGTCGACCTTGACCACACCGAAGGCCCCTGCAGCCTCCGCCACCGACACCTCGACACAACACAGGGTCATGTCCGCATCGCGACTGTTATGGGATGAGATCAACGGCCCGTAATCCATTTTATAGATGTGATCCCCGCCGAGCACCAGCACAAAACGCGGCTTATGGGTACGGATGATATCCAGATTCTGGTACACGGCATCGGCAGTACCCTTGTACCAGCCTTCATCCACCCGCTTGGAGGCGGGCAGAATCTCCACGAATTCTCCGAATTCGGCCTTGAATCCGGACCAGCCACGTATAATATGGCGAACCAGCGAGTGTGCCTTGTATTGCGTGACGACACCGACGCGACGGATACCTGAATTGATGCAGTTGGACAGTGCGAAATCGATGATGCGGAATTTACCACCGAAGGGTACCGCCGGTTTGGCCCGCCACTTCGTCAGCTCGTAGAGTCGACTGCCCTGTCCACCGGCGAGAATCAGAGCCAGTGTGTCCCTGGTCAGCCGTGAAATCTGACTTTCATCTATGATGCTCATCTCGCCACCTCGTGCTTTTGGACCACAGCTTAACCATATGAAAGCCTCTTGGCAAAGCACTTGTGACATTCGCGCATCGCATTGAAGTCAGAACCTCTCTAGCCTCAATATTACTTTCACCGGTTTCGACCGAATTCACGCTAAAAACGTTCTAATGAATCCTGCCACTGATATTGTGAACCACGTCGACAAGATCGCAGCCCTCGAGCTGACCAGCCAGCGCAGTGCCTGGGCCAATCACGACTATGACCTTGACTCGGACTCCGAATCTCTGCGGTGCTCGATCGTTCAGCATTTCCTGCAGACACTGGGTCGCGATATCGACCATGCGTCGGCTCATTTCCTGTACAAGGCTGTGGCGCTCAGTGTCCGGGATCATCTGATGGAGCGTTGGCGGATTACCCGGCTGGCCGTGGAATCGGGTACGAAGCGGCATACCTGTTATCTGTCCATGGAATACCTCATGGGCCGTGCATTTCGTAACGCGGTGCACAATCTGTCCATGACCGATGAGCTGCGCGCTGCGCTGGAAGATCTCGGTGTCACGCTGGAGCAGGTGGAGCAACTGGAAACCGACGCAGGACTGGGAAACGGCGGCCTGGGGCGTCTGGCTGCCTGTTTTCTGGACAGTTGTGCATCGCTGGCGCTGCCGGTGACTGGTTACGGGCTGCGATACCGCTACGGCATGTTTCGCCAGACCATCGATCACGGTTTTCAGGTGGAGAGGCCGGACAACTGGCTCAGTGAAGGGCATGTCTGGGAACTGGAGCGCCCCGAGTTGAGTTGCCGCGTCCGTTTCGGTGGGCGCGTGGAGCTGACCACTGATGCGGATGGTGAGGTGACTCACCGCTGGATCGATACCGACGATGTGCGTGCCGTACCTTTCGATGTGCCAATTCCTGGTTATCAGAACGGCATCGTCAACACATTGAGACTGTGGAGCTCGACAGCAACCGATGAATTCAATCTCAAGGAGTTCAATGCGGGTGGATACACCGAGGCGGTGGCTACCAAGAACGCTGCAGAGAACATCACGATGGTACTGTACCCCAACGACAGCAGTGAAAACGGTAAGGTTTTACGTTTGCGTCAACAGTATTTCCTGGTGTCCGCCAGTCTGCAGGACACTCTGCGTATCTGGGCGCACAAGCATGAGGATTTCGACGGTTTCGCCGATGCGCATTGCTTTCAACTCAATGACACTCATCCGAGCCTGGCCGTTCCGGAACTGATGCGCCTGCTGGTGGATGTACACCAGTTGTCATGGGACGAGGCCTGGTCGATCACCACGCGTGTCATGGCCTATACCAATCACACCTTGTTACCCGAAGCACTCGAGTGCTGGTCACTGAACATGATCGGTGCCTTGCTGCCCAGACCGACCGAGATCATCCAGGAGATAAACCGACGGTTTCTGGAAGAGGTCTCTGCCAGTGGGCTGGGCGATTCCGAGCACCAGGCACAGATGTCCATCGTCTCTTTTGACGCCGTTCCGGTGGTGCGTATGGCGCATCTCGCCATAGTCGGCAGCTTTTCGATCAACGGTGTCGCTGCCCTGCATTCGCGTTTGCTGCAGACGGGGCTGTTCAGAAACTTCAGTGAACTGTGGCCGGCACGATTCAATAACAAGACTAATGGTGTCACACAGCGGCGCTGGCTGGCGTACTGCAATCCCGGGCTTGCCGGCCTGCTGACAGAATCCGCAGGCCAGGACTGGGTCATGCAGCTGGACCAGCTGGAGAGGCTGGTACCGTTGGCCGACAGCCCGGAATTCCAGCGCAGGTGGCAGCTCATAAAACAACATAACAAGGAGGCCCTGGCCAGTCTGGTGTCCCAGCGCACGGGAGTGTCTGTCAGCACCGACATGCTGTTCGATGTGCAGGTGAAACGCATGCATGAATACAAGCGGCAACTTCTGTGCGTGCTGCACGTGGTTCACCTGTACCTGGATTTGCTCGACGGTGGAGAGCACCCACCTCGATTCGTACTGATTGCCGGCAAGGCGGCACCGGGTTACCAGATGGCCAAGGCCATCATCAAGCTGATCAATAATGTGGCCGAGATCATCAATAATGACAGCCGCACCTCCGAGAGTCTCAAGCTGGTTTTCCTGCCCGACTACAATGTGTCTGCCATGGAGCTGATCTGTCCGGCAGCGGACCTCTCTGAGCAGGTGTCTACCGCGGGCAAGGAGGCGTCCGGCACAGGTAATATGAAATTCATGATGAACGGGGCGGTCACCATCGGCACCCTGGACGGTGCGAATGTGGAAATACTCGAAGCGGTCGGTGAGGAAAACTTCTTCCTGTTCGGTCTCACCGTCAACCAGGTCGAGGAGGCTCGTCGCGCATACGCCCCGTCCTCGATTATTGCAGAGGACAAGCGACTGGCACGTGTGTTCGCGGCTTTTGACGCCGGAATGTTCGATGGCACGGAGTCCGACCTGATCAGGAATGTTATCGATGCAGCCCGCAGTGCGCACGATCCGTGGTTGACGGTCGCGGACCTGCCCGCGTACCTGGATGCCCAGGGTGAACTGGAGACAGCCTGGCAGGACAAACCTCGCTGGACGCGAATGAGCATACTGAATACTGCACACAGTGCTCGTTTTTCGACTGATCGCACGATGCGTGACTACAATCAGGACATCTGGCATCTCCAGCCGATTGTCCTGCCGGAGTAGTGTTCTGATGAAGATGCTGCCTGGACGCAACTGGCCACTGGGTGCCCGCAGCGATGCGAAAGGTGTTAATTTTTCCCTGTTCTCCAGGCATGCCACGGACGTCGAGCTTTGCCTGTTCGATGATCAGGGCGAGCAGGAACAGCACAGGCTGTCACTGCCGTCATACACGGACGGTGTGTGGCATGGTTATCTGCCAGGTGTCAAGCCTGGCACCATCTACGGATACCGGGTGCACGGCCCCTATGAACCCGCCAACGGCCACCGCTTCAATGCACACAAACTGCTGGTCGATCCCTACACCAGGCAGCTGCATGGCCAACTGATCTGGAATGATGCCAATTACGGGTATATTCGTGGCCACTCGGACGGCGACCTGTCTTTTGATGAGCGAGACAGCGCACCGTACGTACCTAAATGTGTCGTCGTGTCCGCAGACAGGCGAACTGGCAAGCCTCACGCCCCTCACCGCAGAAACCATATCGAACCGCGTCAGCGCCCCGATCTGGCGGATGCGATCATCTACGAGGCTCATGTCAAGGGTATGAGTGCCCGGTTACCGCAGGTCACGGCACGCCGCCGAGGCAGTTATGCGGCTCTGGGCTCGAAGGCCGTGACCAGCTATCTGCGCTCGCTGGGTGTGACCGCCCTGGAGTTGCTCCCGGTACACACGTTTGTGGATGACGATTTTCTGGTGGCCCAGAATCTTAAAAACTACTGGGGATACCAGAGCCTGTGTTTCATGGCTCCCGATGCACGGTATGCGCAGTCAGATGATCCACTGGCCGAATTTCGCGACATGGTCAAGGCAGTGCACAAAGCCGGAATCGAACTCATACTGGATGTAGTGTACAACCACACGGCCGAAGGCAACGAATTGGGGCCGACCTTGTGCTATCGAGGAATCGACAATCTGTCCTACTATCGGTTACAACGCAACCCTCGCTACTACGTGAACGACACCGGAACCGGAAACACATTTGCCGTGGAAAATCCACGAGTGCTGCAGCTGGTCATGGACAGTTTGAGATTCTGGACCAGTGACATGCAGGTCGACGGCTTCCGTTTCGACCTGGCCAGTATTCTGGGACGTGAGTTGCATGGCTTCGAGCGGGGTGCAGGATTTTTCGATGCTGTCGCCCAGGATCCGGAGCTGGCGGATGTTCATCTGATTGCGGAGCCCTGGGATATTGGCCCTGGAGGTTACCAGCTTGGGCAGTTTCCGGCGCGATGGTCGGAATGGAATGATAAGTACCGCGACACCGTCAGGCGTTTCTGGAATTCGGATGCAGATTTACTCCCCGAGTTTTCTGACCGCCTGCTGGGCAGCAGTTCCCTGTTCGAATGGCAGGGACGAAAACCGTCTGCCAGTGTCAATTTCATCACCGCGCACGATGGATTCACACTGCGGGATACGGTCAGTTACCTGCACAAGCACAATGAAGCGAACGGGGAGGGTAATCGTGATGGACACGGGAGCAACCATTCCAACAACCATGGCGCCGAGGGTGACACTGACGATGCCGCCATCAATGAGTTGCGAGTCCGCCAACAGCGCAACATGTTATGCACATTGTTCCTGTCTCAGGGTACGCCGATGCTGCTTGGTGGAGATGAACGCAATCGGACGCAGCATGGCAACAACAACGCGTATTGCCAGGATAATAAAACCACCTGGATGGACTGGGCGGACACCGCCACCTCGCGCGAGCTGCACGAGTTTACACAGCGGCTGATAGCCCTGCGTGCCAGTCAGCCGGTACTGCATCGCCACTGGTACCTGCACGGGGAACACCTGTCGACGAGCACCGGTCTGCCAGACGTGACCTGGCTGAACCGAGCTGCCAGCCTGATGACTGAGGCGGACTGGCACAGTGCCAATGGTGGCTTCGTGGCCCTGCAGCTGATGGGGGACGCCATTCCACCCGGCGAGGAAATCGAGCCATCCGATTCCCTGCTCCTGCTGTTCAATGGCAGCAGCGGTGACATCGAATTTCCGATGGACTCTGCTTTTCTGGCGCCTGGCAACTGGTGGCTGGAGATCGATTCGTCATCATCCACAGCCGATAGCCGGGCTGTGGGGAAGCATCTTGCATCTCACGCGCGATCGGTACAGCTCCTTCGCTTGAAGCTTTGACTGGCTGGTATACTTTCGCGGATTCAGACACAGCGGCCAATGAACATGAAGTCCACGCTACCGGCGACGCATCTGCTACGGCAATTCCTGTTGTTTGTACTCACGGTCGTATTTCTGTTGACGCTGATACGAGCGGCTTACGGCCTATGGCAGTATCCGAAGCTCGCCGACAGTGATGCACTGGTTCCACTGTTCCTGCAAGGCCTGCGCTATGACATCGCTCTGGTTGGCCTGGTCTGCATTGTTCCCGTGATCCTGGGAACACTGCTATCGATGCTGGACACCACACGTTTGTTTGCTCGCTTCCTGATAACTTTATTCCTGACAGGCGGCTTGTTGCTGGTGCTTCTGCTGGAGCTGATCACCCCGTGGTTCCTGCAGACGCAGGGACTGCGACCCGACCTGCAACTGTTGAACGGTGTCGAAAACCCGGGATCGGTGTTGAGTACGATCGTATCCGAGCATGCGATTCCACTGGCTGTGGGAGCTCTGCTGTGTGTGCTGATACTGATTGCATTCTGGTCACGTATGGAACTTCAGCGCTTTCTCAAATACCGCCTGTCTGTGCCTGCTGCACTGCTGCTGGCAATCCTCGGCGGACTGGCGTGTGTCGTGGCAATCAGGTCGAATGTGGATCTACGCAGCCCTGCCTTGTCACTGGCAGACTCTCAAATCAGTACCGATGAAACGGTCAATGATCTGGCTTTGAATACAGCCTACAAGACACTCTACTCCCTGCTGCCAGAGCTGAATTCCCGGTTACTCACGACTGAATGAGGCGTGCCCCGCTGCTACCCCGATCCACTTCGATCAATCGGCGCAGGCTCCGTTGTCATTCCAGGCGCGAACGAAATCGATCCTGAACTTCGCGGGGAACTCTGTCGTTGCGTCGGGAGAGCCGGGCCACGAGCCACCAACAGCCAGGTTCAGCAGAAAATGAACAGGTCTGGTGAAATCCTCGGGAGTCGGATGGGAGGCCTTCCATTGCCCATCCAGGAACCAGCTCACGCTTTCGGGCGTCCAGACCACTGAATAGAGGTGGAAATCATCGCTCAGGTCCGCACCCTGGCTATGGTGGTATGGGTGAGAGGTCAAAGGACCTGTCTGGTTGGTGTGCAGGGTGGTGTGATACGTGGCCGGTTGATGGCCCAGGTGTTCCATCACATCGATCTCAGGCAACACTGCAACACCCTCCGGCCATTGATTGAAGCTCGGAAGCAGCCAGAACGCTGACCATAGACCTTGCCCTTTCGGCGGCTGGGCACTGACCTCGAAGCGCCCGTATTTCTGATTGAATGACTTTTCGGTGGTCAGAACACCGGATATGTAAGGCTGGCCGGATACCTTGTCCTGCAGCGCCGCAGGTGTGGGGGTCGCGGTGATACTCAGCACACCGTCAACGACGGTGAATGGAGAGACGCCGTGCACCTGCGGGTCGATGTAGAATTGTTGCTCTTCATTGATGATGACGTCGCGTGGCCAGATGTAACGCGTGCGCCAGAGTCCTTCACTCGACTCTTCCTTCCACAGGGACAATTCATCGAATGAGTCCTCGAAACTCAGCTCCCAGCAACTGTCGTTCAATGGTTGTTTACCGGTCTGTGCAGATACAGGCGCGATGCAGACAGTCAGGCTGAGCAATAGGCAAAGTGGATGCCGCAGTTTGTTGTTCATGGCTGGAATATTACCCATTGCTCGCATGGCGACGGCCATTGGAAGGTTACGATCCTGATGGTAACGATAGAGCCGGGGAGTGTAACAGTCACTGTCACCGTCATCGTCACTGCTCACTGCTCACTGCTCACTGCGCTGGAGGGTGGGCTGAAAACCACTGCCAGGCATGCCGTATGCTGTCCTCGATGTCCGTGTGGTTCGGGCTCCACTGCAACTTGCTCATGGCTCGCGATGCATCTGCCACCAGTTCCGGCGGATCTCCGGCACGACGTGCAACACTATTGAACTTGAAATCGACACCAGTGACCTGGCGGCAAGCTTCGATCATTTCCAGTACGGTATAGCCGCAATTGACACCAAGGTTGAACTGTTCGGCGCCGAGATCCGGGGTCTTGTGCATACGTTCGAAGGCAGCTATGTGTGCACTGCACAGGTCGTCGACGTGTATGTAGTCCCTGATGCATGTGCCGTCCCGTGTGTCAAAATCGTCACCGAACACCATCAGTGTGGTTGCTGCCGGATCTCCGCCACTCTGTACCCGAAGTGCTTCGTACAGGATCAATGGCAGCAGGTGTGTCTCCGGATCGTGGCGTTCACCCAGGCTGCCGTCCGCAGCACAGCCTGCGGCATTGAAATAGCGAAGGGCAATGCTGCGTAGTCCGTAGGCAACGCTGTAGTCCCTGAGTATCTGCTCCACCATGAGCTTCGACTGGCCGTAGGGGTTGATCGGATTCTGCGGCGTGTCTTCGGTGATCGGCAAACTTGCCGGTACTCCATAGGTTGCGCATGTAGAGGAGAAGACGAGCTTGTTAACCTGATGAGCTCGCATCGTATCCAGCAGCGACTGAGTGCCACCTACGTTGTTGTGATAATACAAGGCTGGTTCATGGACCGATTCGCCGACATAAGCCAGTGCCGCAAAGTGCATGACTGCCTGGATATCATGAGTATCGAATACGCTGCTCAGACGCTCGGTGTCATGAAGGTCCCCCACGATCAATTCGCCACTTGACACGGCGTCGCGATTTCCCCGCTCAAGATTGTCATAGACAACGACCTCGAAACCTCGCTGGCTCAGCATGCGCACCATATGGGAGCCGATGTACCCGGCACCGCCGGTAACTAGAATGGGTTTGCTCACTGTAAATTCTCAACCTTTTTTCGTTATCTTCGTGTCCGCTTGCGCCTGAAAGAATCAATACGATGGCAGATCGTCTGATGCGATTCGTTGGTGACTGCGGCATCGTGCCTGGTGTTCAGCCGCTTTTTCAGTGGGCGGCATGGTCGTGCTCACTGTCGTCGTGCCTGTTCCAGGGACAGGCCGCGCACCCTGACGTAACGATCGACGAGCCGTCGGTACGCGAGCGGAAACAGATTCTGAATACTCTGTCGGATTATACCCAGTGGACTGATGGCATCAGCTCTATAACCTTGCCAGAGCAGCTTGAAACTTCTGAGTGGCGCAGATCGGGCAATGCCTGTACTTTCAAAACGTGCACGAAATCCGGCCCAGGCCTTTGCAGACATGAATTGTTTTTGTGTCAGCATCCACTTGAAGAAGTTGGTGTATTTTTCCGAGCAGCCAGCGTGAATGGGTAATTGTGAGAGGGCATCATCACTGATGATATCGGCATAGAGCGTCAATGGCCTGGGCAGCATCTGAAATGCAATACCGGTACGCCAGCAATCGATGGCAAACTGGTCATTGTCACCGAAGGTAACCGATTCGTCCCAGCGAACCCTTTCAGCCAGACTGCGTGGGATGACGATTGTACTCGTCTGTATGAAGCCACCGGCAACGTAGAGGTAATCATAAATCGATTCCCCGTCATCCAGTGGACGTGACGGTTTCACCCAGTAACGATTGACGCCACGATCGACGATGATCTGACCATACAGCAGCACCTGTCCGTGTTTCTCCAGGGTTTCACTGGCGCTCTCAAGGAACTCCGGGTACCAGCGATCATCCGAATCCAGAAAGGCAATGTACCGTCCGCAAGCCACGGTCATGCCATGGTTACGTGCTACCGCCGGCCCGGCGTTATCCTGATGTACAACCACCAGCCGGGGGTCGTCAATGGCTGACAGTACCTGGGCGGTGTCATCGGTAGATCCGTCGTCGACCACCACGATTTCGAAATCGTCCAGCGTCTGGTCAAATACAGACTGAAGAGTATCCAGAACCGAGCTTGATCGATTGTACGTCGGAATCACGATGGAGAATTTCACAGCCATCAGTAACTCTCTTCCCGAATCGTGGCATGACCCAGATGAGCACTCAGCTTGCCCTGGAATTTCCAGCGCAGGTGCCGGGCGCGTTCTGCCCAGTCAGGCCCTGTCCAGGCCAGACAGCTGGTCAACAGGGCTACTGTGCCCAGCGCCAATGTTTTGAGACCGCGTAGCACAGCATGGGACACGCCCGGTTTCAGCAGTTGCATGACGCGGACCCGTGAATTGTGAATGTTGATGATACGCTGGCGAATCCAGTCATCCTGCAACCGCGATTCCGGTACCGGTTCGTGAACGACAGCGTTAGCCGCCCAGGCCATCGTATAGCCCTTCTGCTGCAACCGCGTGAAGAAGGCAAGATCCTCGCCCCCGGAGTGAGCAAAGGCAGGGTGGAAAAATTCCGGTGCCATGGACTTCAGTGCACTGGCCGTGAGCAGAAAATTGCCACCGGCCTGTAGCTGGCAGATTGTTTCGTCAGGTAAACCCATATCGGCACCGTAATAGGGATTCTGCCTGATCGCAACCGCGGTGCCTGGCGGAAACACAGGCAGGGTCGGACCACCGACGACATCCACGTGACAGCATTGTTGCACCCTTATCAGCTCTGTGAGCCATTGTGATTCGGGCCATTCGTCGTCATCCAGGAAGGCTATTCTGTCCGGCGCCAGTTCCAGTGCGCGCTGGCAGGCTGCGTTGCGGGCTGCGGAGATTCCAGCTTCATTGGCCGTCACCGAATGCAGGGAAAACGGATAGCCTGCCGAGCGAAGAGTGTCGCATACGGCCAGACCCTCACCAGCGACGTCGTTGTCGGACACGACAATCTCGAGTCCAGCGCTGCCATCTATGGAGGGCAGGGTATCCAACAGCTTTCTGAGTCCTTCAGGGCGCTTGTACGTACAGATGCACAGAACGTTCTTCACGGGGCCTCTTGCAGTCTCGTATACAGTGTCCGGGTGAGATAGAGAGCCATGAATGCCTCAGCAGCCAGTATCCCGATCAGTGTGGTCTCCGGATTGAAATAGTACAGGGTGATCGCCACGGTAAGCCCGCTGAGGATTGCGCCGTAAACACTGGCCATGGCCAGTACCCGAAAATCGCGCATGGCCTGCAACGCCGCCGCCGGCGCATTGTAGCTGGCGGCGAACAATGTAATCACCGACCACAATGCTACGATCAGTGCCATTGGCTGATCTGCATACTGTTCCGCGTACAGGAAGGCGTTGATCCAGGGCCACAGCATCAGCAATAACAGGCCCATCGCCAGCACAGCACCTGCCATGAGAAACGAGGTGGTGCGAATCTGTTTCCTGACCGCCAGTTGGCGCGATTCTGACAACGCAACAGCCAGTTCCGGCTTGACCATGTTCTGCCAGGTCAGTAAAGCTACCCGGACGGGACCGAAAATCACGAAGCCGGCGGCCAGTGGTGCAAACGCGTCCGGTCCATGCGTCGTGGTGATTATCAGGCTGTGCGCCTGTGCCATGAACAGGGTGGTCAAAGAACCTGCCAGCGCCCAGCGTGACTGTTCCCAGACGCTGCGGTATGAGCCGATTCTGGCGAACGCCAACCATTTTCGTCCTTTGCCGTGCAGTCGGTAGCGTTCGACCAGCATGGCGGCAAGGTTGGCTGCGACCAGTGCCAGCAATACATGGCTGATTTTCAGTGTCACTGCGCTGAGTACCAGGCCGATGACAATCAGGCTGCCGACGACCACGTAGGTGGCATCCCCGGTTGCCGTTACCAGGGGGCGCATACGGGCATACCCGGCACTCCGGCTGAAATGCCTGGCAGAGTAGATGGCAACGAACAGCGTGACCGCCAGTGCGACGTGACCATCGACGCTGGTCCATGGCATGTAGGCCACACCTGCCACCAGGAGTATGAAGAACAGCAGCAAATTGAGTGTGCTGAACATGCCTTCCTGCTGTGCGCGTTCCGCAGGGTCCTTGATGATCGGGGTGTAAACGGTCAATGGGGTGGAGATCAGGGCGTTATTGACGGCCGATCCAAACATAGCCAGAACGAACGCGAAGGCAAATACTCCATAGTCGTAAGGAGTAACCAGGCGCAGCAATACCAGGTTCAGGACGAAGTGAAAACCACTTACCAGTGCCTGAGCCCCCACTGACACGGCCAGGCGGGAGCTTATCAGGTCGATGCTCTTGCCAATCAGACCCTGGCGTTCGACACCCGGCAAGTTTGAGGACGCCCTGCCCGCACCGGAATCGTCTTCCCGCTGAAGGGCAGCTCCTGACGATTTGTCTGTGGTGTCAGCGGCTGCCACGACTCAGGCTCGCCTCTCACTGATCCAGCCGGCCAGGGCGTTTTTCAGCAGTATTGCACCCAGCAGGACGGGCTCCACAAAGTATCGGAACGCGAATCGGCGTGGATTTTCCAGCAGTCGAAAACTCCATTCAAGTCCCAGTCGACCCATCCAGCGAGGCGGTGTCCGGACGGCACCTGCCACATATTCCATGCACGCTCCGCAGGTGAATACCATGGGCGCATTGATCAGGTGACGGTGGGCGTGCAGCCAGGCTTCCTGCTTTGGCGCTCCGAACCCTATCAGTACGATCTGGCTGTCGGCTGCGTTGATCTGTTCGATCACGGCAAGACTCTCCGGGCTGTTTGGCTGTTGGTCGAAATATCCATCATGCCCCTCTATGCTGATCCCCGGGCAGTGATTGCGCACGGTGTCCAGCGCCTTTGCCTGCACCTGCGCCTGCTGGCCGACATGAAAGACATTCCAGCCATTGTCTCGTGCCAGTGTCATCAGTGGCATGATGAAGTCCACATAGGTAAGCCGGTGCGCGCGATCTACAGGGATTCTGCACAATTGCATGAGCCAGATCACAGGCATGCCGTCCACGAGAACGGTAGTCCCCTGGTAGTAGCTGCGCAATTTCGCATCGGTAAAGTAGCTGTAGAGAGAGTGCAGATTGTGATACAGGACGCTGTGTCGCTCGGAGTTTCTTACTGCACGCTCTGTGAAAGCAAGGTAATCGCTCACAGTTCCCGGGTGAGCGAAGAAGCCCAGCAGAGAATACTGCGGCAATTCAATGGTATCGATTGCCATACTTCGTGTGGGATCGGCTAGAAACGCAAGGATTTCGGAGTACAGGAAAATGCCGCTGGGAAAATGCAGGCAGGCGCTTCATGAGGAGACGGTCCGGTGGCAAGGCACGCCAGCTTATCGGCTGCCGCCAATCCGGTCTACAATCACGATCCGGAATCCGCAGAAGGGTACGTTCGAGGTCGAGGTGCCGGGAATGTAAACCCTGTCGATCCCCAACCGACATCAAGCATCAGCCAGGCAGGTGGCTAGTAGGCGTTCTTGTGCGTCCAGCCCTTGAATACCGTCATGACCAGTATCCTGGCATCCAGGAACAGACTCCAGTTCCGGACATAATATCGGTCATGTTCGATACGAGACACCATATCGCTGACGCGACGGGTTTCACCTCTGTAGCCATTGATCTGCGCCCAGCCGGTGATGCCGGGCTTGACGCAATAACGGGAATTCAGGGCGGGAATGACGTACTTGAAATCCTCATCCAGTTTCAGCGGATGTGGCCGTGGTCCGACCAGTGACATGGAACCCTGGATGACATTGAACAACTGGGGTAATTCGTCGAGACTCGTACGACGCAGGAATGCGCCTACCCGGGTAATACGCGGATCATCTCTCTTGGCCTGCTTGAACTCCTGGGAACCGGACTGGTACATCGTGCGAAACTTGTACACCTTGATAATCTCGCGGTTGCGACCGTTTCGTGCCTGGCAGAATAGTGCAGGTCCGGTACTATCGAGTTTCACGGCAATTGATATCAGGGCCATCAGCGGAAACAGGATCACCAGGGCGATGGAGCCGAGTACGAAGTCCTCGAGGCGTTTTGCGGCCGCATCCAGGCCGGCGATAGGCATTAATACCGAAGAATCACTGCTGACGAGTGTGCCCAGGCGTTGCTCTTCGAGCGGGAGCTCGTCGATCGTCGCTGCGTTGGCGCTTTCCACGTCTATGGCCGTGTTATTTCTATTGTTGTCGATTACACTGGCGCTTGGCACCTGATTCTCCTGTTCTCTGAATAGCACAACGCTGCCTGTTCCCGTATAACTTGAACAATCACGGCTCCGATCTGCTGGAACGGCGACGATTCTACTGCAAGTGTCTAATAACTCTCGTGACAGCGATCGCATTTGGTAATTCTACCCACCACCTTTTGCCCAGTCTGCGGGCCACGACAGTAAATACCCCGTGCGACACATTGTTTCACCTGTTTGTCATCAATCCAGTTGCTCTCGATAGTAAGTGTAGTGCCTGGGGGTCGGAGCTGACGAACCGTTCATAATACAGCCACTGACCCGGACACCCGAGAAGGTCAACCGTTTCAGAGCCTCGTTCAACTGGGGCTCTTTCACTTCACCTTCCTTCACAACCATGATAGTAGACCCTGCGTGTTTGCCTAGCGAGGCCGCGGTGGAAACGCTCAGAACCGGTGGCGTATCAATGATGGCAATGTCGAACCGAGGTGCCACGACATCCAGAAAAGCACCGAATTCCTTGTCGCTCGGCATATCCACGCCGTTGCTTCCGCCAGAATAACCACGTGGAATGCAGTACAGGTTGGCCACGGAGGTTGCCTTGACAGTTTCCTTCAATTCGCTCTTGCCGCGCACTACCTCGGGTAAACCAGGTCCGGCAGCCAGACCCAGAGACTTGTGCAACTGACCACGCTGATAGTCGGCATCGATCAGCAGGACCTTCTTGCCAGTCTGTGCAATCAGTACAGCAAGATTCAGGCTGAGAAATGATTTACCCATACCCGGCAAAGGACTTGTGAACATCAGTACATTGTTGTTCGCTCCCGCCATGACGTCTTCCAGCATGCTGCGCAGCCCACGCAGGTTCTCGATTGAATAGTCTTCGGGTTTGGACAGCGCAAGTACATTGCCCGAGATGGCTTTGCTGCCTTCGTTCTCCGAACTGCCTGGCAGCAGTCGACGCGGATCGACAGTGACCGGACTGCCCAGGCGTCGCTGCGCAGAGCTCCTGGGGATGTTCATGAATACCGGTAAGCCGGAGGCTCTCTCCAGCGCATCCTGATCACTGATTACCGTTGACAGCGCCGAGCGCAACGTCAGGAACAGTGTGTACAGAAACAAGGTAGTCAGAGTACCCCCGACGATGGCCAGCAATGCACTGGGGGAAACAGGCTTGCGCGGAGGCAGGGCATCATCAATGATCTGGACTTCGCCCACATTGCCAACGTTTGCCAGTCGCAGTTTCTGCAGCTCCGCGCTGATCTCATTGAACAGCTTGCCCTTCGTCTCAACCTCGTCTTCGAGAATGGACAGTTCGCGCTGCGTGTTCGGTCTGGCACTCAGCGTACCGCGAACCTGGCGAATCTTGTCGTTGAGTACATCGATTTCTTTCTGCAGGCGCTTGGGCGTCGGATGATTCACCGTATAGCGCTTCAGCAGGTCATCTCTTTCGACTTCCTTTTCAAGCAATTGCGTTTCCAGTTTATCCAGTTGACCAAGCTTGAAATTCGTTTGCGTATCCTCGCCGAAGGAGCCGGCAGAGCGACGGAACTCGGACAATGCAATCTCTGCGGCACGCAGTTCAGCCTCGACCCCCGGCAGCTGTTTTTCGAACACTTCGAGCTTTTCATCCGAGGACCGGTTCTGCGAGCCCAGCTTTACACCGGTGTATTCGTCCAGGATGGCATTGGTCAATTCGGCGATATGATCCGGATCGTTTCCGCGCAAATTCACGGTTATCATGCGCGATTTGCTGTCTGTGGTCTCGGTGGACAACTCTGAACGCAGTGAGCTGACGGCTGCTTGCAGAGAGGCCCGAACCACAGAAAACTGGACGCCGGCAGCTGCGTCCAGCGATGCGACCGTTATGATCAGCGGGTCCTGATTCGGGATATCGACCTGAACCGGCCTGCCAACCTCTGCCTGAGCGATCAGAATGCCGTCATTCGGGTCTGACAGGCTATAGGCGTTTTCGCCCAGCGATGTCAGGGTCAGGGCCTTGTCTTCCCACTTGCGAGGTACAGACAGCTCAGACAATGTGACCGATTCATCACTCCAGGCATACTGTCGAACGACGTCGAGTTGGTCGATCAGGGCTGCCAGCGCCGGGATCTCGCGTGTCAGATCCGACAGCACAGGAATGGTTTTAGGTTCGGCCGATATGCGCAGATTGAAAGTTTCCACGACGGGGCTGAGAACCTTTCGTGAACGCAGCAGATTGGCCTCTTCCCTGATGGTCGGTGCATTCCAGTCGGTCTGGTTGACCTTGCCATCTTCGTCGAAGTAGTTTTTCTGTTCCAGCACCTCCACCAGTGCGGATGTCTCGTAGGTTTTCTCCGTGCTGATGAGATACAGCCAGGCGGCCAGGAAACCCAGCAACAGAGTCAGTAGCAATCCGAACTTGTGCCGCAGGAGCAGTCGCAGGTATTCCTTGGCATCGCTGGTTGCCGGCACTGTGGCGTATCCTTGCATCGGGGCACCGGGGTGTGGGTAATTGAGAGTTTTCATCAAAACTGTAGGTCCGTCGTCGTTGGCCTGACTGTCAACCGATTGATTGTAAAGCCCGGACGAGTCTTGCTACTACGCACAGGGTCTTGTCAATTCGTTCACAGCCGCCTTGCTTGTTATTATTAGTATTAGCTCACACAGGTGAGGGGTGCAGGACGTGCTGGTGAACTGATGGCATTTTCCCCGTAAGGACATCCGCAGGGACGTGAAATGCCATGTCGATGATCCGGTTTGTCGGAAACTTCCCCTCGTCGGGAAACTGGATGGCGCGATTGTAGCAATTCGTCCCCTGTTAATTGTGATCTTGTTATAAATTATTCGGCTCAGGGGCAGGCATTGGCTGATTCCAAGACGTGGCGCAGATTACACCCGCGTAAGGGGAACGATGGTAAACGGCGAGGCGGCGTACTGCGTCCACTCCTGTGGGGATCAGCCCTGCTGTATATCTGCCTGACCGCGATCGTGCGGGCTCTGGTGCCTCCACCGCAGGCCATTGGCTTGCAAGGGGCGCAATATAATGCAGAATTCTTGCGATTTCATCACGATGACAGCTGGTTAGACGAGTTTGGCAATCGACATCTCTCCCAGGAGTTGTTCGACGAAGTATTCACCATGATCGGGCAGGCTGAGACATTCATTCTGCTGGACATGTTTCTCTTCAACGCCTGGCAAGGGCCCGTACCGGAGTCGCATCGCGCCCTGTCCACGGAGCTGACTGATGCCCTGATCGCGCAGAAAAAGCGCTATCCGTCTATGCGAATCATCCTGATCACCGACCCCATCAACACGGTCTATGGCGGACTCAGATCGCCCCACATCGAGAATCTGCGCAATGCACAGATAAACGTGGTGTTGACGGACCTGAGCCGCCTGCAGGACAGCAATCCGGCCTGGTCAGGCTTCTGGCGTCTGGCCATCAGTCCATTCGGTAACAGTGAAAGTCAGCTTCTACCCAACCCGTTCGGGCAAGGACGTGTCTCGCTGCGCAGCTACCTGGCACTGTTCAATTTCAAGGCCAATCATCGCAAGTTGCTGGTGGCTGACCACGCCGGAGAAACATTGCACGCATACGTCGGTTCCGCCAACCCGCACGATGGCAGCAGTGCACATCGCAATGTTGGTGTGTCCTTTTCCGGTCCGGCGGTGCTGGATCTGCTGGACGGGGAACGCGAGCTGTTGAAAATGAGCAGTGCAGATTCAGCCTGGCGCACGCTCGATGAATGGCAGGCCGAATGGTTCAGGAGCGGCGAGCCCGAAAGCAATCCCATGCCTGCTGCGGGAGCAGGCGAAGCTGCGATTCTGGCAGGTTCACCCAGGGTACAGGTTCTGAGTGAGTCACGCATACACGACGCCGTGCTGGCAGCTCTGGAACAGGCCGGCAGTGGCGATGCAATCGCGCTGGCCATGTTCTACCTCAGTGACCGGCAGATAATCCAATCACTGAAAGCGGCTTCTTCGCGCGGAGCATCGGTCAGGGTGATGCTGGATGTCAACACGGATGCATTCGGCCGACAAAAGAACGGAGTTCCGAATCGCCCGGTAGCGGCGGAACTGGTGTCCGCAGGCATGCAGGTTCGATGGTGTGCGACAACCGGTGAACAATGCCACGCCAAATGGTTACATGTATCACTGGGTTCTGATCCGGGTAGTGCGCCAGATTTCGTGCCGGCCAGCAGGCGGGCCAGTACGCGGGCCAGACCGTCGACCAGTATGCCGGCGAAACTGTTGGCAAAGCCTGCAGAGCGCACGCCGGCGAGTATCAGGGACGATGATCCGGCGAGGGCTGCCGGTGAGCACGTCTTTGTGCTCGGCTCGGCGAATTTCACCCGACGGAATCTGCTTGATCTGAATATGGAAACCAGTGTGCTGATTCGCACCGCGCACGACGACGTGCTGGCCGATGAGATGATCGAGTTCTTTGATGACCAGTGGAACAACCGCGACGGACGGATCTATACACGGGACTATGCGGAACATGCCGATGACAGCCTCTTGCTGACCCTGCAGTATCGATTGATGGAATGGTCCGGTCTGAGTACTTTCTGAGGAGTCTGCGCGGCATGAGCTACCCGCGCAACTGTCCCGTTTAACCTCGTTGAGGTTAATTTCGACCCGGGCGCACCCGGGTTCCTGAGTACCTGATGTCTTTATAGATCCTGGCCGGATTTCACCGAACCGCCGGCAGGGTTTTCCGCATCTTTACCGTGTGCTGCCGATGATTTGTCCGGGTTCGCAGGCGGCGTATGTGATGAGGAGGGTGCCGCAGGATCCCCGCCGCTTCTTGCCGCGGCAATGCGTTGTTTGACCTGCTGTTCGACCTGACCTACGCCAGTGGTCACTCTGTCAGCGACTTTGCTGACTCGATTCCTGGCATCCAGGCGCTCATCCAGACGACCGGCATGCTCCCCGACCTTGCTGGCCATACGCCCCATCGCAGAATTCGCTTCGCGGGCGATCTCTCCAAGGCGTTCAGTTGTGTTGCTCGTTCCACCTTCGGGCAGGGCTGAGCGGGTAAGTGCAGTGAAACTGGGCAGCAGACCCTCGTCACTGGCCACAGTCTCATCGTGACTGTGGTCCTGAACCCATTGGCGTTCGTTCCACGCATTGAAAAAAAGCCAGGCCGCAATGGCCAGCAGGCACAAGGTGGCAATCCACATCATCAATTACTCCGCGGGTATGGATGGTTTTCAGGAAAACGACTGTCTTCATCTGCAGTCCGCCGTCGAGGCCTTCGCTGCGGTGCGTCGCACAGCAGCCATGTTACCCGTTCGCCGTTTCAGTCTCAAGCCGGATGATGCCGCATCCGGAAATCGAAGAAACCCGGGTATCGGCTCCTGCCTGAGGAGGTCGGTGGTACAGTGATATCCGGTCTACATTCATCCTCGGACCAGGTGTCGAACCGGCAGGATCGAGGCACGCAGGAACAGACCAGGTCTTTATAGTTCAGCAGAATTTCATGTAAATGTTGAAAATCTTACGAATTGCGACTCGAAACAGTCCTCTGGCCTTGTGGCAGGCCAACGATGTCAAGGCGAGAGTGGAAGCGCTGCATCCGGGTATCGATGTGGAGTTGCAGACGATGACCACCAGGGGCGATAAATTGCTGGACAGTCCACTGGCAAGAATCGGTGGCAAGGGCCTGTTCGTGAAGGAACTGGAAACCGCCCTGCTCGATGGACGCGCCGACATTGCCGTACATTCGATCAAGGATGTGCCCGCCGTCGTGCCGCCAGGTTTGCAGATCGTGCACATACTGGATCGCGAGAATCCACATGATGCCTTCGTCTCCAATCGTTACGACAGCCCGGAGCAGTTGCCGGAGGGGGCAATCGTCGGTACCTGCAGCCTGCGTCGGCAGGCACAGATCCTGGCTCGCTTTCCCACATTGCGCGTGCACAATCTCCGTGGAAACGTCAATACCCGCCTGGCGAAGCTGGACAATGGCGAGTATGACGCCATCATTCTTGCCTCGGCGGGACTCATCCGGTTGGGCATGCAGGCACGTATTGCTGCCGAACTCAGTATCGAGGACAGTCTTCCCGCAGCGGGGCAGGGAATCGTGGGTATCGAATCGCGAGTCGGGGATGTGGACACGTCATCCGTGCTGGATCGCCTGCATGACCAGGCGACCAGCTATCGCGTGCAGGCTGAGCGGGCATTGAGCGCAAGACTGGATGGCGGATGCCAGGTGCCTATCGGCGCGTATTCCCGTCTCGATGGCACACAGCTCTGGTTACGCGGCATGGTAGCCAGCCCGGACGGTAAAACGATCGTGCAAGCCGATGCCACAGCGCACCAGAACGAGGCAATCGAGCTGGGTGTCCGGGTCGCGGAAATGTTGTTGTATCGCGGTGCAGGTGCGGTTCTCGAGCAGCTCGGTCTGGAACCGGCATCGCTGGAACAGGTGGCAGCCAGCGCACATAAATACCTCAGGCGCAGCGATGGCGGGCAGCGCGATTAGTCTGCTCGTGGTGTACTCATCAAGTTGATCTGCCGGCGGTCGCTAAGGCCAGTATGATCGCCTCCTCGCTGCCACTGGAACGTACCGAACGTTGTACGCTGACTGGCAGGCTCAAGTCTCGTGTCCTGCTCATCGACGACGATGAAGCGTATACGTTTCTGTGCAAGCGCCACCTGCGCGCAGACGAGTCTTTCGAATACACGGTGAGTTCTGCCTCGACGGTCAATCAGGCCTTGACTATCTGCAGGAACGAGCTCTTCGATTGCATCGTCATAGACTATCGTTTGCCTGACAGGACCGGTACCGAGGTGATCAATCTGTTGCGCGAACAACTGGAAGATGCCATGCCGCCAACTATAGTACTAACGGCCGACGGTGGGGAAGAGGCGGCTATCGAAGCGGTGCGTTCGGGAGCGAGCGACTTTCTCGCCAAGCGCAACGTGACCAGGGAGTCACTGTGCAGAGTGGTCAGGAATGCCGTTGAAAAAGGCATGTTGCGTCAGTCACTGACCTGTCGTGTCCACGAGCTGGAAGCAGCCAACGATTTGCTGGTAAAGCGCAATGATGAGATACAGCGCTTCTATCACACCGTATCGCATGAGGTAAAGACCCCACTGACGGCGATACAGGAATTCGTGTCCATCGTATTCGATGGTCTCGCCGGACCGGTCCAGGACGAGCAGAAAACGATCTTGAACTATGCACTTGAAAGCTGCAGCCAGATTTGCTCGCACTTCGATGATCTACTGGAACTGTCCCGTTTCGAGACCGGGAAGATGACGGTGGATATGACACCCAGCAGTATTCATGCTGTGTTCGATCACTGCATAGTCGCCTCGACACCCGCCGCCATTGCCAAAGGAATTTCCCTGAAGTCCGACAATCCGGCCCGGATGCCGTTGGTGATGATGCAATCCAATCGGATCATGCAGGTGATCAGCAACCTGATCAACAACGCCATCAAGTTTACTGATGCCGGGGGGGCCGTCACTCTGGAATGCAACGTGATCGAGGAAGGCTGCCGGTTGCGACTGTGCGTGCGGGATACCGGCTGTGGTATACCCGCCGGGGACACATCAAAGGTATTCGAACGACTGTTTCAGGTGACACAGGGAAGCGATCAGCAAGACAGCGGTGGGATGGGACTCGGATTGAGCATTGCGTCCGAGATTGTCAGCCTGCACGGCAGCACGATAGAGCTCGACAGCGAATTGGGCGTAGGCAGTGCTTTCTCTTTCACCCTGGCCTGTTGTCCGGACGAGGTGCCAGCAGCGCCCTGATCATCATCTGTGGGGTACAGCAGGTTGACATCTCATGGCCAGCACCGGCAGAGTAATCCGGGCCAGGGTCTTCAGGCCAGAGAAAACGTGTCATCGGAGCGTGTTTTTCCTGTACTGTCAATTTCTGCGACCAGATCGGGACAAGGATTGACCTGAGTAATGCTCAATATTCAGCGGCAAAGCCCGTCAAGCCACTGTCAGCCAGACTGATATAATCTCGTCCCTCAAATGATCAGGAGTCCCACGTGCTAATCGGAGTTCCTACTGAAACCTACCCTGGCGAAAAGCGTGTTGCATTGACACCTGAAACGGCCGGACACATCTTGAAGCTCGGTCATACGCTCTGTGTACAGAGTGGCGCGGGGAATACGGCGAACATCGCTGACGAACTGTATGCCGCGGCGGGGGTTGAGGTATTGCCCGATCAGCAGGCGGTCTATGACAGGGCAGAAGTGATTCTCAAGGTCAGGGCACCTTCCAGTGATTCATCTGCGGGCGACGAAGTGGCGATGCTGCGTGCCGGTACGATCCTGGTGAGCTTCATCTGGCCGGCGCAGAATGAGCCACTGATGAATGCACTGGCCGAGCGCAAGGTCACCGTGCTTGCAATGGATTCCATTCCACGAATTTCCCGCGCACAGAAAATGGACGCATTGAGTTCCATGGCCAATATCGCGGGCTACCGGGCAGTGGTTGAGGCCGCCAGTAATTTTGGCCGGTTTTTCACCGGGCAGATCACCGCAGCGGGCAAGGTACCGCCAGCCAAGGTTCTGGTGATAGGCGCGGGGGTGGCGGGACTGGCTGCTATCGGCACTGCACGAGGCATGGGCGCCATCGTCAGGGCATTTGACACGCGACCGGAGGCTGCAGAACAGGTCGAGAGCATGGGGGCGGAATTCCTGATGCTGGATTTCAAGGATGAAGATGGCGCAGGTGAAGGTGGCTATGCAAAGGTCATGAGCAAGGAGTTCATCGATGCCGAGATGGCTCTGTTTCGTGAGCAGGCCAAAGAGGTGGATATCATCATCACCACTGCCCTGATTCCCGGCAGGCCGGCCCCTGAATTGATCACGACCGATATGGTCGAGTCCATGAAACCCGGCAGTGTCATCGTCGATCTGGCAGCGGAGCAGGGTGGCAACTGCAAGCTGACCCGCGCCAATGAAGTGATCAGGCACGGTGAGGTCACGTTGATCGGTTACACCGACCTGCCCAGTCGCATGTCCGCGCAGTCCAGCCAGCTCTATGGTACGAATCTGCGACATCTGCTGTCTGACCTTTCGCCAGGCAAGGATGGCGCGATAGAGGTGAACATGGAGGATGAAGTCATACGTGGCGCCACCGTCATCAAGGACGGTGAGGTGACCTGGCCGCCACCGGCACCTAAACTGTCAGCGGCTCCCCGGCCCGTTCCCCCCAAACCTGTCGTCGAAGCAGACAACGCGGAGGTGCAGACAGGTGGCCTCAACGGTACTCTGATTGCAGTAGGTATCGTCGTGGTGTCATTGCTGCTGGTGGGCAGAGCCGCACCGGCTGAGTTCATGAGTCATTTCACTGTCTTCGTACTGGCCTGTTTCGTTGGTTACCAGGTCATCTGGAGTGTCACGCCGGCGCTGCATACGCCGTTGATGAGTGTCACCAATGCCATCAGTGGAATCATCGTGGTAGGCGCATTGCTGCAGATATCGTCCGCCTCCGGGATGGTGGTTTTTCTGGCAGCCATTGCGACCCTCATTGCCAGTATCAATATCTCTGGTGGATTCTTGGTTACCCAGCGCATGCTGAAAATGTTCAGGAAATAATAAGATGAATCAGGGAATGGTTACGGCTGCCTATATCATAGCCGCCATCTTGTTCATTCTGAGTCTGGCGGGCCTGTCCAAACAGGAAACCGCGCGACGCGGTAATCAGGCTGGAATCGCCGGCATGGCCATCGCGGTGCTCGCAACGATCATCGGCGACGGAGTCTCCAGTTATGGCATCCTGCTGGTCACTGTGGGTGTCGGCGGCGCCATAGGTGCCTATCTGGCAAGGCGTGTTGAAATGACGCAAATGCCTGAACTGGTTGCCATGTTGCACAGTTTCGTGGGTCTGGCTGCCGTACTCGTGGGTTTCGCAAGCTACCTGACACCAGAATCCCATTTCGTGGGCGCCGAACGAACCATCCACGATGTGGAAATCTATCTTGGCGTTCTGATAGGGGGCCTGACATTCACAGGTTCGGTCATTGCCTTCGGTAAACTCAGCGGCAAGGTAGGTAGCCGTGCACTGATATTACCGCACCGGCATATGATCAATATCGGTATCGGTGTTGCCTGTCTGGTATTGCTGTTCATGTTCATCGGAGCGGCCCCCGATGCCGACTCGCTCGGCACCACTGAACACAGTGGTAAGGGTACTGGTACCTTCATTCTCATACTCATGACATTGCTGTCCTTCGCCTTCGGTGTGCACATGGTCATGGCCATTGGTGGTGCGGACATGCCGGTCGTCATCTCGATGCTGAACAGTTACTCCGGCTGGGCTGCAGCAGCTACCGGGTTCATGTTGTCGAACGACCTGCTGATCGTGGTCGGCGCGCTGGTCGGATCCAGTGGCGCCATTCTGAGTTACATCATGTGCCGGGCAATGAACAGGAAGTTTCTGAGTGTCATCATGGGCGGCTGGGGAGATACGGCTGGCGGAGGTGTCGATGCAGGGGATGAGGAACACGGTGAAGCCATTGGTGTCAACGCAGACGAAGTCGCGGAAATGTGCAGAAACGCCGATTCGGTGGTTATCGTTCCCGGCTACGGTATGGCCGTTGCGCATGCCCAGCATCCTGTGTCGGAGCTGACAAAGCGACTCAAGGATGCAGGCGTCAATGTCCGGTTTGCCATTCATCCTGTCGCCGGGCGGATGCCGGGACATATGAACGTGCTGCTGGCCGAGGCGAATGTACCCTATGACCTGGTGCTGGAGATGGATGAGATCAATGAAGATCTGGCGAGCACCGATGTAGTGATCGTCATCGGTGCCAATGACATCGTCAACCCGTCTGCCCAGGAAAATCCCAATAGTCCGATCGCCGGCATGCCGGTACTGGAAGTCTGGAAAGCCCGCCAGGTCATCGTGTCCAAGCGTTCCATGGCAACTGGCTATGCCGGGGTTGAGAATCCGCTGTTTTTCCGTGAAAACACCCGTATGTTGTTCGGTGATGCCAAAGAGAGCGTCAACGGGATACTGGCCAACCTTTGATCAGGCGTGGGCAGGGTTCAGATGAGCGGCCCGTGCTCGATCAGCTGCGACGTACATCGATACTCGCTTGCAGGGCGATGATTCTGGTGGAAAACGCGCTCAAAGCTGCAACATATCACGCGTCGTCTTGCCAGCGAACATGTAGCCCGTACCGCGGACGGTCTTGATCCATTCGAAGCCGTCGCTGGACTCGATTTTCTTGCGAAGCTGCGCCACGTGGTTATCGATGACACGGTCGCTCGGGTGCCAGTCACGCCCTGTAAGCCGCTCCATCAGGTGATCCCGACTCAGCGCGCGTTGTGGACTATTGACGAATATTTCCAGTAGATCGTATTCGGCTGTGGTCAGGCTGACCGCCTGATCATGCTCATCGCGCAATTCCCGAGCAGATGGCATCAGTGTCCAGTGGCCAAAGCGAATCACTTCAACTTCGCTGGATTTGTCCATTTCATCCTGCTGGCGGGCATTCTTGCCGATGCTTCCACTGGCACGACGCAGTACCGAGCGCACCCTGGCGATCAACTCGCGTATCAGGAAGGGCTTGGTTATATAGTCATCGGCTCCCAGTTCCAGGCCTACGACAGTGTCGATGAGATCGACCCGGCCGGTGACCAGAATAATAGGAATATCGCTGCGCCTGCGGATATCTCGCACCAGATCCAGCCCGTTTTCCCTGTCCAGCAGGACATCCATCGTAATCAGGTCAATGTCGGCGACTTCGAGCAGATCATATAGCTCTTCACTGGTTCCGGCTTCCAGTACGGAGAATGCCTCCGCCTCAAGCGAGTTACGCAGCAACTCGCGGATGCGCAGATCGTCGTCTACGACCAGAATCGTTGCACTATTGTTCACGTTGGCCAGTGAAACCGAAGCATGAGACTGAAAGATTCGCCCGAGAAGAGGTCATGCGCGCGAGACAGGAGCGCGCGAAATAACCCAAGCGCGTAGTACTGATAATACCGGCGCCAGGTCCTGTGTACCAGCACATGCTCGCTCAATATATGGTAGGTGGTTTGACAGGGTCAGCAGCTTGACATCCGGGATGGCACGCCCGACCATGCCGCCAAATTGCGTCGAAAGTCGAACAGCTGCTGTTACCGGACGTCGTTCTGGCCGCATCCGATTACGCTTTCCTTACCATTTCTGACTTTTCCTGGTCGTAATCCGGTCATTCATTGACACCGCTGGACGATACTGGTTCGCATCCAGATTGTTTATCAGTGCTGTTTCAACGTGACAGCACACAGTCTTGTCCGGGCTAGAGGTGGTACGGCGAGATCACCACCGTAGCGGCGCCGACAAGGACATCCCCATCCAGCATGAACAATACAACGCATTATCGCTCCATGGTAGAGACGGACGCAAGTCGAATACGCTCGGAGCTGGAGAGGCTTCTTGCGGATCGCTTGTTCGCCAGCGCTCGTCAGATGTCGGCATTTTTACGCTACATAGTGACCGAGACGCTGGCGGGTAACGGTGACCGGATAAAGGCTTATTCGGTCGGTGTCGACGCGCTGGGCAAACCGGATACATTTGATGCCCAGGGGGACCCGTCGGTTCGTGTGCTTGCACTGCGACTTCGCAAGACCCTGGTAGCGATCTACCAGGATACACCCGACTGTCATGCCAAGATTCTGCTCAAGGTTGGTACCTATGTTCCGGAGTTCTACAAACGGGATGCGCCGGTATCGTTGAGCACGGAACGGGCAACGAAACAATCGAAACACTCAATGCAGAAAGTGGCACACACTGAGCAACTCAACATTCAACAAAACAGACTGCAGTGTTGTGCCAATGAGAAATCCCATGCATCCATGGTAACCGGCAATGCATCTGCGAACCAGCAGCGCTGTATGGAAGACTCAGCTGCTGCCCTCGACGCATCCTGCCACCGGACGCCTGGATTTGCCGAAATTCAGGCTTCTGGCCAGGTGGGCCTGCTGGTTGAGAAACTGCCATCCGGAGGCGGCTTGTCCGACCGATGGCTTTACCTGGCGGCTGCGGCGCTGCTGATCGCCGGGTGGCAGATCGCTTCAGGCCAGGCCGATGCCTCGAGCGCCGAGAGTGACCTTGCACCGTCAATGTTCTCCGTGGACAGTGAGGATGCGCCTGGAATTGCCGGGGAGTTGCCAACGATCCACCTGAATGCGATGGCCGTGTCTGAAGAGGCACCGATTCACGTCCGGCGTCATGTGGTCACCCTGTTGAGCGATGAATTGGCCAGGACCGGTATCGTGCAGGTTGCGCGGCCCGTCAGCAGGTCAATCACCGCGCCGGTGCGCCGCGGCGACTCGCAACTTCTGCTCTCAGCGTTGGCGGTAGGCGAGCAGTGGAAAATCCAGGTAGAGATGGTGAGCTATGACACGGGAGTGGTACTGCACGCCGATTCACTGTCTGTTTCCAGATCCGCACATGAGCTGACGCGCGACGATCTTGTCGGGATCAATTCCCTGTCCAAGGCAATTCTCAAACGGCAGCAAACCTTGCTGGAGGAACCTTGCCTGGGTCGCCAGCAGGTGGATACCGGGGCATGTTCTGACAGTAGTAAGAGTACGGGTTGAACACAGGAGAGTACATGGGGCGTACTGCGGGCATTGCGGGCACTACACAGTCCGGGACAGTACTGAGCCTACGAGCCCCGGACCTTGCGCTGGCCGCGGCTCTGGTGCTTGGGCTGGGTGTGCTGGGAATGCAACTTGCTGCATCGGACTCGTCCTGGTCCACAACCCAGATTGTCATGCAGTTCTCCCTGCTTACACTGGTGGTTGCGGTTCTTGCCTGCAGGCATCACAGGTTTCGCAGGAAGTGCCGGGACACGGCAGAGAGCGAGCGACAGTTGCAGGCCATGCTGGTGATGTTTTCCTCGATCAGGCATGAATTGAACAACGATATGCAGGTAGTGACCGGCAATGCCGAACTTGCCGGTATGTTGATCGAATCAGGCGGAGATGCACGCAAGCCGGTTGAGAACATCAGTGGTGCCGCGACCCAGGCTATCGATCGTATCCAGCAGCTCTCTGTGTTCTCGGCATCGCGAAGTGCAACTCCCCGAGCTGTTGATCTGAATGCCCTGTTAAGGGAAACGATGGCGCGACTGAGCGCGGAGATTCCTGCCATCGTGTTGCTGCGGCTGGAGCTGGATCCCGTGCCGGCTAGAATCATGGCGGATCGCCAGTTACTGGGCCTGAGCCTTTCCTATCTGGTTCGCCAGGCAGTTCGGACTTTGCACCATGGTGGGGAAATCGTGGTCAGGACGCGCAAGCAGGCAGACCGATCTGCATCTGCCACGGTCAATGTGGTGGCTGAAATCCTGATAGTGCAGGCGATGACTCAATCCGGAAATTCAGGTGTTGCGCGGGCCGCAGATACGGAAAAACAGAAACAGTTTGCGCGAGTCATGGAACTTGGGCAGGTTACCACGAAGGCCCTTGTCGAGCGCAGTGGGGCCCTGGTGGTCGTTAATTTCGTCGGACAATCATCGTCGAGTATCACCATGGGTTTCAGCTCTGCCAGTGTTGCGGCCAGTCGGGCGGAGCCTCTGATCATCGAAGAGAGCTATGTCTGAATACAGGTCGACTTCCTGCATCATCCTGCGCTCATGCAACTCCGATCAGTATTCCGGCTGCCAGCACCAGTGAGCCGCCCAGGACGACCTGGAATATCGCACGGCCCCAGGGTGTTTCCATGAATCTGTTCTGAATCCAGGTGATTGCCCACAGTTCGACGAAAACCACGGCAATGGCAATGGTCGTGGCCGTCTTGAAGTCGGGTATCAGATAGGGAAGTGCATGACCCAGTCCTCCCACGGTCGTCATGATGCCCGAGGCAAGGCCGCGCTTCAGTGGCGAACCTCTACCGGTCAGTACGCCATCATCGTGCGCAGCTTCAGTGAAACCCATCGAGATTCCGGCACCAATCGACGCTGACAAACCTATCAGGAATGTATTCCAGGTATCGCCCGTGGCAAACGCAGCGGCAAAGATGGGTGCCAGTGTCGAAATTGAGCCATCCATCAGCCCCGCCAGGCCTGGTTGTATATAGGTGAGTAGAAACTGTTTTCTCTCGGTTTCAGACTCCCGTTCCCTGACATCACTGGGCACGTTTTCCTCACCAAGTCTGATGGCAAGTGCCGTATGCTTCGATTCCGCATAGGCCAGGTCTCCCAGTAATTTACGGGTATCTGCATCCTGGGTTCTGGCGGCTGCGGCGCGATAGAATCGCTCTGCCTGGCGTTCCATCTGTTCTGCCATGGCGCGTGTCTTGTCCAACGGCAAAGGTCTGACCAGCCAGTCCGGTTTGCGCTCGTAGTAGCCACGTACGTGTTCGCGTCGGAGCAGCGGAATCTCCTCGCCAAAACGTTTCTTGTGCAGTTCGATCAATCTGGCACGGTGTGAATTTTCCTCCTCCACCATGCCGTCGAATATGGCAGCGGAATCCGGGAAAGCATCTCGCAATCCATCGGCATAGGCGCGATAGATGCGCATATCATCCTCTTCCGACGAGATTGCCAGAGCCAGTACTTCCTGTTCGCTGAGGGTACTGAATGAGCGGCGACCACTGGGTAGAAAGCGTGTCAGCATGGCGTTAGCAGGATGTCCATTTGTGTTCTGTTGTCGATGATTCCGGTTGCACCGAGTCAGTAGCAATTGCATGTATGCCCGAGGGTCTTATGGTAACGCCAAGAGGGGTGCCGGTGCGGATTCCCTGCTCACAGGCGGTGTGCAGGGGAAGCCGGAATCGCAGCGACTTGGTCACCGTGTCGAGATGCATGCGAATCGACAATTCATCACCCAGACCGACCGCATCACGGACATAGCCGCGTAACAGGTTGTCTTGCATTCCATTCTGCTGAGCATCGAGAACCGTGATGGCGGTCGGCGGGATCAGCAGGATCACTTCGGCGCCTGGTTGAAAATCACAGGCTGGGCCCGTCAGGCGTTCGTCGGATTCGAGCAGGTAGATGGTGTGCTTTTCCTGTCGTTCAAGCACTTTTGCACTTATCAGGTTCTGATGGCCGAGCAACCGTGCGATTTCCTTGGTGCGCGGGGCGTTGATCACATCCTGTACTGCACCTTGCTGGAGTGTCCTCCCGCGGTGAATCAGGCACAGGCTGTCTGCCAGTTGTTGCACCTCGCTGATATCGTGGGTGACGAGCAATATGGGAATTGGCAGATCGGCGCGCAACTGGGCCAGCTCCCGATACAGCTTGCGGCGCGTCTGCTGGTCGACCGCGGAAAATGGTTCATCCAGTAACAGGGCGCTCGGTTCGCGTGCCAGTGCTCTGGCCAGCGCCACGCGTTGGCGCTGGCCACCGGAGAGCGAACCCGGTTTACGCAGCTCTAGGCCAGTCATGTTGGTGCGCGCCAGCCATTCAGATGCCTTTCTGCACCGTTCCTCTTCCGGGAGCCCCTGAATGGCGAGCTTGACGTTTTCCAGCACGCTCTTGTGTGGAAACAATGCATAGTGCTGAAACACCATGCCGACTCTGCGTCGTTGCGGCGTCAGGTTGATGCCTGCATCGCTGTCCAGCCACACCTGGTTGCCACATTTTACCTGTCCTTGCGATACTGATTGCAGACCCGCGATAGTTCGCAATACCGTACTCTTGCCGCTGCCGGATGGACCGATGAGTGCCAGCATCTCACCGGGGCGGCAGACCAGGTCGACGTTCAGGACAATCGGAGATTGCTGGGACAGGCAGACGGACAGGGAATCAGTCATCGGGCAGGATTGCTGTTGCGCACGATCACCAGGGCAAGCAGTGAGAACGACAACAGCGAGAAGCTGTACCATCCGGCTGTCTGCATGTCAAAAGCCTGCACACTGTCATAAATCGCAATTGACACTGTGCGAGTGACGCCGTCGATGTTGCCACCAACCAGTAGGACGACACCGAATTCCCCCAGTGTGTGCGAGAAAACCAGCGTGGCACTGGCCAGCATGCCCTGCCATGTCAATGGAAGCTCGACGTGCCACCACGTTCTCAGCGGTGACAGGCCGCTGACCCATGCGGCTTCTCTTACTTCATGTGGTAATGCGGCAAAGGCGATTTGCATGGGCTGAACCGCAAATGGCAGATTGACCAGAATGGAGGCGATCACGAGTCCCGGGAATGTGAAGACCAGTGGTTCGCCGAATAGTCTGCTTGCGAGAGTACCTGTGAGCGTTTGCGGACTGAAAACCAGCAGCAGATAATAGCCGATGACGGTAGGCGGTAGCACCAGTGGCAGGAACAGGATCGACTCGACCAGTGGTTTGGCGCGAAATTGGGCGAAAGCCAGCCATCTGCCCAGCAGCAGTCCCACGGGCAACAAGGTCAGGGTAGTCCAGAGGGCAAGCTTGATTGAAACCAGAAACGGCGACATGAATTTCGTCTGTGTGACTATTTATCCGGTAGCAGAGCAAATCGTTCCAGTACCGAGGCAGCCGATGTACCCTGCAGCCAGGCAAACAGTGTTTCAGCCTGCAAAGTTGCGCGTTGCAGAAGCACCAACTGATGGATCACCGGTGTATAGCTCTCCGGATCGACGGGTGCGTAGGTCAGGTTCCCTGAGGCCTGAATTATCAGCGTGGTGGGGACGATGGCATAATCCACGGCGCCTGTCAGCGCGAATTGCAGGGTCTGCGCCGCATTTTCCGCACTGAGAAGCTGGCCCGGTGGTAGCGGCCAGAGGCCAGCATACTCAAGTGCCTGTCTGGCAGCCAGACCGTAGGGTGCGTGACGGGGATTGGGTATTGCCAGCTTGAACGGTTTGGAACGTTCAGCTGCACTGCGCAGTAGATCCAGAGTCGGTAACTCGACGGTTGCGGGTACGCCGGGCGATGGTTTGCTGCCTTTACCTATACGTGAAGCGTCATCGTGTTTCGCAACCAGCACCAGCGTGCCCATCGCCAGAGTGATGCCTTCATCACGAGTCTTTCCCAACGAATGCAGTGTCTCGACGGTTGCCTGATCGGCAGACAGATACAGTTCGAACGGTGCGCCATGTCTGATCTGTGTGGTCAGCAATCCGGAAGATGCAAAACTGGCGCGTGGCTCGGACAGACCGGTTTCAGCACGGTAAACGGTCATCAGATCTGGCCAGAGTCCCCGGAAACTCGACGCCACGGCTATCAACGGCGAATCGATGCGATCCCGTGCTAACGCCTGCGCCCCTGCCGCGCACAGGATCAAAACCGCCCAAAGCGAAAACTGCCTGACCCGGTTCTGCCGGAGCGCGCTATGCTCGGTAGCTGTGCATCCGGGAATTTGGAACAAGGTCGTCATTGCATGCAAAAGAACACAGGGTTCAAAAGAATTCGGTTGGCAGGAGTTTACGCGTTTAACGGCATTCGGGCCGCGCTACACCATGAAGCAGCGTTTCGTCAGGAGCTCTTGCTGGCATTGATCGTCCTGCCAGTTGCGTTCTGGCTGGACGTGAGTCGTGCAGAACGTATTCTGCTGGTGCTGGTGACCGTGCTGGTGCTGATCGTCGAACTCATGAACAGCGCGGTAGAGGCGGTCGTGGACAGGGTTGGCTCTGAACATCACCTGTTGTCCGGCCGCGCCAAGGATATGGGCTCCGGTGCGGTACTGGTCAGCCTGCTGTTGTGGGTCTATGTCTGGGCAGAAGTCGTGGTGCTCGGCGGATGGCTGGGCTAGGCCTGGCATTTGACACACTGGATAGTTGATGCAGAGTTTCACACAGGCATTGCTGGAGGCACTCGCACTGATTGCTGCGTTTGATGGTGATCTGCAGGAGATCATCATACTGTCACTGCGGGTCAGCCTGAGCGCGGTGCTGATCGCCGCGTTAATCGGGCTGCCGCTTGGTGCATGGTTGGCCACTACTGAGTCCAGGCTGCGCCCACTGCTGGTGACGCTTACCAGCGCACTGATGGGGCTGCCGCCAGTCGTGGTAGGTCTGGTGGTATACCTGCTTCTGTCCAATGCTGGCGTGCTGGGCCCCCTGCAATTACTGTATACACCAACGGCCATGATCATTGCACAGGCCATTCTGGTTACCCCGATACTGACTGCCCTGACCCGGGAAACGATTTCACAGTTGCATACCCAGTATGCAGACTTATTGAACCTGCTGGGCGTCAGGGGATCAAGTCGCCTGAAAACCCTGCTGTGGGAGGGTCGTCACGGATTGCTGACGGCCTTGCTTGCAGGGTTTGGTCGCGCCATTGCCGAGGTGGGTGCAGTCATCATCGTCGGCGGCAACATCAATCATGTGACCCGGGTCATGACCACCACCATCGCGTTGGAGACCTCCAAGGGTAACCTGTCGCTGGCCCTGGGACTTGGCATTGTGCTGGTGTTCATTGCCCTGCTGGTCAATGCTGCAGTGCTGGGTCTGGGATCGTACATGCGAGGCCAGGAAGTCACCGGCAATGGCTGAACAACTGCTGGCGACGGAGTCACAACGACAGGTTCGCCCGGTCACTGGATCGGGTTTGCACATCCTGCGTGCCGGTCGTGTGCTGCTGTCCGTGCCGACGCTGCGCTTTTCCGATACAGGCTGCACCGTCATCGTCGGTCCTAACGGTGCCGGCAAGTCACTGCTGGTGCGCTCATTGTGCGGATTGACCAGGCTGGACAGTGGTACGGTTTTCTGGGCTGGCACACCCCCGGATTCCCGGCGTAGACTCAAGGTGGGATTGCTCCTGCAACGTCCCGTATTACTGCGCCGTACAGCCCTGCAGAATGTGCTGTTTGCACTGAAGGTTTCGGGAATGGGACGGCGAGAGGCGATCATCGAGGCGCGCAGTGTGCTCGAAGATTCGGGATTGGGAATGGTTGCGGAAGTAGCCGCACACCGACTCTCAGGCGGCGAACAACAACGGGTGGCCCTCGCGCGCGCGCTGGCGCTCAAGCCTGATATGCTCTTCCTGGACGAGGCTACTGCCAACGTGGATCCTGCGTCGACCCTGGTTATCGAGCAGCAATTGCTCAAGTCCATGCAGGCGGGCTTGAAAGTTGTCATGATCAGTCACGATCTGGGGCAGGTCAGGCGTCTGGCTGACGAGGTCGTGTTAATGCATCAAGGCCGGATAGTCGAGCAAAACTTCACGAGTGCTTTTTTTGAACAAACCAGCAATCCGGTTTCGCGTCGTTGGCTGGCCGGCGAGCTACTGGTGTAATGAGGATTGGTTATGGCAGGTAAATTCGGTACACAGTTCATGGACCAGATGGTAGTCAGCCATTACAATGATGGCTGGTCCCCGGAAGAAATGGTCTCCAGTGACTCCCTGACACTGCATCCGGGTGCTCATGTCCTGCATTACGCCAGCACCTGTTTTGAAGGGTTGAAAGCGTTTCGGCAGGAAGATGGCAGTGTGGCAATCTTCCGCATGGATCGGAATGTAACCCGGTTTGCACAAAGCAGCCGGTTGCTGTGTCTGCCACAAGTCGACACTGAGCAGACCTCACGGATGATTCGGGGAATCGTCGCACAGTATCGCGATCAGGTTCCGCAGACACCATCATCGATGTATATCCGGCCGACGCACATTGGAACAGAGCCAGCCATCGGCAAAGCGGCCGATCCGTCGGCGACTTCCACACAATTCGTTCTGCTGTCTCCGGTGGGTGATTACTTCGAAGGAGGAGAGGCCAATCTGCGACTGCTGCTCGATGACAAGGGTGTTCGTTGCGGTGCGGATCATGGCATGGTCAAGGGCGGTGGAAACTACGCCAGTGCCCTGAAGCACATCGTACGTGCACGCGAGACGGTCAACGCTGATCAGGTCTTGTTCTGCCCCAATGGTGATATCCAGGAAACAGGTGCTGCCAACTTTATCCTTGTAGACGGGGACCAGATCATTACCAAGGCGCTGGATGAGTCTTTTCTGCACGGTGTCACCCGGGAGTCGCTTCTCACCCTGGCCCGTGAAAATGGACTGGATGTCCAGGAGCGTAATTTATCCATTGATGAGCTGATTGAACGAGCTGCCCATGCGGAATGTGAAGCCGGCCTGACCGGTACGGCGGCAGTGGTGGCGGCAGTAGGGACACTGATTTATAACGGTCGCGAATTTCCAGTAGGTGCTGGCGTACCAGGGCCGCGGATAAGGGCGATGCGTGATGAACTCAACGCCATTCAGTGGGGCAGAAGCGCTGACACGCACCAGTGGTTGACACGGATTTGACCAGACCGGTCTTCGAGCCGATGGTTCAGTTGCTGCAGCATGGCGGTCCAGTCGTGCTGGTGTTGTTGCTGATGTCTGTCGTGGCGACGACGATCATCGTTGCCAAGTTGCTGCAATTTCGCCTGCTGGGTATCGCCCGGCGCGATGTGTTCGACGAAAGCCTGCGGCAATGGCGCGAAGGAGACCGGCAACTGGCCCTGGGCGAGCTTCGCAGCGTGTCCTCCCGTCATCCGGTGGCGCAAGTGATGGATGCCGGCATGCAGGGGCTGTTGGCAGAAAAGCCGGACGCGATCGTCCGTGAGGAGGTGGCACGCATGGCGCGTAACCACCTCGAAGAGTTACGTTCCTGGTTGCATGCGCTGGAACTGATTGCGAGTCTGAGTCCACTGCTTGGTTTGCTCGGCACTGTCATGGGGATGATAGAGGCATTCCAGCAGCTGGAATCAGCAGGAAATCAGGTGGACCCGGCCCTGTTATCCGGGGGCATCTGGCAGGCTCTGCTGACAACGGCTGTCGGTCTGGTGGTTGCCATTCCTGCCCTGGTTGCCCATCAGTGGCTTGAGCGTCGTGTTGAACGTTGCGCACACACTATGGAAGATTGTGCGACGCGGGTGTTCACTACATTCCAGCCCGTTCGGTCAAGCCGGCACCTGCCCGGCACAGAGCAGCTAACCCACAACCTTGCCGGCCAGGCTCCCTGAGTGAATCTGCAGACTCTTCATCGTCGGCCCAGAGCACTCATCAGTCTCACACCGCTGATCGATGTGGTGTTCATACTATTGATGTTCTTCATGCTTGCCAGCAGGATTTCCGTGGACAGCAGCCTGGCGATTTCTACAGCTGCCAGCTCGGGTACCAGCGTGGGGACACGCCAGTCGGGGCGCCTGCAATTGCTCGATGACCAGACGTATTCGCTCGATGGGAAAATTCTGGATCGTGCCTCGCTGAAAGACATACTCATGCTGAGGCAGGACAGAAACCCTGACTACGCGCTGTACATCAGTGTTGCCAGCGGCACACGTGTCCAGGGTTTGCTGGAACTCATCTCACTGGTCAGTCAGACGGGTCTGACACAGCTCAACATAGACACTTTCCCCCAGTGATATTCCGCGAGCAGCGACCAACAGCCGTTCCGGCCATCGACCTGACGACGCTTATCAATATCGTGTTTCTCATGCTGGTGTTTTTCATGTTGTCCGGTTCACTGGAACCCCTGGACCCGGTGCAGCCGGCCCAGGTGGAATCGCAGCGCCGGATTGAGCAGGACCTGCTGGTCATATCCGTGGACCAGTCGGGATCCGTACTGATTGACGGGCAGCACGTCGACGATGCCACGTTACGCTATCGCCTTTCGTCTCATCATGCGCTCGGAGGGCAGACTGCCATCAAGCCTGATGCCCGTCTGGAGGCCCCCAGGCTGGTCGAGCTGGCAAGCGTGGTCAGGCAAGCCGGTTTCGATCAGTTGATACTGATAACCCGTTCGCCCCGGTAGCGTGAAGATTGCCGCTGTTCACCAGCTCCTGACGGCACCGTGAAACTGCGTTACTGGCTGACAGGGCTGTGTACTGCGGCCGCACTGCACGCAGCGGTTTTGTACTGGTGGTGGCTGACACACCCCGTTGCTGAAATAGCGGAGCAGGAAGGCTCAGGGCAAATTACCCTCAACCTGTCAGGTGTATTCGGGGAGCCTGAGCCTGAGCC
>JABDKN010000175.1 GCA_013002205.1 Granulosicoccus sp.
AATCCACCGAACAGCCGCATCATGGCAAGATCAAATTCACGGTGCCCGCCATGACTGGCGGGATCGATCAGCCAGCTTCTACCCATCTTATCCACCAGCCGATTACCCGCCCACAGGTCACCGTGGAGCCTTGCTGATGATTCATCCGACCCGGGTATCGTGTCCAGTCGTCCGGCCAGTGTCTCGATGCCCTTGATGACGGAGTCACCCAAGGCGCGGCGGTCTCTGGCGATGCGTGCCAGTGGCAATAATCGCTGCGTTGCATAGAATTCAGCCCACGATGCGCAAGGGACATTGGGTAAGCCCAGACTACCTGTACTGCGCTGGTCCGCTCGACCGAATTGCCGACACGGCGACTGGTGAAGCATTGCCAGTTCACGCCCGAACTGCTCTTCGCCCATCGTCGACCGTTGACCTTCGTCAATCCATTGGAGGGCCAGGTAGGGAGGCTCGTCACTGACACCCAGCACGGTTGGTACCCGTACGGCGTCGGCCTCCTGCATCCAGGACAGACCCAGTGCCTCCGTGGAAAAGTGCCAAGCTGGAGGATCTGTGTGTGTCTTGACGAAAACACGCATACCGGGCGACAGTTCGGCGCTGTCACCAGCGACTACTTGTGCGCGCCAACTACTGGCAAAGTCGCCGCCACCCAGAGCTTGCCACTGTCCCAGAGTGACACCCAGATCCCGCTCGACCGCTTGTCGCCACATATGTCCCTGATCTGCAACATTGAGACGCTATACGTTACCCTATCCGACCTGTCCCATGAAGAATCCTGCTCACCATGCGCATGCACCTCGTTCGTCACGGCCAGACTGACTGGAACGCCGTCCGGCGTATACAGGGCCAACTGGAATCAGAACTGGACGACATCGGCCGGCAACAGGCGATCCAGCGAAGTGGCGATTTCTCGGATTTGCCGCTGTCGGCTGTCTATTCCAGCAGCAGTGTCAGAACACGACAGACTACTGCACTGATTCTGGGTGAGCGAAATGACATGGTCACTTATCGTGATGACCTGCGAGAGGTAAGTCTCGGCATCTGGCAGGGCCAGATGTGGGCAGACATCGAAGAGGCCTATCCCGAACTGGTGGAAGCACACCGCATTGCATCGCCCTCGTTCAATGTCGAAGGCGCCGAAACATCGCAGGAGGTCCAGAAGCGCGGCGTGAACGCCATCGAGTCGATCATCAGCGCTCACAAAAACGCTTCTGACGAGGCGAACATACTCATCGTCAGTCACGGTGCCATCATGAAGACCATACTGGCACACTACGCCGATCTGACTCTCGATCAGCTGCATCATCTGCCTACCCTGCCGAACTGCGCGCATTGCGTCATAAGAGTTGAAAACGGTCAGCGAACGGTGGAGCAGATAGCCAGTGAGCCATTCAGTGAAACGCCCTGGGCACAGCTACCAACGCGACAGGCGGCAAGCAACCTTGCCGTGAATCACGCAGCGCGGAGTTGACCCGGATGAGGCAATAAAGGCCGTTTGAATATCGCCTGCAGCCCGTGCCATAGCGGCGCTATCACGTTTTCAAATCGCTTCTTGCCGTCTCATCGAGGTTAAACGCCGGCTGGCTGGCGACGCAGAATGTCTGCCTGTGCGATCATCCGGTGAAGGGCGGTTGATGAATCACACAAGGCAGGGAAACATCCATGGCTGACAAGATCGTGAAAAACTACACAGGTAAAGGTGCCACCGTGACCTGGGACAGTAAATTGTGCATTCATGTCGGCGAATGCGGTCGCGCCAAAGGGGAGCTGTTCGAAACCGGACGCAAACCCTGGTGCGATCCGGACACCAGCAGTGACGAACAGACGCTGGATGTGGTCCGACGGTGCCCGACCGGCTCACTCTCCGTTGTATTCTCCGACCCTTCCAAAGGCGAGACCTGTGACCCGGAGAACACCATTACCGTGGTGTACGGCGGCCCACTGATACTGCGCGGGCAGCTGGATATCCAGGATGCACCTGCAGACGCTCCGGCGCTGAAATTTCGAGCAGCGCTGTGTCGATGCGGAATGAGCAGGAACAAACCTTTTTGCGACAACAGCCACGCCACTGCGGATTTCAGCGACTCCGGCGCCGTGGGTGAAACCGGCACGCCGCTGGAAGACACTGGAGGAGCGTTGACGGTTGCCATCAAGCAGAATGGTCCGCTGCGCATTACCGGCAATATGCGCATCATATCCGGCAGTGGCAGACCGGCCTGGCAAGGCACCAGCGCGGTGCTGTGTCGGTGCGGCATGAGCGGTAACAAGCCGTTCTGTGATGGTACGCACCGTAAGCGACAGTGGCAGGACAATTGACTGCGCCAACGCAATGGAGGCAACGCTGTGATGCATGAAGCCCCGCTGAATGGCGTCAAGGTTCTGGAACTGGCACGTATCCTGGCTGGTCCGTGGATAGGTCAGACACTGTCTGACCTGGGTTGCGATGTGCTCAAGGTGGAAAGTCCGGGTGGCGACGATACGCGCCAGTGGGGACCACCGTGGATCGACACCGACGGCCAGCGAAGTGCCGCCTACTTTCACGCCTGTAATCGTGGCAAGCGATCCATCGTAGTCGATCTGAAAACCGATGCCGGTCGAGAGCGAATCCTGTCCCTGCTTGCCGACACCGACGTGCTGATCGAAAATTTCAAGGTCGGCGGGCTGGCGCAATACGGACTGGATGCGGCCACCCTGTGTGAGCAGTTTCCGACGCTCATCTACTGTTCCGTCACCGGTTTTGGACAGACTGGTCCCTATGCCAGCCGTGCCGGTTATGATTTTATGATTCAGGGCATGAGCGGCATCATGGACCTGACCGGCGAACCTGACGGTGAACCACAGAAAATCGGTGTCGCCTTCGCCGATATATTTACCGGACTGTATGGCGTCATTGCCATCCAATCGGCATTGTTGCAGCGCAAGTCCAGCGGACGCGGCCAGCATCTGGACCTGTCGCTTTTCGATTGCATGACGGCAGTGCTCGCCAATCAGTCCATGAACTACCTGGCCAGCGGTGTCGCACCCACTCGCATGGGCAACAGGCACCCGAACATCGCACCCTACCAGACGTTTCCCGTCAGCGACGGCCACCTGATCATTGCCGTGGGCAACGATGGCCAGTTTGCCCGACTGTGTGCAGTGCTGGATTTGCCAGCCCTGATCAATGACCAACGCTACACGAGCAATTCCTTGCGTGTGCAGAACCGGGCGTCACTGGAACATCAACTGACTGAGAGAACATCGAAGTGGACACGTACTGATCTGCTCGCGGCTCTGGAAACTGCCGTGGTACCCGCTGGACCCATCAACTCAGTGGCCGATGTATTTTCTGACCCCCAGTTCATCGCCCGGGAAATGAGAATCCAACCAGATGGCATTCCCGGTGTGCGAACGCCAATCCGCTTCAGTGATGCAACATTGAAACTTGATCGACGCGCACCGACGCTGGGTGAACACGATCTTTGAGGCCAGCGTTGCCAACGCTGCACCGATAACACCCTTATTTCTCATCACTGCCGTGGCGGGTGTGCGAACAATGATCTCATCCGCGTGGTTATCCTGCAGGGAACTGATCCTGCGATATTGCGACTGGAAGTCGCGGTCAGCCAGGTGTCGCTCGGCAACCATAGCATTTCCGGTACCTGTGACCTGAAAGGTCAAGTGTCATTGACATGTAGTTTGCCAAACCGGACTCGCTGGCCACAGGTCGATCCCCGTGTACCCGGTCAGTCTCGCTCATCCAGATACCGACGGCGCAAATGATCTATCAGGTATCGCGCATTACTGCCCTCACCCG
>JABDKN010000220.1 GCA_013002205.1 Granulosicoccus sp.
TGAGCTAGTCGAGACTCTCCAGGAGTTGCGTGTGATTGCTAACTAGACGTGCGGGGCGGCGTGGACTGGAGTGCTCGGGAAATCGCGGTTACCCCGCGAGGTCCCGAGCTATTGGAGAACTGGTAACTGTACAAAAACAGATGTTACATGTCGTGTGCTTCGGCCACTTCCACGCTACCTCCATCCGCCAGAATGGGACAGCCTTTGGCCTTGGCGACTGCATCCTCATCACTGCTCGCTTCGATCAGGCTGTATCCGCTGACCGGGTTGGCTCCACCGTCATGTGTCACGGCATCCGCCTTGACCGTGATCGATTTTCCGACAGGATTGCCCCCGTCAATCAGGGCATCGCCCAGTCCACCCATCCACTGCCCCCACGCCTCCATTACCCGCTTTATTTCTGCTTCTGAGGTGGGTGTTTTACCACCGTGATAGACAAACAGATATTTCGCCATGTCTGGTCTCCTGACAGTTTTCCATGATGCGACGGAACCTCCGCCGCTGGTTGACGCCGGAACGCTGACACAAGCTCAGCCTCCGACGAATTTATAGACTATCCACAATGCTTGTTACAATCATTGGTCAATTTGCTGAATTTTTGACTATTTGATTGTGAAGAGTGCACAACTCCTCCCTAACGACCCAACCACTCAGCCCTTGCAGAGATCGCTTGAACCGCTGCAAAGCGAGCTGAACAGGCTGTCTTTCTCAGTCGACGCATTACGTAGCACAGCAGCTAATGCTAGTTCAGAGCTGCAGGCTGCCGTTATCGCCGAGATTCCGGCATTTTCGGCGAGCCGAAATCCACAGATCCTGGAACTGATGGCAGAACACTCGGATGCACACATTCAGGCCGTTGCCCGGATGCTCGCCAGTGACGGCACGATCAACCTGGCGTTCGTCAGGGAACACGGCCAGCTGCGTGCTGAACAGCATTTTCCTCTGGAGGCCACATTGCATGCTTATCGCTGCGGCCACAAGGTCATATCGCACTGGATTCGGGAAACGATACTGACACACGCGACTGATACGGAGAATTCGCAGCAATTGACCGCCGCTGTTGCCGACTTCGTACTGGAATACACCGACACCGTCAGTCGTCTGTTTACCAGCGCCTACCTGGAACAATTCCAGCTGATGGCAGACGTGGCAGGTGACAAACGCAGTTACCTGCTGAGCCAGCTGATAGAAGGTTACGACGAATCCGATGGGCGCATCACCAATCTACTGCGCGACGAGGGTTATCTGTCGGGTAGGCTGGTATTCTGTGTAGCGCTGATACGCACACTTGACCCTGCCGAGTTGTTGAATCCGCATCGTGCACGACGATTGGTGCAGGCGGTTGAACAGGGTTATCAACGATCAGGTGTGAGGCGACTGATCCACATACGCGACAGCCGGATAATCATCATTTTCTCCGATGTTCATCGCAAATCCGGCTGGACCGCCGCCAGCACCGAACTGGCATCCCGGGTGTCCGTTCATCTGGAGACGCTCGGCACCACCATACTGGCGGGCGTCAGCAACGATGTCTTTGCAACGGCGCAGTTACCAGCAGCCCATAGAGAGGCTCAACACGCCTTGAAGCTGGCCACTGTCAGTCAACGCCTGGTGCTGTACTCGAGACTGGGTGCGTTGCAGATAATGCAATACATCGCGCAGGAGGAGTTCTCAAAGGTCCTGCCCCAGTGGGCAGCTACGCTGAACGATGCCAACCGAAAGAGCGCGGGTGTCCTGTGTTCAACCGTCAGGGCTTACGCCAGGGCAGATATGAATGCACAGTTGGCGGCAAAAAGTCTGGGAGCGCACCCGAACACGATCTACGCCCGGTTCGAGCGAATTCACGCGGCTACCGGACTTGACCCAAAGACGTTTTCCGGCCTGTCCGATTTACTGGTTGTCTTTGCCTGTCTTGAAGCACGGGGAGATACCAGATCCGCAAGCTGAGAATCGTCTGTTGAGTGATGCAATAGGCATGTTTCAGTCATTTTAGGCCTTTTTCGGACACCTTGGCCACAGGATGAATCTGAGCTCTCATCGGGAACCTCACAGTGTGCTGAAAGTCCAAGACACTGAGGTGGCCTGAATGATTTCGTTCATGGGAAATTCTATCGGTCAACTATTTTCTGAAGTTGGCCGAGCGCGAATTAACAATCGACTGGGTTTGTCACGATTGTATCCAGGAATTCTGGGTCTGATCCTGATCGCAGGACAACCAGTACATGCCATGGACTACTCCAGCTTGTATGCGCAACTCAGCCCCTCCGTGGTGACCATTAGAACCCTGTCCAGATCTGATATGGCCACGGGACGACTTTCCGGATCCGGGGTAGGATCCGGGTTCATGATCGAGCCTGATCTCGTCATGACGGCGGCTCACGTTGTCCAGGACGCCAGGCTCATCCGGGTCGTATTCAAGGACGGCCTGCAACTGTCTGCTCAAGTGATTGCGTCCATAGAGAGTACCGATGCTGCGCTGCTACGGCTTGATAAGGCCCATCCAAACCCGGTGACGGTAACGATGGGCAGCAGTGAATCAGTCACTGTCGGTGAGCCCGTATTCGTTATCGGTGCACCTTATGGCATTGGCCACACGCTTAGTGTCGGGCATCTGTCCGGCAAGCTATCCCGCAGTCTGATTGCGGGTGGTGCACCGGTCAAACTACTGCAAACCGATTCAGCGATCAATCCTGGAAATTCGGGTGGACCGATGTTCAACCAGCACGGGGAGGCCATTGGAATCGTCAGCTTCATACTCAGTAACAGCGGCGGTTTCAATGGAATCGGCTTTGCAACATCGGTAGAGACGGCTCACGATGCGCTGTTCAACAGCTCCGGCTTCTGGGCAGGATTCGAAGGTGTGTTACTTGATGACAATCAGGCAGCGGCATTGAATCTGCCCGCACCGGGCATACTGGTGCAGAGAGTGGTCAACGGTTCGGTGGCCGACCAGTCGGGATTGAAAGCCGGTACACTACCGGCCAGGCTGGGCGAGCACGACATGTTGCTCGGTGGAGACGTAATACTCGAGATCAATGGCCTGGTCTGCGCTGATCCCCATGACTTCCGTGAACTGAGCGAGGCTGCACGGCGCTTGCGACCGGATCAAGGCTACCAGATGCGCGTGTTTCGGCGAGGCGAGTTACTGTCGTTGACAGCACTCGCCAAAGACCCGCAAGTCTTCATGGATTGACGGCAATTACCTCAATGAGACAAAAATGGCCGTCTGATAATCGCCTCCGATGGTCTCACCGGGGTTTATTACTTTCCCAGACCCCTCGCTCCGTGATCACATCCGTCATGGGAATATCATGTGGTTGCGGATAGATAGTTGGAATAGCGGTACGGGAATGACCCACGCCAATCACTCGGGGTCGCATATCTCGTCTGAAGAGCTCCTGCAGCGTGCGATCGAAGAATCCGCCACCGTATCCCAGTCGGTACAGGGCGCGATCGAATCCTACCAGTGGTGATATCACGACAGTTGGCTCGAGAACCTCACCATCGACCGGTACCGGTATGTTCCAGACACCGGGCACCAGCGTGGCGTCAGGCGTCCACTCTCGAAATGTCAGCGGACGCTCCTTAGCCTCGACCACGGGCAACGTCACTCTGGCTCCACGTTCGA
>JABDKN010000178.1 GCA_013002205.1 Granulosicoccus sp.
GAATCGATGCACCGGGTTCTTCGGATACGGTATCAACGGTCCTGAACGGCACCTCTGCACGCGGTGTCAACTCCACGGCATTGCTCGATGGCGACTGCGCGGCGAGCAGAGGAACTCCCTCCTGTTCGCTTCCCTTGTCCGCCAGAGCATGCTTCTCATGGCCGGGTGACGCATTCCCAGCCTCGGTCGCCTGTTTTCCTGCGCTGTCGATAGTCAGCTCTGTGAGGTCAGTCTGTGCCACCAGGACCTCCGCTTCAAGGTGCTCGGTACCCACAGATCCGTTGTGCGCAGGCAGCACTGCATCCTCGATGATCACCGTCTTCTGCTCGACTGTCCGTTTCTGTGAGGCAGCAGCCTCAGGCAATCCCACCAGGGCTGGCTGATCGGTTGCGTCACCGTTCTCGGGTATTTCCTGCTGTACGATGCTCTGCGCAGGCCTGCTGTCTCTGTCCGTCGCATCTGCTGAACCGCCAGATCGGGTCCGGGAATCAGACGCCGCCCTACTCAGTTGAACTGAGAAGGGCAATGCGCCGGCATTACCCTCGTCCCTGCCGGTCGAACCAGGTGTCGTTGCCGAATCGGCCTGCTTGCCGCTCGAGGGTAAAAGAACAGTGACCGCCGTTCCCTGTAAATCGCTCATGATCGCTCATCCTGATCACGTTGAGCCTTCGAGCCTGCTGATGCCATCTGATACGCCTCATCACTCAGGCGCTGCTCGCGTCTGCCGGCAAGCAGACCTTCTTCTGCTTGCCGTTGACCGTGCACTGAAATGATGGCAGCCTTCTGCGCCTCATGCTGACGGTGAACGTCTTCGTCCTGCTGCAATTGCTGGTGATGTTGAAGCTTCTGCGTCTTTAACAGTTCCAGTTTCTCGGTTAGCCGAGTCACGAACGCGCGTCGATGCGCGAGTATCTGTGGACTGAGTGCTGTGCCGTTGACCGACGGCGCCTGGTACTCCTGGTTGATGGCACTCAGTTCATCATGCTGCCGCTCGAGCTGATCGACTTCCAGTCGTTTCCGGTTGACACGATGGCAACTCTGAACAGCCCGTTTTTCGGACAGCTTCTCCAGTCTTGCTAGATTTTTCGCGCTCATCACTGGTCTGTCTGACTTCTGATTTCGTCCCTACAGATGTCGGCGCACAGACAGATTTGTGCAGCAATTCCCGCTGGAATAACCGTTACCTGCGGTTACTATGGTTCAGAATGTCAGCCAGTTGCGTTCGCGCCGTGGTGACGTCGACTCCCTCGTCCCTGCCCTGCTGCAGAAATTCCTGCAGTCGCGGCCACAGTTCAATGGCCTCATCCAGCTCCGGATCACTACCATGCTGGTACAGACCGACCTTGAGCATGTCCTCCTGTGCTCGATACGCCGCTGCCAGTCTGAGGCAACGGCGAATCATCGCTTCCTGTTCTGCATCGTTTACCGATGAGCGTATGCGACTGACAGATGCACTCACGTCGATGGCCGGAAAGTGCGCAGCATCCGACAGATGTCGTGACAACACGATATGCCCGTCAAGCACGGCGCGTGCAGCGTCGACGACAGGATCATTCTGATCGTCGCCCTCGGCCAGCACGGTATAGATGCCGGTTATGGAACCACCATTGGACAGCTTGCCGGCCCGTTCGACCAGCTGAGGCAGCAGGGCAAATGCTGACGGCGGATAACCCTTGCTGGTGGGCGGCTCGCCCGTTGCCAGTCCAATTTCCCGTTGTGCCTGCACGAAACGCGTCAGGGAATCCACCAGCAACAGTACCTGTCGACCTTCATCGCGAAAGCTCTCTGCAATGGCGGTAGCCATCATGGCACCCTGTAACCTGGCCAGAGGCGGCTGATCGGCAGGCACTGCCACGACGACCGCACGCCGCAGTCCGGCTTCACCGAGTGTTTCTCGAACGAATTCGTTGACCTCGCGGCCTCGCTCACCGATCAGCCCAATCACCGTGACATCGGCTTCGGAATACTGAGTCATCATTCCCAGCAAGGCACTCTTGCCGACACCACTGCCGGCAAACAGACCGACGCGCTGTCCTCTGCCGAGAGTAACCAGCGCATTGACTGAGCGCACACCGACATCAAACACGTCATTGACCGAGGCGCGGGAAAGCGGGTTGATCGGTTGCCCCAGTAATGGCACGGCCCCTGACTGTATCAGTGGCCCAAGTCCGTCAATCGGCCGGCCCTGCGCATCGATCACCCGTCCCAGCAACCCGGCTCCCGTCGGCGCGCTCATCTGGCTGGCCACAGGACGTACACGCGCCTGTGAACGGATTCCCTCTACGGATCCTGCCGGCATCAGCAACGTTCGATCACGGTTGAATCCAACGACCTGTGCCTCGACAGATGCTCCGTCTGCGGTATCGATCCGGCACCGGGATCCGATGGTTGCACGGCAACCTTCTGCTTCCAGCGTCAGCCCGCGAAGTGTGCTCAGCCGGCCCTCGACACTGAGTTCGGCCAGGGCCAGTTTCGATCGTCGTTCAGCCAATCGATCACGCAGCGATTCTGCCCTCAAGTGGACATCTCCTCCTGGACGCGGGTTGCCAGGCCCACCTGTTCGGCGGCCTTGTCAAGCCAGTCTTCGACCCCGGCATGAACCGTACTCGGTCCGCTCTGGACAATACAGGCCCCGCGTGCAAGCGTGGCATCGTCCAGGATATCCAGCAGTTCCTCATCCTGCAGCACCTGCCTGACAATCTGTGCATCCAGCGGGTGCAATCTGACCGTGGTCTGCGTGGCAGATGTGGCAGTCAGCTGATTCATACCCGCCTTGACCAGAGAGCCCAGAGCCTCGGGGTTACTCGTCAGTTCTTCGTGGATGACCAACCTGGCAATGTCGACAGTCATCTGCAGCAATTCGCACTCGACCGATTCATCCAGATTGGCCTGTTGAGATCTCTCGAACTCAGCGATGACCGCTCGCAGCTGGGCAACGCCCTGCAGTTGCAGATCAGCATTACCCTCGGCGAATCCCCGGGCGTGACCTTCGGCGACACCGCTGAGTTTTCCCTCCTCGAACCCGCGCGAGTAACCCTCGTCATAACTTGACTGCAGCATATCGGCCGACGGATGCGGCATCGGTACCGAGGTCGTTGACCGGGACGCGGTGGTATCCACCGCCTGCCCGGCAATCTGACTGGCTGCACCGGGCTCCGCAGAGCCAGAGCGAGCAGGGGGTGCGACGGCCGACTGCAAAGCGGCTGCGGAGGTAAGCTCTTCACGCACGGGCAATGACACAGCCTGTCCTCGCTCGCCCGGGACGTCTTCACTGCCGGCAGACAGGCGCGACATCACTTCCTGGCGAGTGGCCGCAAGCTCTCCAGCAGGTGCGGACAGTTCAGGCGCCTGCCAGCGCTTTACCTTTCTGGCTTCCTCTTCGGACAGTACTCTAAACATATTCGTCTCCTTTACCACCCAGGGATATCTTGCCTTCCTCGGCCAGTCGCTGGGCTACCGTCAGAATGGCGCGCTGGGCTGTCTCTACTTCCGACAACTTGACTCCGCCTTTGGCCTCGAGATCATCTCGCAGCAGCTCGGCAGCACGTGAAGACATGTTCTTGAAGATCTTCTTCTGCATCTGGTCGGATGCGCCTTTCAGGGCCAGAATCAATTCATCATTGGACAGGTCACGCAGAAGCGTCTGGATACCGCGATCATCGACACTGAGAAGATTTTCAAAGATGAACATGCCCTCTCGCAGGTCGACCATCATGTCATTGTCGATCTCCTCTATTTCTTCGAGGATGCGCACTTCTGACTCTTTCGATACCCCGTTGAGCAACTCTGCTGCGACACGCACACCTCCCAGTCCTTCCAGCGCAATGGTCGAATTGTCTTCAAACAACTCATGAATTATCTCGTTCAGATCTGCCAGCGCCGTCGGGTGCAACTTGTCCAGTTTGACGATTCTCATGATCAGATCTGAATGGATCTCCGCCGGCAGCAGGTCCAGTACAGCACCCGCCTGCTCAGCTCCCAGCTGACTCAGTACCGTGGCAATGATCTGGGGATGCTCTTTCATGATGATCTTCGCAATCAGGCGAGGATCCATCCACTGCACCGCACTCAATTTCTCTTCTTCCTCTTCGAGCTCCATACTCGACAGGACACCGGCAGCTTTCTCCTTGCCGAGCGCCCGTGTCAGGGCTGACTTGAAATAACTGGCCGACTCGATTCCCAGGGAGGATTCGTCCTTGACACGGTGCATGAACTGATCAAGCGTATAGCTGATCTGTTTCTGCGACACACCATTGATGCTCTTCATGGCTTCGCCGAGCAACTGCACTTCGTTCGGTTTGAGGTGACGCAGTATCATCGCGGCTTCCTCTTCGCCGAGCGCCATCAACAGTATGGCGGCCTGGAATGAGCCACTCATGGGCGCCAGCTCGCCATTGGAAGACGCTGTCTCTTCCAGCTGCTTCTCCGCTTCGGCCATCAGCTTTCCGTAACCCAGTCCTTGACGACCTTGGCTACCCGCTTGGGATCATCCGCCGCCAGCGCCCTGGCAAGATTCAGAATGTCGCCATAAATGACCGGCGGTGAATCCAGTGTGAGTACGGAGGTTCCATCACTGTTGGTCACATATCGACTGTGTCCGTTGTCGCTCTGCGCAGCGTCATCGCCGGCCGCATCGGCATCGGCGTCGGTTTGATCCTCATCTGCTGCGGCCAACGCGGCGGTGACCGGTGCAGGCATCAGGCGATTGACCGCCGGACGCAGGACCATCACGAACAGCAGCAGTACCGTCAACCCGGTGAGCGCCTGGCGGACCATCGTCCACACCCAGTCCTGTTGCCAGATAGGCAGAGGTTCGATGGGAAGCATATCCTCTACCGGCTGAAACGTGCGGTTGAAGACAACGACGCTGTCGCCTCGCTGCTCACTGAAGCCCACGGCTTCACGTGCCAGTTGTGTGTATTCGGCCAGTTCCTGCTCCGTAAGTGGCGTTCTCACGGGCTCACCTTCAGCGTTGCTTTCGATGCGGTCATCGATGACCACGGCAGCAGACAGGCGCAGGATCCGCCCGGGTATCTGCCTGACATGGGTAATGGTCTTGTCCAGCTCGAAGTTACGCAGTGAAGAGCTGCTCTCGTTGGTACTTGCCGTTGCTTCCTGAGCCGCAGCCAGCTCCGGGTCCGTGGTGCCATTGCCAGGTGGCTGATTGGTCAGGGCACCTGGAACACCGATGGCAGTGCCCCCGTTGTTCACTTGCGTGTCTATCTGTTCACTGCGCAACTGGCCAGCATCGGGTTCGAAGGATTCCTGGGTCTGTTCATTGATCGAAAAGTCCATTTCCGCCGTGACGATGGCTCTGACCCGACCTGCACCGACCATGGGTGTGAGAAGTGATTCGATGCGATCGGCATAGAGCTTTTCCATCTTGCGAGCGTACTGGTATTGATCACGTGTTACACCGCTGGTGGAGCTGTCACCGGTCGACAACAGACGACCCCACTGATCGACGACCGTCACCTGGCCACTTTCGAGATAGGGTATGCTGGATGCGACCAGATTGATGACCGCATTCACCTGCTCCTCTTCGATGGATCGGCCTGGTTGCGGGCGTATCATGATCGATGCCGATGCCAGTTCGCGATTACGCACGAATACCGACTGCTTGGGGATGGCCAGGTGCACACGCGCCGATTCCACATTGCGCATGCTGCTGATGGTACGACTGAGTTCGGTTTCCAGGGCGTGCTGATACCGTGCAGACTCCGTGAAATGACTGGTACCCAGTGACGGTTCCTGTTGCAGCAGTTCAAGACCGACTGCCTTGTTGTCACCGGTCAGGCCACTGGCCGCCAACGTCATCTGGACCTGCATCAGCTGATCCCTGGGCACCAGCACCATACCCGACGAAGAATCTAACTTGTACTGGATCCCTGACGAGTTGAGCACCTCGACAATCTGCAGGGTATCCTCGTGACCGCCCTGCTGCTGAACCGGCAGGTAATCCGGTTGCAATGTCCAGACGATCAGGCCGACACCCAGGGTGAGCGCCGTCGCCACGATCAGCAGCGCGCCAAGCTGCGGTGCTACCAGAGCACGCGCCACGACTGCCATCAACGGGCTATCTGCCGAGCTGCCAGCCGGGCTGTTATTGATAACGTCTGCTTCACTCATTTAACAGTCGGATCTGGTTGCGTGGGTTGTCACGGTTGACAGACAGGTGCATCCTGAAGGCGAACGGCTGCATACATTCACTGTTACAACGGCATGCTCATGACTTCCTTGTAGGCAGACACCATCTTGTTGCGTACCTGGGTGAGCGCTTCGAACGATATCCGGGCTTTCTGCGCAGCAATCATTACGTCAGCCAACTCGACGTTGGGATTACCGGACTCGTAGGATTCGCGTAATTGCTTTGCCTCGGCTTGCCGGTTACTGACCTGCTGCAGCGAATCCTGCAGGATTTTGGAGAAATCTGTCGCCGCGACTGCCGGTTGCTGAGCTTCCGACGCAGGAATACCTGCATCCTGTGCCATGGCACGAAGTTGCAGTAATATTGAGTTAGTATCGATTGAGTTGCTCATCTCGGCTCCTACCGTGATCAGGTAGAAATGAGCAAAGCGTGTGCCCCGGCAGCGTAACCTTGAGCATGATCACCCTGCCGCAGGGTTACTTGGCGATAATCGGAGCCCGCTTCTCGATCTCGGCTCTATCGCCTTGACAGACGCTCAGTCTGAGTTACGTGGCTGCGCTCCGACGCCATAACTCAAGCCCGTAATCGAATTGCACTGTACACACTGCGCTAAATGACTTGTAATACATTATGTTTTATGCATATATTGGCAGTGAGTAAACAGTCACAAGGGTCACCACGATGCGGATGCGTGCTTTATTCCTGGTACTTTTTTCTGTGCTGGTAAGCAACACGGTCATCGCCGCACAACTGGGCGAGGATGGCTTGCACAAACAGGACTGGTTCTCTATTTCTTTCAGGGATATCGGTGAAGACCTGGCGGATGCCCGCACCAGTGGAAAGCGACTGGCCATCGTGTTCGAACAAGCAGGCTGCAGTTACTGTAAAAAAATGCATGAAACCGTTCTTTCTGATCCAAAAGTAATCGACTACCTGAAAGAGCATTTCGTGATCGTTCAGTACAACCTGTTTGGTGACGAGGAAGTCACAGATCTCGACGGCGATGTGCTGACTGAGAAAACAGCAGCTGAAAAATGGAACATCCTGTTCACTCCCACATGGATATTCCTGCCTGAAGAGGCAGATGGCAGTACCGATGCAATTAATGCAGCCGTAGGTACCATGCCTGGTTTTTTTGGCAAGAGTACCTTTCTCGATCTGTTTACCTGGGTATACGACAAAGGCTATGACGGCGATGAAGCCTTTCAACGCTACCACAACAGAATGATCCTGGAGCGTCAGGCAGCGGCGGGAGTCGAGACCAAACCTGCGCAGTGATCTTGAAACACAGGAAGGGGCGGTCTGCTATGTTGCTAAGGCCTTAGTACTATTTGACAGTATCAGCAATTACTGCCGCACACAGTCCGCCTTAAAGAAATAACAAGGATAGAAAAGGCCGTTCCGATCCGCCGGAAACGGCCTTTTTTCAGCCTGGTTGTCGCAGGCCACTATGCGTCACTGGCAGGTGCCCCACTATCACGATCTGAGCTCACGCTGTCCAGGAGACTTGGCATGACTGCATCCTCCGGCAGCGTACCCACGCCCGCCGTCAAGGCGGATTCCTGCTCTATGACCTGATCGAATGCCTGGTCGGCACTGAGCTTGGCACGGCTCTTTCGACGCTCATTGTGATAGGCAAGACCGGTACCTGCCGGCACCAGACGACCAACGATGACGTTCTCCTTCAAGCCACGCAGATCATCGCGAGCTCCCCGGACTGCCGCATCCGTCAACACCCGCGTAGTCTCCTGGAACGAGGCCGCCGAGATGAACGACTCGGTGACCAGCGATGCCTTGGTGATCCCCAGCAACAGGTTCTCGAATTCTGCTGGTGCTGCACCCGGATTCTCCGCCAGCAGGGCTTCGTTGATTTCCTTGACTCGCAGAAAATCAACCTGCTCTCCGCGCAGAAGTCGGGTATCACCGGCAACGGTGATATCGACTTTCCTGAGCATCTGGCGAATGATCACCTCGATATGCTTGTCGTTGATCTTCACACCCTGTAGCCGGTATACATCCTGGATTTCCTGTACGAGGTAGGCTGCCAGCGTCTCCACACCACGCAGGCGCAGAATGTCCTGAGGGTTTGGTTCGCCATCGGCAATGACCTCACCACGTTCGACGGTCTCCCCTTCGAACACATTGATGTGGCGCCACTTCGGAATCAGTTCCTCGTAGTGTTCCTGGTTCGGACCGGTGATGACCAGGCGCTGCTTGCCCTTGGTTTCCTTGCCGAACGACACGGTACCGCTGGTCTCAGCCAGTATGGCCGGCTCCTTCGGCTTGCGTGCTTCGAACAGGTCGGCCACACGTGGCAGGCCACCGGTGATATCACGGGTCTTGGACGAGGCCTGTGGAATACGGGCCACGACGTCACCAACCTGTACTTCATCGCCGTCCTGCAGATTGATGATGGCACCGGGTGGCAGGAAATAATTAGCCGGGATCTCGGTGCCTGCGTAGTTGAGATCATTACCGTCCTTGTCGACCAGTTTGACCAGGGGACGCAGGTCCTTGTTGGTGCCACCACGTTGCTTGTGATCGGTGATGATCTTGTCGGTCAGACCGGTGGTCTCGTCGGTTTCTTCCTTGGTGGTAACACCCTGGACGAAATCGTGGAACCTGGTGATACCGGCCACTTCGGTGATGACCGGGTGCGTATGAGGATCCCAGGTCGCCAGAATGGCACCGGCATCGATAGCCTCGCCCTCCTTGGCCTGGATCACGGCACCGTAAGGGATCTTGTAACGTTCGCGCTCACGACCCGCTTCATCGACCACCGACAACTCGGCAGATCGGGAAACCGCCATCAGCTTGCCTTCCTTGTTGCTGATCTCCTTCATGTTGTGCAGACGTACGGAGCCCTTGGATTTTGCCTCCACACTGCTGGCCGCTGCCGATCGGCTGGCCGCTCCACCGATGTGGAACGTGCGCATGGTCAGCTGGGTACCCGGTTCACCGATCGACTGTGCGGCCATGACACCGACGGCCTCACCGATATTGATGATATGCCCGCGCGCCAGATCACGACCGTAACAGGCCGCGCACACACCGTAGTCGGCTTCGCAGGTGATGGCAGAGCGCACCAGTATCTCATCGACCCCGGCCTCCTCGAGCATGTCCACCATGTGTTCATCGAGCAGGGTACCGGCATCGAGCAGCACGGCACTGTCATCACCCGGCCTGGTAATTGGCGCAGCGATGACACGCCCAAGCACCCGTTCACGCAGTGCTTCCACCACATCACCACCTTCGATGATCGGCTTCATGGTCAGGCCGTTGCTGGTTCCACAATCCGGATCGACCACCACCATGTCCTGCGCAACATCCACAAGACGTCGGGTCAGGTAACCGGAGTTCGCGGTTTTCAACGCCGTATCGGCCAGTCCCTTACGTGCGCCGTGAGTCGAGATGAAGTACTGGTTCACGTTCAGGCCTTCGCGGAAGTTGGCGATGATCGGTGTCTCGATGATGGAGCCATCGGGCTTGGCCATCAATCCGCGCATACCTGCAAGCTGCCGGATCTGGGCGGCCGAACCACGCGCACCCGAATCTGCCATCATGAAGATGGAATTGAACGACTCCTGCTTGACGGTGTTTCCATCCCGGTCGACAACGCTTTCGCTGCCCAGACTCGCCATCATCGACTTGGCCACCTGATCGTTGGCAGCTGACCAGATGTCGACCACCTTGTTGTAGCGTTCGCCCTTGGTCACCAGGCCTTCGGAGTACTGACTCTGTATCTCGCGTACTTCGGTTTCGGCGGCGGCAATCAGTGTCTTCTTGTCATCGGGCACCATCATGTCTTCAATACCGATGGATACACCGGCAAGTGTCGCGTAGCGAAAACCCAGGTACATGAGCTGGTCGGCGAAGATGACCGATTCCTTCAGTCCGAGTCGGCGATAGCACAGGTTGATGAGCTTGGAGATATTCTTCTTGGTCAGGTTCAGGTCGACATTGGCAAACTCGAGCCCTGGCGGGAGAATCTCGGAGGCGATGGCACGCCCGACAGTGGTCTCGACCCGCCGGGGTACCTGTATCCAGCGCCCTGCTTCGTTTTGTACCGAATCCATGACGCGCACCGTGATCCTGGCATGCAGATCGGCTACCTTGCTCTGGTAGGCACGCTGGCATTCGGCGATATCACGGAACACCATCCCCTCACCCTTGGCATTGACGCGGGTTCTTGTCATGTAATACAGCCCCAGCACGATATCCTGGGATGGCACGATGATCGGTTCACCGTTGGCAGGTGACAACACGTTGTTGGTTGACATCATCAGGGCGCGCGCCTCGAGCTGCGCTTCGATGGACAGGGGCACGTGAACCGCCATCTGGTCACCGTCGAAATCGGCGTTGAAGGCTGCACAGACCAGAGGATGCAACTGAATGGCCTTGCCCTCGATCAATACCGGCTCGAATGCCTGGATACCCAGTCGGTGCAAGGTCGGAGCACGATTGAGCATGACCGGATGCTCACGAATGACCTCCTCGAGAATGTCCCAGACTTCAGCACCTTCACGCTCCACCATCTTCTTGGCAGCCTTGATGGTCGTGGCCATGCCGCGCATCTGCAACTTGGAGAAAATGAACGGCTTGAACAGCTCGAGTGCCATCTTCTTGGGGAGACCGCACTGGTGCAGTCTCAGGGTTGGCCCCACCACAATGACCGAACGCCCGGAATAGTCGACACGCTTGCCCAGCAGGTTCTGTCGAAAACGACCCTGCTTGCCCTTGATCATGTCGGCCAGGGATTTCAGCGGACGCTTGTTGGACCCGGTGATGGCACGACCACGACGGCCATTATCCAGCAGCGCATCCACAGACTCCTGCAACATACGCTTCTCGTTGCGCACGATGATGTCCGGTGCATTGAGCTCCAGCAGTCGGCGCAGACGGTTGTTACGGTTGATGACCCGGCGGTACAGGTCGTTCAGGTCCGAGGTGGCAAAGCGACCACCGTCCAGTGGAACCAGGGGACGCAGATCCGGTGGCAGCACCGGCAGGATAGTCATGACCATCCATTCCGGACGGTTGCCGGAGGCTATGAAGGATTCGACGAGCTTCAGTCGCTTGGTCAACCGCTTCAGTTTGGTTTCCGACTTGGTCGCCTCGATCTCCTCACGCAGGTTCTCCGCATCCGTGCTCATGTCAATATCTTTCAACAGATCATGAACGGCTTCGGCTCCCATGCGCGCGTCGAATTCATCTCCGTGCTCTTCTATCGCTTCCAGATACTGCTCGTCAGAGAGCAGCTGACCGGTTTCCAGGGTGGTCATACCCGGGTCGATGACGACATAGGCTTCGAAGTACAGCACACGCTCGATCTCACGCAGTGTCATGTCCAGCAGCAGACCGATACGACTTGGCAGCGATTTCAGAAACCAGATATGGGCGACCGGGCTGGCCAGGTCGATATGCCCCATCCGTTCGCGGCGAACCTTGGTCTGGGTGACTTCGACACCACATTTTTCACACACCACACCCCGATGCTTCAGGCGCTTGTATTTGCCGCACAGGCATTCGTAGTCCTTGACCGGCCCGAATATCTTGGAGCAGAACAGCCCGTCCCGTTCCGGCTTGAACGTCCGGTAATTGATTGTCTCGGGCTTCTTCACCTCCCCGTAGGACCATGAACGGATAGTCTCGGGCGAGGCGAGTTTGATACGGATCGCATCGAACTCTTCAGTCTGGCCCTGCATCTTGTACAGATTCAGAAGATCTTTCATTCTTTCATTCCCCTATTGCTTGCAGCGGAAAACGTAGTTCGATGGGCCAGTAAGGCATTGTCGTGTCCTGACATTGCATGCCTACTGGTCCTGCTCGAGTTCGATATTGATACCGAGCGAGCGAATTTCCTTCAGGAGTACGTTGAACGACTCAGGCATACCGGCATCCATTCGGTGATCACCGTCGACGATGTTCTTGTACATCGTGTTTCGACCCTTCACGTCATCGGATTTGACTGTCAGCATTTCTCGCAGCGTATACGCCGCGCCGTAGGCTTCCAGTGCCCAGACCTCCATTTCACCAAATCGCTGACCACCAAACTGAGCCTTGCCGCCCAGCGGTTGCTGTGTCACCAGACTGTAAGGACCTGTCGAACGGGCGTGCATCTTGTCATCCACCAGGTGGTTGAGCTTGAGCATGTGCATATAACCCACCGACACCGGTCGTTCGAAACTGTCACCTGTCCGGCCGTCATACAGCATAGCCTGACCGGATTCCGGTAGATCTGCCAGTGCCAGCATCTGCCGTATTTCCTGTTCGGAGGCGCCGTCGAACACCGGCGTTGCCATGGGCACACCGCGTACCAGATTGTTCGCCAGTTCCCTGATTTCATCATCTGTCAGCTCATCGATGTCAACCTGCTGGCTGGCACCTTCATGGTTGTAGATTTTGCCGAGAAACTCGCGAAGATCCGCCACCGCCTGCTGCGCTTTGATCATGCGGTTGATTTTGTGTCCAAGCCCTTTCGCCGCCCAGCCCAGATGCATCTCGAGCACCTGGCCTACATTCATGCGTGAGGGCACGCCCAGCGGGTTCAGACAGATATCGACCGGTGAACCATCTTCCGAATACGGCATGTCTTCGGTCGGGACGATCATGGAGATGACCCCCTTGTTGCCGTGTCGGCCGGCCATCTTGTCACCTGGCTGCAGGCGGCGCTTGACCGCCAGGTACACCTTCACCATCTTCAGAACGCCCGGTGCGAGATCGTCACCAGAGGTGATTTTCTCCTTCTGTTCCAGGAAACGCTGTTCGAATGCTTCCCGGTGATCGGAGATACTCTGGGCGATTTTCTCCAGCTGGACGTTGAGTGCCTCGTCTTTCATCGAGATCTGGAACCATTTGTCCCGCGGCAGGTCCTGCAGATATTCGCGAGTCACCTTTTCGCCTTTTTTCAGGCCTTCCGGCCCCTTGTCCACCTCTTTACCGACGATCAGCTTCTCGATACGCTGATAAATGTCGTTCTCGATGATACGGGTCTCGTCGTCGATATCCTTGCGAACCTGTTTCAGTTCCTCACGCTCGATCTGCTGCGCGCGAAGATCCTTGTCCACGCCATCACGGGTGAACACGCGAACATCGATGACCGTGCCGTCCATGCCTGGCGGTACCCGCAGCGAGGTGTCCTTCACATCCGACGCTTTCTCACCGAAGATGGCTCTGAGCAGTTTTTCTTCCGGCGTCAGCTGGGTTTCGCCCTTGGGGGTGACCTTGCCGACCAGGATGTCGTTGGGCTGCACTTCTGCACCGACATAGACGATGCCGGATTCATCCAGCTTGGACAGCAGACCTTCGCTGACATTCGGAATATCCGCAGTGATGTCTTCAGGCCCCAGCTTGGTGTCACGAGCCACCGAGGTCAGTTCCTCGATATGGATGGTGGTGAAGCGGTCTTCCTGTACCACACGCTCGGAAATGAGGATCGAATCCTCGTAGTTGTAACCGTTCCACGGCATGAAGGCGACCAGCATGTTCTGGCCCAGGGCCAGCTCACCCATATCGGTGGACGGACCATCGGCCAGCACGTCGCCCCGCTCGATCTGGTCACCGACTCGTACCAGCGGTCGCTGGTTGATGCAGGTGTTCTGATTCGACCGGGTATATTTGGTCAGCGTATAGATATCCACACCGCCAGCACCGGATTCCGCTTCGGCATCGTGCACTCGAACCACGATTCGTGCCGCATCCACGGAATCGACCACACCGCCACGCGTAGAGACGACGGCCGAACCGGAGTCCACCGCCACGATACGCTCGATACCAGTACCAACCAGCGGCTTCTCGGCTCGCAGCGTGGGTACTGCCTGACGTTGCATGTTCGACCCCATCAGGGCGCGGTTGGCATCATCGTGTTCCAGGAACGGTATCAGTGCTGCCGCGACCGACACGATCTGCTTGGGTGACACGTCCATGTATTCCACCTGGTCCGGTGTCGCCATGGTGAATTCGTTGTTGGTGCGGACGGAAACCAGTGCATTGACCAGAGTGCCGTCGGCATCGAGTTCGGTGTTCGCCTGGGCGATCACGTAGTTGCCTTCCTCGATGGCTGACAGGTATTCGATCTTGTCGGTCGCCTTGCTGTTGTTCACCTTGACGTAGGGGGTTTCCAGAAAACCGAAGCTGTTGGTACGTGCATAGACAGCCAGGGAGTTGATCAGGCCGATGTTCGGCCCCTCAGGCGTCTCGATCGGGCACACCCGTCCATAGTGCGTCGGATGCACATCGCGCACTTCAAAGCCTGCACGCTCACGGGTCAGGCCACCGGGGCCCAGGGCCGAGATGCGACGCTTGTGAGTGACCTCCGACAGCGGATTGTTCTGGTCCATGAACTGTGATAGCTGGCTGGAACCGAAGAACTCCTTTACCGCCGCGGCCACCGGCTTGGCATTGATGATGTCCTGGGGCATGAGCCCTTCCGATTCGACCATACCCAGGCGCTCGCGCACGGCACGTTCAACACGCACCAGACCGACTCGAAAAACGTTTTCCGCCATCTCGCCGACACTACGAATACGTCGATTACCCAGGTGATCGATATCATCGACGGTTCCATTACCATTGCGGATGTCGATCAATACCTGCATCACGGCCTGGATGTCTTCCCGGTCCAGGGTGCCGGGGCCTTCCGTTTCCGTACGCATCAGGCGGCGGTTGAACTTCATGCGCCCGACCGGTGACAGGTCGTAGCGATCGGCCTCGAAGAACAGGTTGTTGAACAGATTCTGCGCCGCCTCCTTGGTAGGAGGTTCACCCGGTCGCATCATGCGATAGATTTCCACCTGGGCTTCAAGCTGGGTGCGGGTGGGATCGATGCGCAAGGTATTGGAAATGAAAGGTCCACGATCCAGGTCGTTGACGTAGAGGACCTCGATCTTCTTGATGCCGGCTTCATGAATCTGCTCTACCAGCTCGGGTGTCAGTTCCGCATTGGCTTCGGCCATGAGTTCGCCTGTCGCAGGATCGACGATGTCATGAAACAGGATCTTGCCTACCAGGTAGTCCGCCGGAATCTCCAGCTTCTTGACGTTGGCGTCCTGTAGCAGGCGGACATGCCTGGCTGATATCGGACGACCGGTTTCGACAATCACTTCCTTGCCGGCCTTGATATCGAACGCAGCCGTCTCCCCGCGCAGGCGCTCGGGTACCAGTTCCATTTCAATCTTGGTTTTGGTGAAGGAGATCTTGTGCGTCTCGAAGAAATTTTCCAGGATGTCGGTGGTCTCGTAACCCAGCGCACGCAACACGATGGTCGCGGGCAGCTTGCGGCGCCTGTCGATCCGTGCAAATACGCAGTCCTTCGGGTCGAATTCGAAATCCAGCCAGGAGCCGCGATAGGGGATGATGCGCGCACTGAACAGCAACTTGCCCGATGAGTGCGTCTTGCCGCGATCATGATCGAAAAAGACTCCCGGTGAACGGTGCAACTGGGAGACGATGACGCGCTCGGTACCGTTGATGATGAAGGTACCGTTGCCGGTCATCAGCGGCAGTTCACCCATGAACACTTCCTGTTCCTTGATGTCCTTGACCACTTTACTGCTCGCAGGCGCCGTCTTGTCATAGATGATCAGGCGTGCCAGTACGCGCAGAGGCGCTGCAAACGTCAGGCCACGAATCTTGCATTCACGTTCATCGAAGGCGGGCTTGCCGAGCCGGTAGCTGACATAGTGCAGCTCGACGTTACCGGAATAGCTGACGATGGGCATGACGCTGTTGAATGCACCATGCAGACCCACCTCCAGGCGATTGTCCGCATCCTTGTCTTCCTGCAGGAAATTGCGGTAGGAATCCAGTTGCGTCTGCAGCAGATACGGCACCTCAAGGATGGGGGCGCGCTTTCCAAAATCCTTGCGGATGCGTTTTTTCTCAGTGAACGAAAAGGCCATCAACGTTCCTCACAGTCTTAAGGTCGCGTACCGGGCGAGCACGCAAGATCGAGTTTTTCCGTCGGAAACGACGGCAGGCCGACAGTCACAGCGACTGTCAGCCTGTCTGGTGTCACGGTCCCGGGAACCGGTCCCGGGACTGTAACGAGGGGTACAGCGATTACTTGAGTTCGACAGATGCGCCGGCCTCTTCCAGAGTCTTCTTCAGTGCTTCAGCCTCATCCTTGGGGATGCCTTCCTTGATAGGGGTCGGTGCACTCTCTACCAGGTCCTTGGCTTCTTTCAGTCCAAGTCCTGTCGCACCACGAACCGCCTTGATGACACCCACCTTGTTTTCGCCAAAGCTGGCCAGAACCACGTCGAAGTCAGTCTGTTCTTCTGCAACGGCACCACCGGCATCAGCGCCGGCAGCGGGAGCTGCTGCTACGGCCGCTGCCGCAGACACACCAAATTTCTCTTCCATTGCACTGATGAGGTCGACAACCTCCATCACCGACATATTGGAAATGGTTTCCAGCATGTCTTCTTTTGATACTGCCATTAGTCTTTCTCCAGTTGGTTGCCGGGCCTTACCCTGCACAACCAGTAAGTCAAAGTTGAGTGAACCGGAAAACCGGCTCGAGTTAAGCTTCCTTGGACAAGCGCACAGCTTCCACTGTACGAACGAGCTTGCCCGGAACTTCGTTCAAGGTACGCGCAAGTTTGGTAACCGGCGCCTGCATCACCGACATGAGCATGGAAATGGCCTGATCCCGTGTCGGGAGGTTAGCCAGCCTGCCTATGTCGCCTGCATCGATCGTCTCGCCACCGACTGCGCCCAGGGTGATGACCAGTTTGTCATTCTCCTTGGCGAAATCCCGAAACAGGCGGGCCGCAGCACCAGGATCCTCTTGCGAGAATGCCAGCATCAACGGACCACTGAGGCGATCGTTCATACACTCGAATTCAGTCCCCTTGACTGCCAGGCGTGCCAGGGAATTCTTCACGACTCGCACATACACTCCGGTCTCCCGTGCCTTGGCACGAAGATCGGTGAGTTGCGAGACGCTCAGTCCCCGGTACTCGGCAGCAACCGCCGACAAGGCTGAACCCGCAACATTTGCGACTTCGGCCACGACGGCTTGCTTCTCTGCATAAGTCAGAGCCATAGAGCACCTTTAGTTAAACGGCTCCCGAATATCCCGGAAACCATGCCTTGCAAGCTGCAATAAAAAATAACAACTTGCCCACTCGGTTCTGCCGAACGCCCCTTGACGGCACGCCCTGCATCCCCATCTGCGCAGGCGATTAAGCCATCCGAGAAAGATGGCACCTGCGGTCTCCGATGAGACAGACCGAGTCATGGCAAGCCATGGCACAACGTCTGCTCACTCAAAGTTCTTCTCTACTACCTGTGCCGGACGGGTAGAACCAGACCGGCATCATCTGCCTTGCTCTGGCCACTGCAGGCACACCGGCACTGCAACAGCCGCTTTAGTACGCTGTCAGATCAGACCGGAATGGTCGATCGTGAGTCCCGGACCCATGGTGGTGGATACCGTTACCTTTTTCATATAGATACCCTTGGCTGCCGAAGGCTTGGCCTTGACCAGGTCGTTGAGCAGCATGCGCAGATTCTCTTCCAGCGCCTGCGGCTCGAATGTCGCCTTGCCCAGTGTGCAATGCACGATTCCGCCCTTGTCAGCTCGGTAGCGGACCTGACCCGCCTTGGCGTTGCTGACTGCTTCTGCCACATTCGGCGTCACAGTGCCGACCTTGGGATTGGGCATCAGTCCACGCGGGCCCAGAATGGTTCCCAGCGCGCCGACGACCCGCATGGCATCCGGTGCAGCAATGACGACATCGAAATCCAGGTTTCCCGCCTTGACCGACTCCGCCAGATCTTCGAAACCGACCTGGTCTGCACCCGCCTCCCGTGCTGCATCAGCCTGTTCGCCCTGTGCAAACACGGCAACCCGGACCGTTTTACCGGTGCCGTTGGGCAGCACACTGGAACCACGCACGACCTGGTCGGATTTACGTGGATCCACACCCAGGTTGACCGCCACATCAACTGACTCGGCGAATTTGACCGTGGACAGTTCCTTCAGCAGTGAGAACGCCTCGGTGACCCCGTACTGTTTTTCAGCGTCGACCTTTTCACGGATCGCCCTGGCTCGTTTACCCAATTTAGCCATCTCAGACGCCCTCTACTTCCAAACCCATGCTGCGCGCAGTACCAGCGATGGTGCGAACTGCCGCATCCATATCGGATGCAGTCAGATCAGGATCCTTGGTGGTGGCGATTTCCTCGAGCTGTGTACGGGAAATCTTGCCTACCTTCTCGGTGTTCGGTCTGCCACTGCCCTTTGCCAGGCCGGCTGCCTTGCGCAGCAGTACCGATGCGGGCGGTGTCTTCTGTATATAGGTAAAACTGCGGTCGTTGTAGACTGTGATCACCACCGGAATCGGTAACCCGGCTTCCATACTCTGCGTGGAGGCGTTGAACGCCTTGCAGAATTCCATGATGTTTACACCGTGCTGACCCAGTGCCGGTCCAACCGGCGGACTGGGATTGGCCTGACCGGCAGGCACCTGCAGCTTGATGTAAGCCTGGACTTTCTTGGCCATACTGATTGCTCCTGATCGGGTCCTGGCGCCTGACAGCTGCTGACGCCCTGCCCGGCTCCCCGATGGTTGTACGCACGAATGCGCAAGGTGCAGACCCGGGGTCTGCGGTTATAACTCAGGCTTTTTCCACCTGACTGAATTCGAGTTCGACAGGCGTGCTGCGCCCGAATATCTGTACTGCGACCAACAGGCGGTTCTTGTCGAAATTGACTTCTTCCACCACGCCATTGAAATCGTTGAAAGGTCCATCGGTAACACGAACGACCTCGCCCACGTCGAACAGGATCTTGGGCCGCGGTTTTTCCACACCGTCCTGCACTCGCTGCAGAATGGCGTCTGCCTCCTTGTCCGCGATGGGGGCAGGCTTGTCGGCCGTTCCACCGATGAAACCCAGAACCTTTGGCACATCCTTGACCAGATGCCAGGTATCGTCGTCCATTTCCATGCGCACCAGCACGTAGCCCGGAAAGAATTTTCTTTCCGAACGTCGCTTCTGTCCGTTACGGATCTCTACCACCTCTTCGGTTGGCACGAGAATATCGCCGAACTTCTCACCCAGACCAGCGCGCTCGATCCGTTCCTGCAGAGAGCGCTTTACGGTTCCCTCGTACCCGGAAAAGGCCTGAACCACAAACCAACGCATTGCCATGCCTATATTCGCCTCATCAAGACTTAGATACCTGTCACTGCGCGAAAAAGGAACGCCAACAGAATGTCGAACAGCCACAGAAAGATGCCGACAATGACAACGATGATGAATACCGTGGCCGTCGTCTGCGTCGTTTCTGCGCGGCTGGGCCAGACGACTTTACGGACCTCGGTTCTGGCGTCACGGAAAAAGGCCACCGTACGCTTGCCCAGATCTGTCTGGTAGACGATGAACGCAGCCAGACCCGCAATGACCAGCAAGCCGACCACTCGCAGCAGCAGTGACTGCTCGGCGAAATAGTAGAATGCAACCAGCCCGGCAAGCACCAGTGCACCGGCCGCCGCCAGCTTGATGGTGTCTGCACTGCTTGTCGTTACTTCGGCCTTTGAGACCATGAATATGCTCGCGGCGAACCTGTAAAAAGAAACTCAACCATACAACCCGGATTGGCAGGCCAGGAGGGAATCGAACCCCCAACCTGCGGTTTTGGAGACCGCCGCTCTGCCAATTGAGCTACTGGCCTAATCCGGATACTACGTGGAAGTCACCTGACTTCCGGCCAAGACTTGAATTACCCGGCATCTGGCCTGACCGGTTCATTCGCTGTGGCAGTCGGCCCTTTCGGGCCGGCTGCCAGGTTATTCAAGATCGGGGCCTGACCTGACACGCACCTGCCCCGACACCACTACCGGCTACTCCAGGATTTTCGCGACGACGCCGGCGCCCACGGTACGGCCACCTTCACGAATCGCAAAACGCAGTCCGTCTTCCATCGCGATCGGGTTGATCAGATCCACGATGATCTTCACGTTGTCTCCCGGCATCACCATCTCGGTGCCCGAGGGCAGTTCCACCGCCC
>JABDKN010000275.1 GCA_013002205.1 Granulosicoccus sp.
GTACTGATTCAGGCAAAGTATACTGGCACGAATACCCGAAGGCGATCAGAATCGAGGAACTGAATAGATGACATATTACTGTCGATCGCATGTCTGAGACCTCTTCAAGTAACATTGATGATAGCGACATCGAGGTTTCAGATCTGGTGGTTTCAAGAGTGCTTTACGTCAATGGATCACGCAGATGATGAGTCGCATCAAGGCGATCGCATTGGCACTCATACTGTGCTTCATCCTGCCGATGAGCCCGAAGGATGCTATCGCCCAGTCGGCGGCAGATATCGACGACCCGATACTCCAGCGTTGGACAGTGACACTGGACTGGATCGAGCTGGAACTGGACGGGGATGAAGCAGCCGCCGCCAACTTCAACCGCTACTCGTCGAGACTTGGGACTCTGATTGAAGAGGTCGAACAGATCAAGGCCGTTGTTTCCGATGAGTTGGAAGCACCCCGACAGGAACTGGACGCATTAGGCGCACCACCGGAAGATGGCGAGCCTGGGGAAGCGAGCGAAATCTCCGCACAACGCGAAGCAATCAACGAACAGATTGCAGTACTCACCCAGCAGGAAAAGCAGGCTGAACTGCTGATTGTTCGAGCTGAACAGCTACTGGAACGTCTCGGCGAGACACGTGGGCAGCGTTTGCAGTCAAGGTTGCTCACCCGCACATCCGCACTATACACGCACGCGTTCTGGAGGACGGTTATAACAGAGGCGACTCAGCTCATGGAGGGACTCGCACATGATGCGCGTGCTTTACTGCAGGGTCAAAGAAAGACTGAGTGGACAGGCTGGCTGGTATTGGCTCTGGCATTGATCTTCGCATTGGCAGCACTGCCCTTCAGTCGCTGGCTGACCCGTCAGTACGGACGACAGCCGCAGGCAAATGAATCCTCGTATGCGCAACGTACATTGAGCGCATTCGCTGAGGGTGTAGCCGGAGGATTGCTGCCGGCGGCCATTATTGGCGGCATTGGCTTTACGCTGGTAAACCAGGGGCTCGTCGGTGATCAGGCAGTCACGCTGGTCAAGGCAGTTTCGGTCAGCCTGGTGCTGGCAGTCATGACCTCGGCACCGATAAAAGCAGCCCTCGTACCCCATGCTCCCAACTGGCGACTACTGCAGGTTGATTCTGCAGTCGCCGCCAGACTTACACGTCGACTGCAGTGGCTGATCGCCTTCTGCGCGATGATACTCGCCCTGTATATCGCTAGCGAGCCGTACCGCCCCTACGGCGCCGAACTCGACCTGGTGGGTAGGCTGGTGGTAGCGCTTGTCGTCGGACTGGTGCTGCTTGGCATCCTGGATCGACGATTCTGGCGGGCAGGAGCGCCTCAAAAGGTTGAGGATCAACCATCCCCGCTACTGGGTGCACTGCGCAGGATTCTGCTGGCAATCGTCGCCACCGCACTGGCACTCGCTGTGTTCGGCTACGTTGATCTGAGTGCATTCCTGGTATCACGCATTGCGTTTACGGTGCTGACGGTTGGCGCCCTGTTGCTGATACGCCGCCTCTTACACGAGTTGCTCGATCGTCTGATCAGAGCCTGGCGTGATGTCACCTCGGTTGAAGGCAGATCCAGCAAAAGCTCGCTGGGCGTCTGGCTCGGCGCTGTTCTCGATCTGCTGCTGATTGGCCCGGTTCTCCTGCTGCTGGCCACTGCGTGGGGCCTGCCACAAACGACATTCTATCTCTGGAGCCGTCGCTTGCTGGATGGCGTGATCATCGGAGAGTTGACGTTCTCTCCTGGCCGACTGTTACTGGCCATACTGGTTTTTACTGTTGTGTTCGTTGCAACGCGGCTGCTTCGACGCATCCTCTATTACCGTGTACTTCCTGAAACCCGTATGGATTCCGGATTGCGCCATTCTCTGTACGTGGGAACCGGTTATGCAGGCCTGGCACTTGCAGTCATCCTGGCAGTCGTGACACTTGGAGTGGGCTGGAGCAATCTGGCGCTCGTATTCGGCGCCTTGTCCGTCGGTATAGGCCTGGGCTTACAGGGTGTTGTCAGCAATTTCATGTCGGGACTGATTTTGCTGGCCCAGCGGCCTGTGCGGGTTGGTGACTGGATCGAGGTTGGCGAGCATGAAGGCATAGTGAGGAATGTCATGGGCGTATCAACTGAAATCGAGACCTTCGACAAGGCGTCGATCATCATCCCCAATGGTGATCTCGTGTCCAATTCCGTGGTGAACTGGACACACACGGACCGCACCGTACGCGTCATCATCAACGTAGGCATTGCTTACGGTTCCGATGTCAATCAGTTTCAAGCGCTGCTGCTGGAGTGTGCCTCGAAGCACAATGAAGTTCTCCAGACACCCAAGCCGTATGCATTATTCGTTGATTTCGGCGAGAGTGCTTTGTTATTCGAGCTTCGTGTGTTTGTGGGTGATGCCGAACGCTATCACATCGTTTCCAGCCAGCTGCGCTTCCTCATTGAGAAGGCGTGTCGCCAGGCAGAGATCGAAATACCGTTTCCTCAACGGCACGTGCACATAGACTCCCTGCCCACGAGCCGTACGGCACCCTCAACCGGTCATGACACACCGCACGCTGCAGATCCACCTCGCCAGCAGCCTCCAGCGAATCGTGACTCTGCAGAATCAGGTGACGATGCAGATTGAGTAGTTTGGCAGTCTGCTGAAGACACGGAAATTACCTCTTACCCCGAAACTGCTGGACGCTGCTCAATGAAGTGGCCACATTCTTCTTCCACCTCAATCCGGCAACGGTGGAACCACTCCCTTTGATATGGCGAGCATCGTCAGGGCAGATTCGGGTAACGGCATGGCGCCGGTGTCCGTGAATTCTGCACACCGTCTCGCAATTCAATCGAGACCATCCTGGACGCCGACCAGATCGATCTGTCAGTCGACGATGTCAGCGCGAACGGCTCCGAGCCGCCCCGCTCAGACCCCGACCAGCAATGGCTCCAACTCCGCCAGTGCCCTTTTATACACCTTGCGCTTGAAAAAGATGACTCTTCTGGAGGGCTCCCAGTAGTCCACCCAGCACCAGTGGTCAAATTCGGGTTTGGGGTTATTCGCCAGATCCACGGCAGATTCGCTGCCCATCATGCGCAGCATATACCAGATCTGTTTCTGGCCGATGCACATCGGAGTCTGGTTGCGTCGCACGTAGCGCTTGGGCAGGCGATACTTCAACCATTCACGGGTGCAACCCAGTACATCGACATCATCCGGTGACAGCCCAGTCTCTTCCTTCAGTTCCCGGAACATGGCTTCCTCGGGAGATTCCGACTGGTCGATTCCACCCTGTGGAAACTGCCAGGCATCCTGCCCGACCCGTCGCGCCCAGAAGACCCGCCCGTCGCTGTTGCTCAGAATGATGCCGACATTCGCTCGATAGCCGTCGCTGTCAATCATGTCGGTACTCATTTATTCTTGATATAAGCCAGATTCAACCAAAAAATCACACGACTGGCAAATCGGCTTGCAGCAAACAGACCAGCCCGCGCCCGACAGATTGCCGCCGATTCACAAACTGACGAAAAAATGACGGGAATGGCACCCGGAGCGCCACTCAGGTACGCGGCAGGGTGACGCCACGCTGCCCCTGGTATTTGCCACCGCGGTCCGCGTAGGAGGTTTCGCACACCTCGTCGCTTTCGAAAAACAGCATCTGCGCGATCCCTTCATTGGCGTAAATCTTGGCCGGAAGTGGTGTGGTATTGGAGAATTCCAGGGTTACATGGCCCTCCCATTCAGGCTCCAGCGGTGTGACATTGACGATGATGCCGCAACGGGCGTAGGTACTCTTGCCCAGGCACACGGTCAGTACATTGCGCGGTATACGAAAATACTCAATTGTCCGGGCCAGGGCAAACGAATTGGGTGGAATGATGCAGGTGTTGGACTTGACGTCCACGAAACTGTCCAGGTCGAACGCCTTCGGGTCGACGATGGCGTGGTTGATATTGGTGAATATCTTGAATTCATCGGCGCAGCGAACGTCATAACCATAGCTGGACGTGCCGTAGGAGACGATGCGGGCATTGTCCGCATCCACCCGCACCTGACCGGGTTCGAATGGTTCGATCATGCCGTGGCTGTCGGCCATGCGCCGAATCCACTTGTCGGATTTGATGCTCACGTATTCTGGATCACGATATTGGGGAAAGCAGCGGAATAATCCTTGGCCTGACGCGACAGGCGGGCTGCGGCCTTGCGCGCAATGACGCGGTAGGATTCGGCGGTGCGACTGTCCGGATCAGCCACCACCGTCGGCTTGCCTCCGTCTGCCTGCAATCGGATACTCATCTCCAGCGGCAGTGAACCCAGCAGTTCGACATTGGATTCAGTTGCCATGCTCTGGCCACCGCCCGCACCAAAGATTGGCTCCTCATGCCCGCACTGGCTGCAGATGTGCGTGGACATGTTTTCCACGATGCCGAGAATCGGTATTTCCACCTTTTCAAACATTTTCAGACCCTTGCGGGCATCCAGCAAGGCAATGTCCTGGGGGGTGGTCACGATGATGGCACCGCTGACCGGGACTTTCTGCGACAGGGTAAGCTGGGTGTCACCGGTGCCCGGCGGCAGATCGATGACCAGGTAATCCAGGTCGCGCCAGCGCGTATCATTCAGCAGCTGTTCCAGGGCCTGAGTCACCATGGGTCCGCGCCAGATCATGGGGGTTTCTTCGTCGATCAGGAAGCCGATCGACATGGTCTGCACGCCGTAATTCTCCATCGGCTCCAGGCTCTTGCCATCCAGGGATTCCGGCTGGCCGGACAGGCCCATCATGCGTGGCTGGCTGGGACCATAGATATCGGCATCCAGCAGCCCCACCGACGCCCCTTCAGAGGCCAGTGCCAGGGCCAGGTTGGCCGAGGTCGTGGACTTGCCTACACCGCCCTTGCCGGAGGCTACAGCAATGATATTCTTGACGTTTTCCAACCGCTTGACACCGTGCTGCACGGAATGGGCGATGATTTTCTGGCTGATATTGATGGTGACATCGGTCACACCCGGTACTGCCTGAACCGAATCCCTGACCATCGTGCGCAACGTATCGGCCCAGCGCAGGCACGGATAGGGCATGCCCAGATCGATGATGACACGGCCACCCTCCAGGCCAATATCCCTTACGACTTTGGCCGCCAACAGGCTCATCCCCAGGTGTGGATCGATGACCTGGTCGAGCGCTGCTTCAATTTTCTCACGTGAGACTTCAGACATCCGGCTACGATGCTCCTCTCTGGTTTGAGCTCAGGTGGATCGAGGCTGGTAAACTACCAAGCAACCCGCAACTATACACGCATACGCTGCGGGCGAAACCCCCGTGCCCGGCGCATTTCGTGAAACGCCGAATCCACGTTCCCGGACCATTGTTCGCGCCACCTGACACAGTGACACCAACTCGATGACCCGCCGTATCCTGGTAACCAGCGCCCTTCCCTACGCCAACGGTGCCTTGCACATCGGGCACATGCTGGAGTACATACAGACAGACATCTGGGTGCGTTATCAGCGGCTGGCCGGCAATCAGTGCCAGTGGGTCTGGGCTGATGATGCACATGGCACGCCCATCATGCTCAAGGCGCAGGCTGAAGGCATTGAACCAGAGGCACTGATCGCCCGCATCAAGACAGAGCACGAGCGGGATATCGCAGGATTCCTGCTCTCACCCGACAATTTTCACACCACGCACTCGGAAGAAAATCGGGAACTGGCCAATCTGATCTACCAGCGCAACCTGGATGCCGGCAATATCGTCAAGCGAACCATCAAGCAGCTCTACGACAGCGAGCGGCAGATGTTCCTGCCAGATCGCTTCGTGAAGGGTATCTGCCCCAATTGCGGCGCCCCTGACCAGTATGGCGACAACTGCGAGAACTGCAGTGCCACCTATGATGCAACCGAGCTTGCGGACCCGATCTCACAGGTATCGGGCACCACTCCGGAACTACGCGACTCGGAGCAGTATTTTTTCGCCCTCGGCAAGTTCGACGCCATGCTGCGCGAGTGGACAGCCAGCGGTACGTTGCAGGAGGAGGTGGCCAACAAACTCAGGGAATGGCTCGACAACGGCCTGAAGGACTGGGACATATCGCGTAATGCACCCTACTTCGGCTTCGAAATCCCTGATGCCCCGGGCAAGTACTTCTATGTCTGGCTGGATGCCCCCATCGCCTACATCGCCAGTCACAAGAATCTGGCATCAAGAACCGGCGAGGACTGGGAGCAGAGTTGGAAGCAAGGCAGCGATGTCGAGTTGTATCACTTCATTGGCAAGGATATCGTCAATTTCCACGGACTGTTCTGGCCTGCCATGCTCGAAGGTGCCGGCTTTCGCAAACCCACCGGTATTTTCTGCCACGGATTCCTCACTGTCGACAACCTGAAGATGTCCAAGTCCCGCGGCACCTCGGTCACCATAGAGACCTGGCTCAAGTATCTCGAGCCTGAATACCTGCGCTACTACTACGCCTCCAAACTGACTGACAGCGTCGTCGATCTGAACATGAACTTCGACGATTTCCTCACCCGGGTCAATGCCGATCTGGTGGGTAAAGTGGTTAATATCGCCAGTCGCTGTGCAGGATTCATCAGCAAGCGTTTCGACGGTAGGCTTGCAGCGATCTACCCGGAGGAGATGATCAAGGACTACAAGAATTTCACCAGCGCGCAGCATATCATCATGCAGTACTACGAACAGCGCGAGTACGGCAAGGCGATGCGCGAGATCATGCTGCTGGCCGAACATGCCAATACCTACATCAACGATGCCGAGCCCTGGGTCAAGATAAAGGAGCCGCAAGAGGCTGAATCCGTGCAACAGATCTGCACTGTCGGGCTCAACTATTTCCGCATCATTGTCACGTACCTGAGTCCTGTCCTGCCGGCGCTGGCCAACAAGACAGAACGGTTTCTCGATACGAAGCTGACGCTGGAATCACTGGAACAGCCGCTGCACGATCATGCGATCAACCGCTTCAAGCCGATGATGACACGCGTAGAAGCGTCCCAGATCGACAAGATACTCCAGGAAACCGTCTCCGGTGCACCTGGTGCTGATGCTGGTGCTGGTGCTGGTGCTAGCGCGGCTGCGGCTGCCGGAAAGGTGCAAACGAGTAACGTTATACCGGAGCCTCTTAAACCTGAAATCGATATAGATGATTTCAACAAGGTGGACTTGCGCGTGGCCCTGATAACCGATGCACATGCGGTCGAAGGAGCAGACAAGCTGGTTCAGTTGACGCTGGACATCGGTCTCGAGACACGCACGGTATTCGCCGGCATCAAGGCCGCGTACACGCCTGCGGATCTCGTTGGCAGGCGAACCGTGATGGTGGCCAACCTGAAACCCCGCAAGATGCGTTTCGGCGTGTCCAGCGGTATGGTTCTGGCGGCAGGTCCCGGCGGCTCCGATCTGTTCATATTGACGCCGGACGACGGCGCCACGCTCGGCTCACGGGTGAAATAGCGTCATGCCATTCACACTCGACCGACGCGGCCAGGGCGAAACCATTCGTACACCACAGCACGTGCCGGATGCCTGATGCGGGAAGCCGCTTTCATCCTGCTCGGCACGGTGCTGGTCAACAACTTCGTACTGGTGCAGTTTCTCGGGCTCTGTCCGTTCATGGGTGTATCCAGGCGCGTGGATTCGGCCTTGGGTATGGGAATGGCCACCACCTTCGTACTCACCTTGTCGGCAACGCTCAGCTATCTGGTCAATGAATGGCTGCTATTGCCACTGGAACTGGAGTATCTGCGCACGCTGAGCTTTATTCTGGTCATTGCCGTGGTCGTGCAGTTCACCGAAATTGTCATACGACGGCAAAGCCCTCTGCTGCACCGGGTACTGGGGATCTACCTGCCGCTGATCACGACCAACTGTGCGGTACTGGCCGTTGCCCTGCTGAGCGTCAGGCAGCAGCACAGCCTGCCGGAGGCGATGCTGTACGGCTTTGGTGCGGCCACTGGTTTCACCATGGTACTGGTATTGTTCTCCGTGTTGCGCGAACGCATAGAACTTGCTGATGTTCCAGGCCCCTTCAAGGGAAGTGCAGTGGCCCTGATGACGGCAGGCATCATGTCCCTGGCATTCGTCGGATTCACCGGACTGGCCTGATTAGTAATGAGCACCGTGCTTGCATTACTGGGATTCGTCACCGTGATCACGTTACTGGGTGGCCTCCTGGCGTGGCTGTCATCCTCATCGAAGGCACTGCGCTTGGGCTTCGTTTCGCGATCCGGCTCGGGCTCCGGCTCGGGCTCGGGCTCGGGCAATAATGATAATGGGCAAACCGGGGATGGTGCGTTGCTGCCGTCAATCCAAGGTGACGCAGCCCCGGGTACAGAACCGATTACCCGGCTTATCGACAGTGTAAACGCGAAACTGCCTCAAACCCAGTGTGCACAGTGCGGATATCCCGGATGCCGACCGTATGCCACGGCCATTGTGATGCAGGATGCGCCGATCAACCAGTGCCCGCCAGGCGGTGATGCACTGATCCGCGAGCTTGCCGATTTCCTGGGTAAACCGCTGGTCGCCCTGGACAGCGAGCGCGGCGACACCAAACTGCCACAAACGGCGGTGATCGACGAATCACAATGTATTGGCTGCACCTTGTGTATCGCCGCATGTCCGGTCGATGCAATAGTCGGCGCGTCCCGTTACATGCACACCGTGATCACGGATCACTGTACCGGCTGCGAATTATGCCTGCCGCCCTGTCCGGTTGACTGCATCTCAATGATCGCCGCCGAGCAGGGTCTCGATCACTGGTGCCGGCCGAAACCGTCATGAAGCTGCTGCACCACTGGTGGACGGCTCGACGTGATGAGCCCGTCATGCGTGGTGGCCTGACATTGCCTCGTCATAAACCCGGACTGCCGGTAAATGGCGAGATTGCCACGCTTGTCATGCCAGACCGGCTGGTGTTGCCCTTACTTGACTATCACGGCAGGCGCTTGCTGCCAGTGGTGAGTGTCGGTCAGCGAGTCGACTACGGGGAGTCGCTTGCGCCGGGACTCATTGCCAGTGCCAGCGGCTCCGTGATCGCCATCGAACCGCGTCCGGTGATGCACCCGTCAGGACGCTCTGAGCTTTGCGTGGTGATCCGTCCAGACGAGAATGGCACCGTGGAGTCAGCCGTACATGAAGCGGTGCCTGAGCTTACGGAGCAGCGATTAGCCACCTGTGGCGTCACTGGCCTGGGAGGTGCCGGCTTTGACACCGCGTCCAAAGTACACAAGGCCACGCAACATGGTGAACAACTGGACACCTTGCTCATCAATGCAGTGGAATGCGAACCGATGATCAGCTGCGACGAATCGCTGATGATGTGCCATGCAACCGAAATTATCGACGCAATAGCATCGCTGATGACAATGACACACTGCAAGCGCTGTGTGATTGCAATCGAGAATGACAAACATGCCGCTATCGCTGCATTACGACAGGCGCTGGACCTGCGACCCCTGGCACTGACACTGCAACCCCTGGCACCAGTCTATCCTGCGGGTGCGGAACGTCAGCTGGTAGAACGCATCACCGGGCAATTACTGTTCGCCGGTGAACGACCGACGCACCGAGGCATTCTTTGCATCAATGTGGCCACGGCCCTGGCTGCCCGACAGTCACAACTCGGGTTCCCCATGACATCGCGTATTGTGACGCTTGCAGGACGGTCTGTAGACGAGCCCGTCAATGTCAGGGTGAGGTTCGGGACAAGCGTTGCGGAAGTACTGCGCCAGACGGGCAATAAGCCAAGCCTGGCATCGCACCAGGTTCGCACCGGTGGACCGCTCAGTGGATTCGATCTTGCCTCCCTCGAGGCACCGGTGACGGCCACGACCAACAGCATCATCGTTCAGCCCGTCCAGCCGACTGTCGAGCCTTTGCCCTGCATCCGATGTGACCGCTGCAGTGATGTCTGTCCGGCCGGACTTCTGCCGCAACAATTGCTCTGGTATGCCCGGGCAGAGGATCTGGCCGGCAGTCGGCGCTTCGGCCTGGACAGCTGCATCGAGTGCGGCTGTTGCGATCTTGTCTGCCCGTCAGGCATTTCACTGACTCAGACATTTCGCCACGCCAGGGACTCGCAACGAGAACAGCGGCATCGGGATCAACTGGCAGACGCTGCAGAACTGCGCTTTCACAAACGAGAAGATCGACTCGCGCAGCGACAGGCAGCGCGTGAACGGCGCCGCCAGGATGCCAGGGCGAAACTGATCGGCGACAGCGACGCCATCGGTGATGCACTGGCACGTGCACGACGACGACGCCAGCGGCATGAAAGACCAGGTCAATCCGGCGACCATGCAACACCATCACATGACGGCGACTCGTGAGTACGACGGCCCTGAATGCAGGTGTCGTCGGCTATGGACGACGCAGCGTACGGGGGATCATGGGCCACGTCATGCTTGCCCTGGTGCCCGGCACCATTGTCTATGCGACGCTGATCGACTATCGAATCATTCTGAATGTTCTCGTCGCGATCATCGCAGCACTGTGTGTCGAGGCCGTGCTGCTGCGCCTTCGTCAACGGGCGATTCTGCCTCTCCTGTGCGATGGCAGCATTGTCCTGGCTGCCTGGCTGCTGGCCCTGTGCGTACCGCCTTCCCTGCCCGCCTGGCAACTGATCGCGGGCATCGTTGTCATGACAGGCCTGGGGAAACACCTGTATGGCGGACTGGGACAGAACCCGTTTAATCCAGCGATGGTCGCCTACGCAGTGCTGATCGTCTCATTTCCCGTGACGATGACCGACTGGCAGATAAACGTTAATGGCAGCGAGGCTGCTTACGACAACGCCCCGACACAACTACCACAGCTCCCCGAATGGGATGCGATTACCGGAGCGACACCGCTGGATCGACTGCGTCAGGCCAGGTCCATTATCCACAGGCGGACCGCACCCGAAGCTCCGACACAGCCGGGGCAACTGGCGAGCGAGCCTGACACCCGCAAAGCCCCTGGACACGCGACCACGCCTCTGGCGGAGGGTAGTCCCCTGCATGCACTCCGGAAAGACATGCCTGAAGGCCCGGCTGCCATCCCCATTACCAACCCGATGGCGGAGTATTCCAGATTTGCCGACGCCGCGATCATGCGTTCGCCCTGGAAATGGGTCAGCCTTGCCTGGCTTGCTGGCGGCATCTATCTGCTGTTTGCAGGAATCATCACCTGGCATATTCCCGCCTCCGTCCTGTTGACGGTAGCGGTGCTATACCTCGCTTGTGGGTCGGTCGGTACAGTCCCGACAATTCCGCTGATACCTGCGCTGTTATCCGGTGCGCTGATGATCGGTGCCTTTTTCATTGCCACTGATCCTGTCAGCGCCGCCACCAGTAATACAGGCAAACTGATATACGGTGCGGGGATCGGTGTGTTCACCTTCGTCATTCGCGAGTACAGTGTCTATCCGGAAGGCGTGGCATTCGCCGTCCTGCTGATGAACATCTGTGTGCCCCTGCTGGACTACCTGTTCACGCGGGCAGTGCCGACGTCGGACGCCGGCAGGAAATGAACTCGCATGTACGCACAGGCCTGACGCTGGGACTATGTCTTCTTGCAGCCATCATCGCATTGACTATCGCTCAACGGCTGGCCCGACCGCAGATAGAACTCAGCCGTCAGCAGTGGCTCATGCAGGGCTTGTCAGCGGTACTGCCCACCGGTCCTTTCGACAATGATCCCCTGACCAGTGTTCGGCTGGTCACTGCACCGGAGCTGGGCAGCACCGATGCAATGCCGATCTATACGGTATTTCGCGACAACAGGCCACTGGCTGCCGTACTGAGCATCGTAGCGCCCGATGGCTACAATGGTGATATTAAACTACTGCTGGGCGTGACCATTGACGGTGAGATCATTGGTACCAGAGTGACCGAGCACCGGGAAACACCCGGACTGGGAGACGACCTTGAATACCGGCGCTCAGACTGGATCACAGGTTTCGACGGTCAGTCGCTGGCCTCCACGAGCGCCGGGGACTGGGACGTTCGTCAACAGGGAGGGCGATTCGATGCCTTCACAGGTGCAACCATCACTCCACGGGCAGTAATCAGGGCGATTCACCGCGCCCTGGACTGGTACGACAGTCACAGGCAGGATATCTTTGCCTCATGACAGTTGACGACACGATAGACAATATCGTTACCCGCCGCATGCTCTGGCGACAGGGATTGTGGTCCGAGAACCCTGCGCTGGTAAAGATGCTGGGCTTATGCCCGCTGCTTGCAGTGAGCAATAACGCCATCAATGGTCTCGGCCTGGGGCTGGCCACGTGCGCGACACTGATCGTTGCCAACTGCTCCGTATCACTGATGCGAGGCATCATGACACCAGCGATTCGCATTCCGGTCTACGTGCTGATCATCGCCAGTACCGTCACCTTGATAGAATTGATCCTGCAGGCGTGGTTACCGGCATTGCATGCCACCCTTGGCATATTCCTGCCCTTGATCGTGACCAATTGCCTGATCATTGGCCGCGCCGAAGCGTATGCCTCACGTCACGATCTGCGAGATTCTCTGCACGACGCACTGGCCATGGGCACAGGCTTTCTGTGGGTTCTTGTCCTGCTCGGTGCCGTGCGTGAACTGACAGGCCAGGGTAGTCTTTTCGATGGCGCTGAAGTATTGGCTGGCAGCCTGGGCCAGTCTTTGACGCTGCAAATCTTCAGCGTCGATCATGGCGCTCTGATTGCCCTGTTGCCGCCGGGAGCATTCTTTGCACTGGGCTTGATGCTGGCCATCAAGAACTGGATTGACCAGCGTAGTGCGACGCAAGTGCACGAGGACAGACCAGAGGAGACGCTGCCGGCAACACCGTCGCAAATTCAATGACACTAATGGATGTGTTCAAGGAATCACATTGACATGCTGTTTACACAGGATCGCACACGAACACGTCAGCTATTTCGCAGTACGTGGAAGAAATACCTCGAGGGCCAGAATCTGGAACCGCTGGAGAAACAGATAGCCGACCTGCTTCAGGAACACCCTGAATACCACGCGCTGCTTACCGGCAAGGAAACCGTGGTAGACCGCGACTTTACTGCCGAGGATGGTCATGAGAATCCATTCCTGCATCTCAGTCTGCACCTTGCTTTACGTGAACAGGTTGGTACCGACAGGCCAGCCGGCATCGCATCAATTACTCGCTCGCTGCTACTCAAGCACGGTGATGGACATACCGTGGAGCACCTGATGATCGAACGACTGGGCGTGTTTCTGTGGGATGCTCAACGCCAGGGCCGGGCTCCGGACGAGCAGGCATATCTGGAGAGTCTCCGCGAGTTGCTGTGAGGTGCTCTGAATTCCTCCGAGTTCCTTCCGAGTTCCTTCCGAGTTCCTTCCGAGTTCCTTCCGAGTTCTTCCGAGTTCTTCCGAGTACTTCCGAGTACTTCCGAGTACTTCCGAGTTCCTCCGAGTTCCTCCGAGTTCCTCCGAGCTCCTCAGAGTTCCTTTGAGGAGCCGTGAGGAGCATTCTTCAGCAGTAAGTTACAGCGATCTCTTCCAATGCGACAGGGCGACACCTGTCACGCACCAGCTGATACAGGGATCGCAGTTTTCCGCCGCAACTGACTCACCGGCCACCAAATCGTCAAGTAAGACCGCTGAGGGTCGATGTTGGCAACAGGCTGACAGGGAAATCGCTCCTTTCAATCACCCGGATTCAGCCCTCCGGGCCTTGTACGAGTACTGTGTGTCGTGGAGAAAACTGCCTGTGCCCGGTGTCTCGTACTGTCACTGCTTGGCCTGGGCGTCGCCAACCCGGCTATGGCCAACGGCTATCATGCCGTCATCGAGTCGTCATCGCCAGTCAGCCACATACAGCCGTCCGAGGCTCATGATCGGACCGGTTATTCCCGTTCAGCCGCAGGCGGCCTGGGAGATTCAAGGCGCATCGTCCAGCCAGAATTCCAGGACTATGTGCGCAGCGCACCGTCAGCGCTGGCAGCCTGGTACGCCAGGCAGGCCGACCCGTCTCTGGGGGCGGCACACGAAGTCAGCCTGGCTCTGGATCTGTCCAGCGACTTAACCGCGGCACAACGAAATGCACTGGGAACTTATGGCCCATGGCTGACGAGCGATGGATTGTCGGGCAACGCACAGCAGTTGATCAGGGCCATTCAGAATGCCTATGTGCACGGACTGGATGCAGACAGCTATTTCCTGCCCCAGATTCTACGCACGGTCGACACCCTCACCCACCTGGACAAACCTGATACCCAGGCAGATCACCTTGCCCACAGTGTCCACCTGCCTGACACTGATACCCTGCGCAACGATCTGTCAGCGTTGATGAGTCGCGCCTTCATGCGCCTGGCCACCCACCTTGGACAGGGTGTCGTCGATGCGCGTGCAACGCAGCGGGAACTGTATCGGGATGTTCCCCGTGTTGAGGCAGTGTCCCTGCTCGAATCCGTGTCATTGGGGCATGTCAGTGCAGCCGGAGCACTCGATTCGGTAACACCAAAGCATGCGGACTACCAGCGACTGACCTGGCGTATGCGCGATCTGCTCACCGAGCGTTCCTCTGGTATCGAACGCATCGTCATCCATGGCCTTGATGAGCTGTCGACTGGTAGCAGCGACGACGAGGTCATGGAAGTCAGGTTCAGACTGGTGGAGACCGGCGACCTTCCACTCAACACCGTGATGTCCACCGTATTCGATGACACATTGCACGTGGCCGTCAAACAGTTTCAACAACGCCATGGCCTTCGCACCAGCGGGATCATTGACCGGAGCACACGCAATGCCCTCAATCTCACAATCGACGAGGAGATCGCAGCCGTAGCACTGAGTCTCGAACGCTGGCGCTGGATGCCGCGAGAGCTCGGGGACAAGCATCTGTACGTGAACATTCCGGACTATCGGGTAGTGTTTCGCGATACGGGGCAGACCAGGTTGTCCATGGTGGCAGTGGTGGGTGCTGTGGAGCATCAGACACCATCGTTCTCCCGGGAGATGACCTACCTGGAGTTCAATCCGACGTGGACGGTACCGGCCAATATCACTAACGCGGAGCTGATCCCGTTGGAGCGGCGTCAACCAGGTTATCTGGTCTCTCGTCAGTTCGACTTCTTCAAGCGCGTGGATAATTCACTGGTTTCGGTAGCTGCCGCGGACATCACTGAAGCTGACC
>JABDKN010000287.1 GCA_013002205.1 Granulosicoccus sp.
AATTTGTGCTCGGTGCTGGTTTTTCACCTGTGCCTGAAACAACTGGCAAGCTGGACAGCGCAACCGTGCCGTATTGACTGGTAAACGTTAACGAGGTATTGCCGCCCTGCTGCTGACTGACACCACCAATCCGGTGATCCAGTGTGTCGTAGACAGTCACATCGCCATCCACATCTACCGCCAGGCGTCCGGTAAAAAGCGCGTATCGGATCTTGTTCTGGCTGCCCGTACTCAACGGAGTACCAAGATCCACCGGCCACCACTGCGACTGGCGTCGTGAATCCTCAGATTCGGCAGTGAATACCGGTTCACCGGCCAGCAAATCGCTTAGTTCGCTGCAGAGCCTGTCCACAGTCGATTTCAAGCCATGGTTGAACATATCTCCAACCATGGTCATTCCCCCGCGCATCCACTGGCCAGAGCCACCTAGCTCCGGGCAGTTGAATTGCGCCATACTCCCACCGCCATCACTGACCGCTACCAGCATGTGTTCGACGGTTTCAGGGCTGATGCCGTAACGCCCGGCAATTTCGGAAACTGCATTACGCCCCGTTGGGCTCAACTGTTGCACGGAATGTCTCACACGAAGAGTTTATTGCACAACCGACAAGCTGGCCTCTCAACCTGCTTAGCTGTGATGTTGAACGGCCTGCCAGATGTATAGCTAATGACCAGTATTCTATCATTTTCGGACGTCTCGTCGATAAGGAACACTCAGTACCTGCCCGGCTCTTATTCGAAGCCTGGCTGACGTTGAAGCCTGTCGTCCATCGCATCCCTGCGGATCAGTCACCACGCTGGAAACCATACTCCATGCTACAACGCGATGAAAATCCTGACTTCGGATGGCGCGCTCAAACTATTGACTAATGCTCAACTTTCCGCACAGAATGGCCTGAGGGTAATCAACCGCGCCGGCGGGATCTCCACAGGATGTCAGATCATGAGAAAGCATCACTACCTGTTAATGCTTGTGTTCACCATAATTCTGATTGCGTACCTGATATGGGTGAACGTTCTGGCGAATTGAATTGACCATGTCAAACGGGCGGCCAATCATAGAACCGACTTGGCCAACATCGATCAACGGGCTTTCGGATACGGCATGCAGGGGAGAATTTGGTGTTTCCTGGTGGGTTGGCATTCGTCACCTTGCCCGGAATATGGGTAGATGTTTCGAGGGCGCTGTTGACATCCAGAGTCTGCCTGCGCGTGCCAGTTGTGCAAACGGACCGTGGCGTATAGGATCACTATTCGGACCAAATCACGTTGAAGACGCCTATGACCATAGACATGTCTGGATTCAGCAGAACACTGTCTGAGCGCACTATATCGTCAGGGTACAGTATTCTCAGAAAATCACTGTGGCATACAGGTTCAGGTTTTTTGCCGTCAATGGATATGCGCAAGCATGGCGTCAGTGCCACGGTTTCAGGATTGCCATTGGCTTCTCTGCTGATGCTGTCTGCTGTTGCAATCGTGTCCGGATGCTCGTCTTCCGACGACGAAAATCCTGGGGACTTGGTCGATGACCAGCCCGGCACCACGATCAATGTCACCAATCATGCCGCACTCGTAGAGTACGTATTCGGAATGACCAATGCGTTGTCCTTTGCAGAAGTGTCAACGTTAGTAGACCGAATCTATGATAATGACATGGGTAGTTCGGACGCCAATCTGGATTTCCTGACTGAGAGCTCGAGCACCTTCGATCCTGATTTGTTCATAACCCGGATTACCTACACCTGCAGCGATGGGGGAACTTACGAGTTTGCAGATACCGGCTCTGCGTTGGGTGGAGGCAGCGGAGCTTTTGCGGCGTGCCGGTTCGACGACATGCAGCTCGACGGCTCTTACAACCGATCCAATGAATTGATCAAATTTGTATTCAGCCCCGGATTCAGCACGAGTACTACCTACGAGGCATTGAGTTTAACTTCGGATCTGGCCCAAACCGTCAGCGTGATCGATGGGGTCCTGAACCGATTCAATGGCGAAAATGAAATTACTGAAAACTGGGACATCACTCAATACTCAGAGTCTTCAGCCGACGGAAAAACCCTTGTGTCAGATGCGACTATCAACCTCTATGTTGGCAATCAACCTGACAATCCTGACTTTATAGATACATGGAAGCGGACGATTTCCAGTGATTACATAGTTCAGGGGCCCGACACCGGCAACGCTGCCTTGACGGTCATCACCGAGGAAATCTTCAGCTCAAATGAGCCAGCTACTGGATATACCAGTGGAGTCCTGCTCGTTCAGGCAGCCGATGGCAGCATGATGCGTGTAGTGGCTGCCAATGGCGACCCGGACACTTTTCAAGTCGATGTAACCGGCGACGGTTCAATGACTTCATTCACACTGGCGTGGGATGGCGCGCTTCGCCTGCGCTGTCTGCAGGATCCACAGACAGAGGATGCCGCGCCCGAGAACTGCCTCTGACGCTCCCGCACGGGCCTGTTAGTCTTACTCAGTTCAGCACTAACGGTGCCAGGCCTCGTATCGCTTTTATCTGGACATCATGCCAGTGTCATTTGCGCCGGACTACGAACTGCAGGGGTATTACAGTTGCTGCGGTATCTTCCCGTCGGCGTACCACTGATAGTCGATTTGCCTGGCCGTTCTTTGCGCAAGCTCAATCCCAACGAGTCGATGCACCAGGTGTAAGGCCATGTCGATTCCAGAACTCAGGCCGGCGGCAGTGATCACGGAATGGTTATCTACCCAACGCAGGTTTCTGCGTGCACCTGATTTTCCGAGCCTGCTCGAAAGCAGATCGATATCCTCCCAGTGGGTCGTCCATTCTGCACCAGAGAGCAACCCTGCCTCACCCAACAGAAAAGCCCCGGTGCACACACTGGCAACAATGCATTCTGAGCTTGCAGCGCCGGCACGGGCAAATTCCGCAATCGCCTCTACCAGCGCCCGGTTGGCTACCGCGGTGTCTATATCAATCGTTCCCGGTACGATGAGCACATGTCCATCGCTTGTATCCGACAGAATGTCGCTAAAGGATCCGTCCGGAACGAGACCCATTCCGCCATAGGCCCTGACCATCTGACCGTTCAGCGTGGCGGTTCCTACCTGGAATGGCTCGGGGATACCATCTCGTCGTGACAGCCTTGACGCGGTCAGGAATACCTCGTAAGGCCCGCCTGCGTCCAGCAGATCCACTTGATCGAATAACAATATCGTGATTTTCATTCTCGCTAGATACATCAACCTGGAATGTGAGAGAAGTCAGGAAGTCGTGGAATTCGGGCAGTGCGGCTGTTGTGCGTACAAATCAGGGAACTTACACACGACATTACCTGGTTATCGCACCAACGAAAAATGCGTGGCGCTGAGCCATGTTACTGATGTTAGTCAAAGTGCGGTCGATACGATCCGGGTACTGTGTTGATAAATTTCATCGTCAGTCAGCGGGAACGAGTATCACGCCATGCAAGCCTACCCCCATCACTACTCAGTAACTGCCAGCGGGAAATCCACGGAACACGTTCATATTCATAGTCCAGGACTGGTGTCGATAGAGTCGGCTCCACCGGCACAGTTTGGGGGCCCAGGCGACCTTTGGTCTCCAGAAACGTTTCTGGTTGCCGCCGTGGCAGATTGTTTCATCCTGACTTTCAAGGCAATCGCCCGTGCATCCAGTTTTGAATGGACTGCACTGCAGTGTGACGTCGAGGGAATTCTTGACCGTGTCGACAAGGTTTCCCTTTTCACCGAGTTCAGGTTGAAGGCCGAACTCACCGTGCCGCATGGCACAGATGAATCAAAGGCCGTGAGATTGATGGAGAAAGCCGAACACGGCTGCCTGATCACCAACTCACTGAAATCAACCTTGAGCTTACAGGCGAAAGTATTGTTGGAATGACGCCGGATCTGCTCTCCCCCGGTACGGCGGATCTCACGATTGCCGAGTGTTTATCCTGAGCGCAACTTACGGCGCGTTTCTGTCTGCTCTTTAGTGCGATACGAGGTAAACTCTGTGAAAACGTCATTCAGCTGACACCGGTAGCATCTTGCGTGACAATGCACCTGCTTGACTCGATTCTCACATCCTGCCTTGCGGCCGCGTCAATCTGGGCTGGCTGGGTCAAGGCAGACGCTGGTGGATTATCAGCGCCTGAGGCAAATCTGCCCGGCCATCCCACTCACGAAGTCCATATCGCCAGGTTGATCTACCAGCACGGGCCGCAATCGAGCTGGGGCCCCGGACGAGCCTGGTGGAGAATAGACTGGCCGGAGGCAGAGCATCATTTTCTCGCAGGTGTTGATCGCTACACCCTCATGGATGTGGCGCCAGACAGCGTGCATGTGTCCCTGCTGGATGATGCGGTGTTCGAACACCCTTGGCTGCTTGCCCAGCAACCTGGCCACTGGCAGCTGTCACCAGAAGAGAACGCGCGTCTGGGTGAGTACCTGCACCGCGGTGGATTCCTCGTGGTTGACGATTTTCATGGCCCGGACGATTGGTCTGTCTTTGCACACGCCATGAGCCAGGCGCTGCCTGGACGGGCAGTGGTGGACCTGAATGATGATGTGTTGCTGAATGTTCACTTTATGCTCGACAAACGCACGCAGATACCGGGCAGACGTCATCTGATCTCGACAGCTGATGGAATTGAGGTCCGTATGCCGTACAGCCCCCCTCGCTGGCGCGGCATCTACGATGACCGCGGCAGGCTCATGGTGGCTATCAATTTCAATATGGACACTGGAGATGCCTGGGAGCATGCAGATGATGCCGACTATCCCGTGTCCATGACCTCGTATGCGTATCGTGTTGGGATCAACTACCTGGTATACGCGCTGACACATTGAAGCAAATGGCTTTGATGCAGCAACATGCACCAGATGTCAAAAAATGGCATCACCTTGAACGTGAATAATATAACCACGGATGTAACGCGTCATGACAAAGGTCATTATCAGCTGCGCCATTACCGGATCCATACACACACCGTCAATGTCGCCGTATTTACCAGTCACGGCTGAACAGATCACCGAACAATCAGTTGGCGCAGCCCGGGCGGGCGCCGCTATCCTGCATCTGCATGCGCGCAATCCCACGGATGGCAGGCCATCATCGAGTCCGGAAGACTTCATGGCCTTCCTACCAGCTATAAAAGAGTCTTGCGATGCGGTGATTAACCTGACCACAGGTGGCAGTGCCATCATGACCCTCGAGGATCGTTTGGCCGGTCCGAAACTGGCTGAACCCGAAATGTGTTCCCTGAATATGGGTAGCATGAACTTTGCGCTATACCCTGCCGTGA
>JABDKN010000309.1 GCA_013002205.1 Granulosicoccus sp.
TCCATGAGCTGGTTGTTGCGCAGTGCCTGGGCTTTTGCCAGCACTTTCTGGTGAAGGCCGGGCATGCGGTAGAACCGGTTGATGAAATTGCTTGCTCGGCCTTTGCCATAGCCATAGTAAAGCCTGCGCATCAACTCGTCGGTTTCCATGCTGTTGGCGGGTTCCGGTTCGACGTTGAATGTACCGTCGTAATCCCAGGGAAGGAAATAGAACTTGTCCGAACCCACAGGATTGTACAGATAGAAATTGTGCGTGATGGCATCGGTCTGGTGCAGCAGGAAATTGACCGTTACCCAGGTCAGAACATTTTCCTCATCGAAATACTGCTCCAGAATGGATTCAAACGGCCGTGCATTGTCATTGACAGCATTTATCATTTCGAGCAGCTTGCGGTGATCATCACCATTCTCGATTGACAGTCGTGTCTCGAAGCGTGTCTCGTCCAATGGCTCGCCTTCCTCATCCAGGGCCAGGTACTCCAGATCACTCAAGGCAAAGACAAATTCCTCTATCTTGTAGATCCTGTCGTCTTCATTCCACTCGCGTTTGTCCAGATACTCGCCCCCGACATACTCGGTGTGCGTGAATAGTCCGTAATCCTCAGGTCCCTGCCCATCGTCTATCCACAGGTTGACAAACTGGGTTCGCAGGCTTGGCAGGTTAGGGATATCCTGCATCAGGTCGAATGAAAGCTTGTTGCGTATCCGGGATTTGTCGTAGGGCATCTTGTTGAGCTGCAGACGTCGCTCGTTGCGCCACAGATCCTTTTTGCTGTCCAGCTTGATGCGGAATGACTTTTGTGGTGCCAGTCTGGTGAACCCGCCACGCTGCCGCAGTTCCGCGTTGATCACCAAGCCGTCATCAGGAAAGTCATCGGCCATGAAATGTACAGGGATATCCACCTTGAATTCATCGTCGCCATCGATATCGGCTATGACATCTGCCAGTGTGCAGCCCGATAGATCATCAATCGTACAGATGCCCGGCGTCGTGACGGTTTTAACGTCTGCGCGAATCACGTCGATCGTGCCGTAGCCATCGCTCTGGAACAGTCCGGCGGGTTCTGTCAGGGCTGCTACAGTCGGCGGGGACGGATCCGTATCGGGTACTATCACGGTCCCGCCGGACGTGTTGAACATCACCGTTGCTGGCAGGGAGCGATTGTTCTGCGCATCCACTGCAACCAGTTCGTATTCGTAGCTGGTGCCGGGTGACAGGGTTTTGTCAAAATAGCTGGTTCCGTTGAAATTCCCTAACAAGGTTCCATTGCGTGAGATGTCGTAAGACACTCCAGGCGTCGTGGAGAGGTTCCAGAACAGCTCGGCGGCAGTTGACGAGTAAACGCTGGCTCTGAGTCCTGCAGGCGCTGGAAGCGTCGCGACCGGCGCTGTAACGCCGCCCGTCGTGGTCAGTGTCACGCTGTTCGTCGATGAGCGGCGACCTGAACTGTCTATGGCGGTGACATCGAATTGGTAGCTCACCCCTGCTGCCAGGGTAGAGTCGAAATAGCTGATCCCCTGGATGGTGGCTACATTCTCGCCGTTTCTGGCTATCTCATATTTCAGTCCGGAGACAGGTGCCGGATCCCAGAAGAGTTCGGCAGCTGTCCGGGAATAGACCACGCCTCGCAGATTGGATGGTGCGGGTGGCGCCTGGGCATCCGGCACGCCTGGAGCGGCAGAACGATCTCCGCCAATGAAGCTTACCGATGCGGGTAATGAACGCGTGCCGTCAGTGCCGATGGCCGTGACATCGAAGGTATAGCTCGTGCCTTTGACAAGCGTATTGGAAAAATAGCTTTGTGCATCGAAGGAGCCGAGCACCGTTCCATTCAAGGCCACTTCAAAGCGCGCAACGTCGGTACTCGTTCGGTCCCAGAAAACTTCTGCAGCCGTGTCAGAGTACACGGCGTAGCGCAATGAATCTGGTTGAGGCGGGGCCGCAGATACCGCAGAGCCGGTGAACACCAGCGCCAGGAACAACCAGTTGAGTCCGATACCTGCCGTGAGCATTCGACGAAGGCTTGACATGAGGCTAACTCCATTTAATTGATGACTGCATACTACGCTTCTAGCGTGTGAAATCCATTGATGGATGTCAATCAGAAAAATCCGTCGTTGTCTGCGATGCCGGTGATTTACGCGGCCCTGGGGGCGCGCACCGGTTTCGTTGATCCGGTAAACTCATCGTAAGTAAAGGTCAGGGCTTGCCCACTTGCCGGTTGACCCGCTCACGGCGATGCCCGACACTAGTGATCCGGGTCATGTCGACTTGCCGGGTATCAGTTCGACAGGGCGCGCAACAGTCCATTCCACAACGGGAAATCACGGTGCGATACGAAGCTCCACAAACGACCCCTGAAGCCGTCGCCCTGCTGGCTGGTACCAAAGGCAAGGTGCACATCCTGGCTGGCGGCACTGACCTGATCGTTCGCATGAAGGGCGGTTTTGTCGAGCCTGACATGGTGCTCGATATCAAGCGAATCAAAGCCATGCACCTGATTCGAAAAACGAAGAGTGGCCTGTCCATTGGCGCCGCGGTCACCTGTGGTGAGATGGGCGTACACAAGGCATTGAAGAAGGCCTGGCCCGGTGTGGTGGAATCCGCCAATCTGATTGGCTCCGACCAGATTCAGGGCCGCTGTACCATTACCGGCAATCTGTGCAATGCCTCACCGGCAGCGGACAGCATACCGGCCCTGATAGCGGCTGATGCCAGGGCACTGATAGCGGGGCCGAAAGGCGAACGCTTACTGGATGTGGGCAGCTTGCCCACCGGACCAGGCAAGAACGCGTTGAAAAAGGGCGAACTGGTCGTTTCCATCGAATTGCCTCCACGGGACGCACGCTCGGCTGATGCCTACCTGAGGTTCACACCGCGTACCGAGATGGATATTGCAGTGGTCAGTGCTGCGGTCAACCTGACGATCGATCGCCAGGGCGTGATTACCGCCGCCCGGGTAGCACTAGGTGCAGTTGCGCCCACGGCCATTCGCGTACCGGCCGCAGAAAAAGCCCTGCTGGGTAATAAGCTGGATGCTGCCACTCTGGCGGCAGTGGGAGAGGCCTGTTCGGCTGCCTGCAAACCGATTGACGACAAGCGCGGTACCGTTGAATACCGGACACGGGTTGCCGGGGTACTGGCTAAACGTGCTGCGCAGGCAGCCTGGATGCGTGCTGGAGGCAAGCCATGACTCAACTGGTCAACACGAACATCAACGGCGACGCGGTTGGATTCAACTGCGAGACGGATGAGACGCTGCTTGATGTATTGCGTAACCGTGTCGGTCTGACCGGTGCCAAGGAGGGCTGTGGGACCGGCGATTGCGGGGCCTGCAGCGTGATCCTGGATGGCACCCTGGTCTGTGCCTGCCTGGTACTGGGCATGGAGGCCGAAGGTCGCAAGGTCGAAACTGTCGAGGGCTTGAGCGATGGCGCCGAATTGCACCCACTGCAGAGCAAGTTCATCGAACACGCCGCACTGCAATGCGGGATCTGCACGCCCGGTTTCCTGATGGCTGCCAAGGCTCTGCTGAAGAACAACCCCGATCCCACCGAGGAAGAGATTCGTTATGCTCTGGCGGGTAACCTGTGCCGTTGCACCGGCTACGACAAGATAGTCCGTGCCGTGCAGGCCACCGCTGCCGAGCTGCGAGGAGGCTGATCCATGAGTGCAGATACCAGATATACCGGGCAGGAATTCAAGTCCGTCGGTACTCGACCATTACGACCCGATGGCATTGACAAGGTAACCGGGCGTGCCCGTTTCGGTGCGGATATCAACCTTCCCGGGCAACTCGTCGGACGCATACTGCGAAGTCCGCATGCACATGCCGCCATTCGCAGCATCGATACGAGCAAGGCGGAGGCGCTGCCCGGGGTGAAGGCCGTCATCACTTCAGCCGATCTGCCGGACCTGACCGATGGCAACAGAGAGATGTTCGACATTCTCGACAATTGCATGGCCCGAACCCATGCGTACTACGACGGGCATGCGGTTGCGGCAGTTGCCGCAGTGGATGCACACACTGCACGCCAGGCACTGAAGCTCATCAAGGTCGACTATGAGGTCCTGCCGCATGTCACCGACGTGGATGCAGCGATTGCCAAGGGCGCTCCTGTCCTGCACAAGGACTGTTTTACCCGGGGAGTAGAACCAAAACCGCGAAAGGCATCCAATATTGCCTATCGTTCCGAGTTCGGTCATGGCGATGTCGACGCTGGTTTTGCCAAGGCCGATGTCATCATCGAGCGAACCTTTCGCACCGAACAGACGCACCAGGGATACATCGAACCGCATGCCTGCGTCGCGAGCATCAGTCCCGACGGTACCGGCGAGCTGTGGCTGTGCACACAGGGGCATTTCGTCGTTCGTCAGCACTGTGCCGAGCTGCTGGGCCTGGATGTCTCGAAATTACGGGTAACACCAACCGAAATCGGCGGCGGTTTCGGCGGCAAGACGCACGTCTGGGCCGAGCCCGTGGCATTGGCCCTGTCGCGCAAAGCCAACCGGCCGGTGAAACTGGTGATGTCGCGTGATGAGGTTTTCCGGGCATCAGGTCCTACCAGTGCCACCTCCATCGATATACGCATCGGGGTCACGAAAAAGGGGCGCATTACTGCGGGCGATGCCACCTTGCGATACAGCTCCGGCCCCTACCTGGGCATGTGGGCCGAACTTGGCGCCATGACTTCGTTCGCCTGCTACGACATGAAAAATGTGCGCACCGTCGGGCTGGAGATACTGGTCAATCGACCCAAGACGACTGCCTATCGGGCACCGTCGGCACCCATGGCAGCCTTTGCCGTTGAAAGCATGATCGACGAGCTGGCTGGCCGCATCGGCATGGATCCGCTGGAGATGCGCATCCTGAATGCGGCGAAAAAAGGTACTCGCTCCTCCTACGGCCCGGTCTACGGCCCCATCGGTATCGGTCCGACGCTGGAGGCAGCCAGGGAGCATCCGCACATGTCGGCACCACTGGGCAAGAATCAGGGTCGTGGCATGGCCTGCGGGTTCTGGTTCAATTTCGGTGGGCAGACCTGCACCGATCTGAATATCACGCCTGATGGCTCGGTTACGCTGACGGTCGGAACCATCGATGTCGGTGGTGCGCGGGCTTCGCTGGCGCTGGTAGCGGCCGAAGAACTGGGTATTCCCTACGATCAGGTTCGCGCCGTGGTCGGTGACACCAGTTCACTGGGCTACAACGACATGACCGATGGCAGCCGTGGCACGTTTTCCAGTTCCATGGCCACCATCATGTCGGCGCGAAATGCCATCACCATTCTCCGGCAGCGGGCGGCCAGGATGTGGGACATACCGGTGGCAAAGGTGATCTGGGAAGCAGGGTGTGCGAAGGCGGTAGGCAAGAAATACGACAACCTTGCACCGTTGACACTGGCCGAGATAGCTGCCGCAGCACCTAAAACCGGTGGGCCCATTGCCGGGCATAACGAGCTGGTGGCCGATGGTGCAGGCGTATCCTTTGCCACTCATATCTGCGATGTGGAAGTAGACCCCGAAACAGGTCGTACCCAGGTCGTACGCTATACCGTCATCCAGGATGCCGGAAAGGCTGTTCATCCTACTTATGTGGAAGGCCAGTACCAGGGAGGAGCTGCACAGGGCATCGGTTGGGCACTGAACGAGGAATATATTTACGGTGAGGATGGACGGCTGCAGAATGCCGGATTTCTGGACTATCGCATACCGGTCTGCTCGGACCTGCCAATGATTGATACGCAGATACTGGAAATTCCCAATCCCAATCATCCTTATGGTATTCGGGGTGTTGGCGAGACGTCCATCGTGCCGCCACTGGCTGCCATCGGCAATGCGGTCTCCAATGCCTTCGGTGTGCGCATGACGCATGTCCCCATGTCTGCACCGCGAATTCTCAAGGCCCTGGAGGAAGCGGCAAGGGATGCAAGCGAAGTCGCCTGAGGAGCTTCAGCTGACAGGGTTCAGCACGCACGGTGGCGGCCATGGCACGGCATGATGTCAAGCTGTGGTCTGCCTTGAGACCGCATGCACAGGGTATGGATACGGTGTCCATCGAGGCAAACACCATTCGCGAACTGTTCACCAGGCTCGAGGCCAGTTACCCGGGTATGGCACCGTTGATTACTCAGGGCATTGCCGTCTCCGTAAACGGCACACTCTATCGGGACAGTTGGGATACGAAATTGCCCGATGGAGCCGAAGTATTTCTGCTGCCACGCATTCAGGGCGGTTGAGCCACGACAGGCAATGTGTTGTTACGAATTGCCATCACAGGCACCGATTTTTTTGCAATACTATGATGAAAGGATACTGTGCAGCCTGTCACTGAGGTGCATCCGTCAGTGAGAGCAGCGATCGGCCATGCCCGGTGCACAGTCGTGTCGTCAAAGGGAGGGATTACCCTGTGCAACGAGTTCAGTCGCCCGCAAATCGGCCCATAGAGTCTGGATTTACCGGGTATTTCAATCGAATCCAGAATTGATGGCCATGGCCGTGGGGATTCTGCAGAAGCTGGACTATGCCTATCGCCTGAGCGTGGCCCGCCTGGTCATACAGCGCATGCGTGTTGCGCGGTCTATCCGCCAGTGGCTGCATCAGGCACCAAAACAGATCCCGACGCCACATGCGCCACCACCTGGAACAGGTCCGGCGCGGGCTTCGGCGCATGGTTACCTCTACGTGTTGATCATTGCAGGTCTGGCAGGCTCGGTCATGGCAGGTTACGTGATGGGATTCACAAAATCGCGCTCACTGCTTAGTCGTGCTACGGCTGCCGATGCCGGGTTGATGTCACCAGGCAGCAAACTGACTGGCAGTGTGTCGAGCGAACTGCAATCCGGGGAGGCCCTTGAGAGTGACCGGCAACACGTCTCTGTCAGCGCAGTGCACGGAGCCGAGTCGCTTCAGGTATCGGCGCTTCCCGATCAAGGAGTTCCCACTGACTCACAGGGTGCCGAACAGCGCAGCAGCGAGGAAATCGATACCTTGCGTGAAACCGTGTCCAGGTTGACCAGCGAGGTTCAGGCTCTGCAAGAGGAGGCCAGGTTACTGGAGTCTGAATTACTGGAGCAGGCGGTTGAATTTGCCGAAGCGGAGCAACTCTGGAAACAGCAGGGCGTGGAACATCGCGTGGTCTACAACATTACCAATCTGCCTGTCGGTGGATTTGTGACCGATGCGCAGATTCTGGCTGATCGGGCGTCCGCCGAGGCAGACACGCGCATCGATCAGCCTGAAGCCAACAGTGTCGCGTCGGCTTATCCGGCAGTCCCCTACGACACAGGTCGTGATACCAGTGGTGCGACCGAGCAAGGGCAGGACGAATTCAACCTGGCTGAAGTCCTGGCGCAGGGTGCGGACAGCGAGTCTGCGGACGGTGTGATCCAGAGCGTAACGGCAACGGGAGAGCCCGGTATCAACGAGCCAGGCCAGGCCGATGACCAGTCGGCCGAGCTTCAGACATTCTTCGGACCGGCGCCGGATCGCTATGAGGATCGCATCAGTCCGCAGTTCGCGGAAACACCTTATGAATTTCAGAATCGAGCAGAGGGTGTGCCCACGCTCGATCAGTAGCTTAGTGAGTAAGCCGAGGGAATTGCACCCTTGCTGACTCACTAACTGTCGGCGAGGCCGACCGCCAGACAGAATCGAAACGTTATGTTTTCGTGATAACTCGACGCAGGCTTCGTTGTCCGATGAGCTGCCCGGAACGCTTTTCGGAAGACACGCCTGGACGATCGAGACATCGATCAGTGCCGGGTATGCACGATTGACTTCCTACTGAGTGGTTCGGGTACACGGCGCTGGCAGCAGCTCACTGTGCAGCTGTTGCCGAGCGCATCCCGGAACCTCGAACGATAGGAATCAACTCATGCACCCATACCGACTCTCTGTAGCCTTCACCAGCCTGCTGGCAGGCGCCACTCTGGCGCCGACACTACTGGCTGCCGATTATCAGCTCACCGTGACCAACCTGACCCGCGGCATTCATTTCACACCCCTGATCGCTGCCGCTCACGATCCGGCTGTTCACATGTTCCACGCGGGCAATCCGGCTTCCGCGGAAATGCAGGCAATCGCCGAGGGCGGTGATGTCCAGGGTATGAATACTCTGCTGGGCAGCACAGGTGCCAGCGTGGCAACCGGTGACGGGCTGGTAGCGCCCGGACAGTCCGTCGTCCTTACATTGAACGACGTAGCCACCGCCAGCGTGATTTCATTGAGCGGCATGCTCCTGCCCACCAACGATGGATTCGTGGGTATCGACTCCGTTGCTCTGCCGGCACCACCTTCCCGCGCTGCCACGGTGTTTGCACGCGGCTACGACGCAGGCACTGAGGGCAATGATGAACTCATCGGTGGTGGAGCACCGGGCGTCCCCGGTTTTCCCGCACCGCCACCGGTCGTGGCGACCGGCACCGGAACGGGTGCCTCTGGAATCAACGTGGATGCAGAGGGATTCGTTCATGTGCATCCCGGTGTGCTCGGTGATCTTGATCCCACAGGCGGTGTCAGTGACATCAATGCCGCCGTGCACCATTGGCAGAATCCCGTGGCCAGAGTCGAGATCGTCCGCCTGCGAGAAGGTCAGGGGCACAACGACGATGCACCCTCAGCCGTTGGCAACCTGACCGGGTCCGTCTACTCGTCCAGCGCCCTTGAACTGTTCTGGGAACCCGCCAACTCGATGGGGTCCGCTGTCCAGGCCTATCGGATTACCCGTAATGGCTCAGTGGTCGCCAATCTGGAAGGGTTCAGCTATTTCGAGGAAGGGCTGGCAGCCGGTACCAGCTATTCCTATTCCGTCAGTGCAATTGCGGCTGATGGCTCGATGGGTGAGGCTCGGGACGTCACGCTGATGACCAACGCACACTAGAGCGGACTCTCTCTGCCGCGCAGACGCCTTGACTAAGCCGGATACGTGCGGGCAGGGGCACTCATGCGTTACAGAAACCACTTCGTGTTCCCGGCCGGTGAACTACACTGGCCGGGAATGGTCGGAGCTGACATGCGTATACCTGCGTCTGATCCGAACTCCCTGCAGCCGGTAAAGGCCCTGGATTCAGGTGAATCCAGGCGAATTCTGTTGATCGAGGACGATCTGGACATTGCCTCGTTGATGAGCATGCATCTGGCTAGCCTGGGAACTCGAATCGAACACGTGGCACGCGGTGACCAGGGGCTGGCGCGTGGGCTGGAGGAGCCCTGGGACCTGGTCATTCTGGATCTGGGATTACCAGGCGTTGACGGACTCGTGATTGCAGCAGAAATACGCCACGCAAACCCGCTGTTGCCAGTGTTGATCGTGACGGCTCGCAGTACAGAGCCTGAACGTGTGTCCGGGCTGGATGCCGGTGCGGACGATTACATCGTCAAGCCGTTCTCGATGCTGGAACTGGTGGCCAGAGTGCGTGCAGTGTTCCGACGCGTCGATGTGCAGGCCAGTCAGGTCAGGAACAAGGTCACGGTGGTGGGGGATCTCGTGCTGGATGAGGATTGCCATGTCGCTCGGGTGAACGGGAATACCATTGCGCTGACCATCCGGGAATTCGGGTTGCTGGCGGAGTTCGTCCGCCATCCAGGCAAGGCGTTTACCCGGGCAGAATTGCTTGAACGCGTCTGGGGCAGCCACTACCAGGGTTACCGACACACCGTGAACACCCACATCAATCGACTACGCGCCAAGATCGAACCGGATCCGGGGAATCCGCGCTATATCCAGACAGTCTGGGGTGTTGGCTACAAGTTCGGGCACTGAGCCGTTACATGCAGACGCTGTTTGCACGACTGTCACTGCTGTTCACGGGCATCCTGATCTGTGTGGGCTCGATGGCCTGGCTGATAGCCCACTACAGTCAGCAGCATTACTTCGATGAGTCGAACCAGCAGTTGAGTCGGCCGGTCGCGATGTATATCGCCACCCAGGTGCCGTTGTTCGTCAATGGCTTGCCGGACAGCGAGGCATTGGAAGCACTGGCTACCCACGTGATGATGATCAACCCGAGTCTGGAGGTGTACCTTCTGGATGAGGAAGGTAAGGTTCTGGCTACGGCTGTACCTGACAGCCAGGCTGTGAACCGGCGCGTGGATGTTCACCCGATACAGCAGTTCCTGAGCACCAATGCACGCCTGCCGGTCTATGGCGACAATCCCGCGGTGCCTGGAGAAAAGCGCGTATTCACGGCGTTTCCCATCCGTGATGCCGCAGCGCAGGAAACTGCGTGCGATCCGTGCGGTTATGTTTACGCGGTACTCGGCGGAGTACATGGACAGTCCATGTGGCAGTCTATGCTCGATAGCTACAGCGTTCGGTCATCGGCCTTCATGCTGAGCGGCGTTCTCGCCTTCGCACTGGTGGCTGGTATCGCCGTTTTTTTCATGCTCACGCGACCATTGCGCAAATTGACCAGAACCATGAGTCACTGGCAGCTGACCTCGCCCCGGATGACCTCCGATGTGCTCAGTCCTCTGCGCAATCAAACAGAGATTTCAGGCAGTGATGAATTGCAATCGCTGGCGCATACATGCCAGCGGATGGCGGCACGATTGATCAGCCAGTACGACGCGCTGGATAAAGCGGACAGGCGGCGCCGAGAATTCATGACCAGTGTGTCTCACGATCTGCGAACACCGCTGACCGGTTTGTGTGGGGCTGTCGAGACATTACTGAGCAAGCGAGGCAAACTGAATGTCGAACAGGAACTGCAGTACCTGTTGCTGGCGCAGCGGCAGGGCCAACGGCTGCAGCACCTCATCGCTCAGGTGTTTGAACTGGCGCGCCTGGACTCGGGCGACGTGCACCTGCAAGTGGAAAGCATCTGCTTGCCGGAACTGCTCATGGACACACTCCAGGATCTGCAATCCCGCGCACATGCTGCCGGAGTCAGCCTCGAGCTGGTCATCGAGGAGTCGGCGAAAGGCATCACTGTCAATGCAGACATGACCCTGCTGCACCGCGTGCTGGACAATCTACTGGTGAACGCTATCCGGCATACGCCCGAGAACGGGACGGTTATGGTGCATGTCCAGCTGAGGAGTATTGATCAGGTAGAGCTCACCATCAGCGATACCGGATGCGGATTTGCACGCATCCTGCACAACTGCCCCTTGCCTGTCACCCCGCTCGACCCGGACAGATCCGGCGACTCCGGGCCAGTGCCCCCGGATGAGTTCACCATCGCGCCTGATGATCGGCGTGGCAACGGCTGGCAGGGCACCGGCCTGGGTCTGGGTATCGTTGCCCGGATACTGGCGCTTCATGGCAGTGTTGCCCGGATCTGCAGTGAACCGGGTATGGGCACTCGTGTCGACTTCTCGCTGCCCCTGGCGCGGACTTTCCATGATCAGCTGCAAAGTGGTTGGCCCGGGCCAGGTGACTGATACTTTTATCCAGTGGTCAGTGCTGCCAGGATGTGAAACAGTGCAGGGAGCCTACTTCCTGTCGACCAGATGCCCAGCAGACCAGGACAGCCCGGATCGCCAATGCTCATTGCACACTTCATTCTGGAAGTGGGGACAAGAGCACGGGTGATTCCTGTGCAATCGGTGTCCGATCTGCATGATCTGACCGAGGCATCGTCTGATCCTGAGATCCGCCAGAGTGTAGTGATTCGCCGGGCAGTGAGCAGTGACCGGTTTTTCTACGACTGGTACCGCAATACCAAGCTGGGCAAGGACACGGCTGCACCTGTGACCGTGAGATTACTCGCCGGCCCCGGTGGCAAACCCGTACTGTCCTGGCGTGTCGAAGCGGCACGGCCGATACGCTGGACCGGACCACGTTTCGATGGACTGGGCAATGAGCTGGCCATGGAAACTCTGGAGCTTTCCTATACCGGCATCATCTGGCTCGACACATGAAGGACATGCAACACATTCATGCAACGCAGGGATCATGCAACCGAGGTATATGAATTATGACCTATCCATTGACGGCTTATCATTTCAAGGTCGAGTGGGGTGGTGCCCGTATCGGCTTCACCGAAGTCAGTGGACTGGAGCAAGCCGTGCAGCCGGTCCTGTATCGGGAGGGCAGCAGCGCCAGTTACGCGCCGATGGTGATCCCCGGTCTTCCAGGCTTCGAGAACATCGTGCTGAAGCGAGGCATGATGGCCAACGATAACGAATTCTTCGATTGGATTGATACAATCCGGCTGAATCAGGTCGAGCGCAGGGATGTCACCATCAGCCTGCTCAACGCAGAACACGACCCCGGTGTCGTATGGAAAGTGCGCAATGCCTGGCCGGTACGACTTCAGGGTCCACTGCTGGATGCGACGCGCAATGCGGTGGCCATCGAGTTACTGGAACTGGCCCACGAGGGGCTGAGAGTCGAAGTGCTTTAGGCTCGTGGTGGCAGGCATTGGGGATCTCAGGTAAGCCCTGGTTAAAGAAGTCGCGTGCGGGATGTGCCTCTTAGCAGTAGACTGCAGATCGCATGCAGACCTCATTCAATTTCTCCACGCTCGATTTCATCGCTCTGGCATTGTTCTTTGTCGTGTGGATAAGTCACTCCTATATTGTCAATCATTCCAGATGGAGTCCGCTTACGATCACCAGCGCCATGGTGAGCATGCGTGAACAGTGGATGCGCAATGTCGTACGGCGCGACGGCGCTCCAATCGATGCCCTGATTCAGACCGGGCTTCAACAGGGCGTTTTATTCTTCGGCTCGACCTCGGTGCTGTTGATCGGCGGACTGGTGGCCGGTTTCGGGGCGGCTGACACAGCAGTCGCCATTCTGCAGGAATTGCCACTGTCAACGACGCATTCCCGATTTCAGTGGGAAGTGAAACTGTTGCTGGTCGTGTTCATTTTCGTGTTTGCGTTCTTCAAGTTTGCCTGGAGCTACCGTCTCTACAACTACATTCTGATCATGATCGGTGCGGCACCTAACGGGGATGAAGACGAGCACACGCTGGATCTTTATTCCAGGAAACTGTCCCTGCTGCATGCACTGGCCGCCCGGCATTTCACAACGGGTCTGAATGCCTACTTCTTTGCGCTGGCAGCCTTCACCTGGTTTCTCAATGCCTGGCTGTTCATGGCAGCCACGTTGTGGGTGGCACTGGTGCTGTATCGCCGCGCTTTCCGCTCAGGTTTCCTGAAGATCCTGAAGATGAATGAGCATTGAGGTTAGCCTCAGTTGTCCGCCGAGTCCGCCGAGTCTGCCGAGTCCGCTGAGTCTGCTGAGTCTGCTGAGTCTGCCGAATCTGCCGAGTCTGCCGAGTCTGCTCAGTCTGCTCAGTCCGTGGTGTCGACCAGTTCGGCAATGATGGCATCCAGTGCGCGGGCACTGCGCGCATCCCGCACGGTCAATCCATGCACATCGTGTGAGGTGTAGCTGACTTCGACATACCCCCAGCCGAACCGTATGTCGGGATGGTGGTTGTGCTGTTCGGCCAGTGCCGCACACCGCTTCACCAGCCTCAGCGCCTGGTCGAAATCGGAAACTTTGACCAGGCGGCTTATTGCCGACTCATCCGCAGTGCTCTGCCAGTCCGGGTGCAGGCTGGCAAGCAGCTCCTGTCGCTCTTCCATGCTCAGTAATTGGCGTCCGGGTTTCATCGGTTCACTCCACACTGACCGCTGGATGCACGGGCGGAGGCTACCACCCAACGATGATCGCCGCGCATGGCACGCTCAAGCTTGGCCTGCCAGCTTGTCGCCAGTGACTGCTTCGCTTGCCGCTCCAGATCGAGTCCGGCGATGGTCTGCAGGTCCTGCTGCAGGATACCGATGAATTGCTCGGTACGATCAGCAACGGACACTGACTGGAAACCGGCCTGCTCCAGCAACGCAGTATAGCCTTGCGCAGATTGCAGCTGGTAGCCGCGGGCATCGACGTACTCGTGGAAATCCGGATGCCAGGGCAAGGGCCCGCAGGCATAGTCGGTAAACAACAGTCTGCCCCGGGCTTTCAGGGCCCTGTGCAGCACGGAGAAGAGCGTCAACTTGTCCGCGATATGCAGAAATACATCGCGGCTGTAGATGGCGTCGTAGGTGTCACTGCAGGTCAGTGTCATGCAGTCCTTCTGTTTCAGTTCGACGCGACCTCGCAGTGACTTTAGCGCAAGTCGTGCGCGGGCCAGCGCGAGCATGTTCATGGACAGGTCGATGCCGGTGACGTGCACATCGTACACGTCTGCCATGAGGAAGCTACTGCTACCCAGCCCGCAGCCTGCATCCAGCACACGCTGGCCTGGTTCCAATTCCAGCTGGCGAATCAGCTCGGAGGACAGCTCGCAGCCCCCCGGACTAACGAAGTCCTCGCCGTACACCTTTTCGTACAGGCGGATGGCATCCACCGTGTACTGGGCATTGTCCAGCCATTGCTGGTTCAGCGCTGTCGTCTCCGTCATCGGTGCCTGCGTGGATTCCCGGCAGGCCATCAGCATACGCCAGCATGCGGATATTTGACAGATGCAGCGTGTCTGCCTAATGATGGGGCAGGCCCCGTAGGGGGCCTGCTAATCACACAGGGAGTAGGGCAAATGAGAATACCGTGGCGAGAACTGACTCTGGCCGGCACCGTTGCGTTGTCGCTGGGTGCGATGACCCAGGTCAGGGCGGAGGTCGAGTCGCAAGACCCCATCAAGCTGACCTTGCATGACTGGACCGGGCAGCTGATTACAACGAATATCATGGCAGAGGTCCTCAAGAAGGCAGGCTACAACGTCGAGCTGGTACAGGCTGACTATCTGGCGCAGTTCGCCGGGCTGAAGACCGGCGATCTGCATGTGGCCATGGAAATGTGGGAGACCACGGGCCGGGATGCCATGGACGAGGCCACGGCAACGGGCAAGGTGGAGAACATCGGCGAAACCGGCATGGTAGCCATCGAGGACTGGTGGTACCCGCTGTACATGAAGGAGCGTTGCCCCGGCCTGCCCGACTGGCAGGCACTGAATGACTGCGCCGAAGAGTTCTCGACCCCGGAGACTGCGCCCAATGGTCGGTACCTGGGTGGTCCGGTGACCTGGGGTGGATTTGACGATGAGCGCGTCGAAGCCCTGGAGATGGATTTCGAGGTGGTGCATGCCGGCACCGATGCGGCGCTGTTCGCTGAGCTCGAATCGGCCTACCAGCGACAGGCGCCCATCGTACTGTGGATCTATCAGCCCCATTGGGCCCCGGCCAAATACGAGGGTGAGTTCGTCGAATTTCCTGCCTATTCTGCGGAGTGCTACAACGATCCTGCCTGGGGCAGCAATCCGTCCATGGCCTACGATTGCGGTAAGCCACGCGGTCCGATCTGGAAAGTCGCCTGGAGCGGCGTTCGTGACAAGTGGCCCGGTGCTCATGCCATCATCGACAGTTTCAGGGTGAACAATGACGAGATGGGCGCCATGGTTGGAGCGGTGGATCTGGATGGTGAGTCGCTTGATGCGGTGGTTGGCCAGTGGATGAGCGACAATGAGGAACGCTGGCAGGGCTGGATTCAGTAACAGGCAGTGAGTCAGAACAAGCTGATATGCCAGGATGTGTGGAAACTTTATGGCAGGGGCGCCAGCAGGCTCTTTCGGGATCATGCTGGCGCACCATCACTGGATAGCATACTCAGTGCAGGCCTGACCCCCGCTGTTCGCGCGGCCAACCTGGAAATTCGTGTCGGCGAGATATTTGTCATCATGGGCCTGTCCGGGTCTGGCAAGTCCACACTGGTGCGTTGCATGTCGAGGCTTATCGAGCCGACTCATGGTGCCCTGCTGTTCGAAGGGCGTGATCTTCGCAGCATGTCCTCGCGCGAGATGATCAGCCTGCGGCGACACAAGCTGGGCATGGTGTTCCAGCATTTTGCCCTGCTGCCTCATCTGAGTGTCATGCAGAATGTGGCGTTTCCACTGGCAGTGCAGGGTATGGATCGTCAGCAGCGCGAGCAACGTGCCGCTGATGTGATCAAGCTGGTAGGTCTGGATGGACGAGAACAGTACCTGCCCGCTCAACTCTCCGGGGGCCAGCAGCAGCGGGTGGGTATTGCCCGCTCCCTGGCGGTTGAACCGGAGCTGTGGTTTCTCGATGAACCGTTTTCGGCGCTTGATCCGCTGATCAGGCGGGAGATGCAGGATGAATTCCTGCGCCTGCAGGCCAGTCTGCAAAAGACCATCGTGTTCATCACCCACGATTTCGACGAGGCCATTCGGCTGGCCGACAGAATAGCCATCATGAAGGACGGGGCGATCATCCAGGTGGCAACACCCGAGGAACTGGTGAAACGCCCGGCCGATGATTATGTCAGGGAGTTTACCCGCTACATACCGCGTGAAAAAGTCACCACCATAGCCTCCATCATGAGCGCCGTGGCCGACGCTGAAGGCACGTCGGGTGCATCGCTGCCAGGCGTTGCGGTGAATACGAATGGCTTGTTCGTGGATGCCTCCAGCAAAGTGGCCGACGTGGCGCGCGCGATCATCGAGTCTGAACAGCCGGTGCCGGTGCTGAACGACAGGCAACAGCTGGTTGGTCATGTCCATCGCCAGCAGGTACTTGATCTGTTGATAGAGGGGTTGCCTGAGTGATCCACGGCCGACTCGATGCGGGTCTGTATCGCTGGCTCTGGTTGTGTCTGCTGCTGATCACCCTGGTCTTGTCCAATACCAGTCGTTCCATGGCCAGGGCGCTGGATGCGCGTTGGCTGATCAAGTACCCGGGGGCCTGGCGCGTCGACATGAAGTCCGGTATTTCGCGCTTCATGCAGTGGTTGATTGACGACGCCAGCCTGGGACCGGTCGCTTTCAGTCAATTGACCCGTGGCATCGCCTGGATCATCGAACAGCCCTATCAGCTGGTACTGGGGTTTCTGTCCAGTGGCCTGGTAACCGGGCAGGGCAGCAATGCGGTCCAGCACCTGCCACCGGTCAGCTGGCTGGCAGTGATTGTCGCCGTCGCTGTATTGGGGCACTACGCGCGCAATCTGTGGCTGGCACTGCTCGTGGGCGTCGCCTTCAGCTATCTGGCCGTGTTTGGCCAATGGGACAGTGCCATGGTTACGCTGGCATCGATTATCATCGCCGTACCATTCGGCGTGATAGTGGGACTGCTGCTGGGCATCGGCATGTACCGGCATGCCTGGTTCGATCGTCTGCTCTCTCCGCTGCTGGACCTGATGCAGACCATCCCGGTATTTGCCTATCTGGTACCGATCCTCGTGCTGTTCGGTTTCGGTCCGGTGTCCGCCCTGATAGCCACTATCATCTACGCCATGCCCCCCATGGTGCGGGTAACGGCATTGTCGCTGCGCGGTGTCGACCCGGAAACGCGCGAGCTGGGTATCATGACCGGCTGTACATCTCACCAGTTATTATGGCGCGTGCTCATCCCGGTTGCGCGACCGGGGCTGATGGTCGGTGTCAACCAGGTCATCATGCTGTCGCTCAACATGGTCATCATAGCCTCGATGATCGGTGCCGGTGGGCTTGGTTACGATGTGCTGACCTCACTGCGCCAGCTGAAGATAGGGCTGGGTATCGAGACTGGCGTGGCCATCGTGGTGCTGGCGGTTGCGCTGGACAGGCTCAGTCAGGCCCTGTCGGAACGCAGCGATGCCGTGCTGATCGGGCGCGGTGGCAGATCATTGTGGCGTCAGTACCCGCGGTTGACACTGGTGCTCCTGACCCTGGTGTGCGGCTGGTTACTGGGCTACGGTATCCCGGCACTACGCGATTATCCGCCACAGTGGCAGGTAAGTACCGGCCTGTTCTGGGAAGAGCTGGTGCGCACCATCAACGTGAACTACTTCGACGAACTCGAAGTAATCAAGACGCACATACTGACGTTGTTCATGCTGCCCATCAAGCGTTTCCTGCTGGGAATTCCCTGGCCCTGGGGATTGCTCATGATCACCCTGCTTGCCCTGCGATTCGCCGGCTGGCGGCTGGCATTGATGAGTCTGCTGCTCAGCGTCTTCATCCTGGTCAACGGACTGTGGGAGGATGCGATGACCACGCTGTACCTGTGCGGCGTGTCGGTGATCATTGCCTGCCTGCTGGGTATTCCGCTGGGTATCTTCGCCGCCCTGAACAAACCGCTGGGAAGAGCTGTCAGTGTGTTCATCGATACCTTGCAGACCCTGCCCAGCTTCGTGTACCTGATACCCGTGGTCATGCTGTTCCGCGTCGGTGATTTTACCGCCATGATCGCGGTCGTTCTGTATGCACTGGCACCGGCGGTGCGTTATGCCATGTATGGCGTGCAGCGGGTCGAACCACAACTGATCGAGGCAGGTATCGTGTCAGGCTGCAATGCCTGGCAACTGCTGATGCGCATCCGACTGCCACTGGCATCGCCACAGATCCTGCTTGGCATCAACCAGACCATCATGCTTGCCCTGTCGATGCTGGTAATCACCGCACTGGTCGGTACCCGCGATCTCGGCCAGGAAGTGTACGTGGCCCTGACCAAGGCGGACACCGGGCGCGGTATCGTGGCAGGGCTCAGTGTGGCCTTCATTGCGATCATTGCGGATCGCATGATTTCAGCCAGTGCGCGTCGTGCACAACGACGCTATTCCCTCGGAGGAGATTCGAGTCGATGAGTACCGATGAAGAACGAGTGCACGATGGCACCGGGCATGCACCGGATGAGGACGTGCATGAGAGAATCTCCTCACTTGGCTGCTGGCGCGGTCAGGTGCGTGCTTCCGTGCTGGGCGGCGGCATCACCAACCGCAATTATCGTGTGCAGGATGATGAAGGGAAGTATGTGGTCAGGCTCGGTGACGACATACCGGTGCACCAGATTCTCAGGTTCAACGAACTGTCTGCCAGCCGCGCGGCGCATGCCGCCGGTATTGCCCCCGCCGTACTGTTCCATGAGCCGGGTGTGCTGGTACTTGAATTCATAGATAGCGAACCACTCAGCCCCGAACGGGTTCGTGATCCGGAAAACCTGCCGGCTATCGTCGAACTGATCAGGCGATGCCACCAGGACGTACCGCTGCACCTGCGTGGTGCCTCACTGGTGTTCTGGGTGTTTCATGTGGTGCGCGACTATGCCGCTACACTGCGTGATTCGGACAGTCCCTATCAATCCCGGTTGAATGACTGGCTGGATGCAGCCAGGATGCTGGAACATGAAGCCGGGCCGTTCGACATGGTATTCGGGCACAACGATCTGCTGGCCGGGAACATGCTCGATGACGGCAATCGACTCTGGCTGATCGATTGGGAATACGCAGGATTCAATTCACCCCTGTTCGATCTCGGCGGACTTGCCTCGAACAATGAACTGACCGCAGCCGCCGAAACCCGCATGCTGGAGTTGTATTATTCCGAGCCACTGACTGCGTTGCGCTGGCGACAGTACCAGGCGATGAAATGTGCATCCCTGCTACGCGAGACACTCTGGAGCATGGTCTCCGAAATACACTCGCAGCTGGACTTCGACTACGCCAGCTATTCACGTGACAACCTGCAACGCTTTGAACGGGCGCTGCAGGACTTCGATGCCTCCAGAGGGATGTGAATACTCATGAAAGAGCTGCCAACTGCATCCAGAATCGTCGTCATCGGAGGTGGGATCGTGGGATGTTCGACCGCCTATCATCTGGCCCACCTTGGGTGTGAGGTGTTGCTGCTGGAACGGCACAAGCTGACATCGGGCACTACCTTTCACGCAGCCGGGCTGGTCGGTCAGCTGCGCACCAGTGCCAATATCACGCAGTTGCTTGGGTATTCGGTCGAACTCTACGACCGGATCGAGGCGGAGACCGGGCTTGGCAGTGGATGGAAAATGAACGGTGGCTTGCGTCTGGCCTGTAATCCGGATCGATGGACGGAAGTTAAGCGACAGGCCAGTACTGCGCACGCGTTTGGTCTCGACATGCAGTTGCTGAGCCCGTCAGAGGCCCAGGAGCTCTGGCCACTGATGAATGTCGATGATGTCGTGGGTGCCGCCTTCCTGCCCACCGACGGACAGGCCAATCCCTCCGACATCACGCAAGCCCTGGCCAGGGGGGCAAGACTGAAGGGTGCGATCATTGCCGAGGAGGTTGCCGTGCTGGATCTGGAGCTGCAACGCGGTGTCATCCGTGCGGTGATCACCTCGCAGGGCAGAGTGGAGTGCGAGAAGGTGGTCTGCTGTGCAGGTCAATGGACGCGTGAATTTGCCGGGCGCTTCGGGGTGAATGTCCCGCTGGTCTCCGTGCAGCATCAATACATGGTCACCGAGACGATCAAGGGAATCAGCGACAGTCTGCCCACCCTGCGCGATCCTGACCGGCTGACCTACTTCAAGGAGGAGGTCGGTGGCCTGGTCATGGGTGGGTATGAGCCGAACCCCATACCCTGGGCAGTGGGCGGCATTCCGGACGGATTCCACTTCACCCTGCTCGATGCGGACTTCACGCATTTCGAACCCATGCTGCACCAGGCCCTGGGCCGGGTCCCTGCACTCGAGGATGCTGGTATCAAGCAGCTGATCAACGGGCCGGAGAGTTTCACCCCTGACGGAAATTTCATCGTGGGTGAAGCCCCCGGGCTTGCCGGATTCTATGTAGGTGCAGGCTTCAATGCATACGGTATTGCGGCCGGGGGCGGTGCTGGCATGGCACTGGCCGAATGGGTACATCGAGGTGAGCCACCCTACGATCTCTGGCCGGTGGACATCCGTCGTTTTGGTCCGGTCCACCTGGATACCGACTGGGTGCGCAGTCGCACCTTGCAGGCCTATGCACGTCACTACACGCTGGCGTGGCCGCAGGAGGAGTTCGACAGTGCAAGGCCGACCCGACGCTCACCGCTGTACGAACTGCTTAAACAGCAGGGCGCCTGTTTCGGGGAGAAGCTGGGATGGGAGCGGCCCAACTGGTTTGCCGACCTGCAGGCCGGTGAGCAGGCCGAGGATATCTACAGTTTTACGCAGCCTGGCTGGCACGATGCGGTGGCCCGTGAACACAAGGCCGTGCGAGAGGCGGCGGTGGTCATCGACCAGAGTTCATTCGCCAAGTTCCTGCTCAAGGGGCCGGATGCGCTGGCGAGCCTGGACTGGCTGGCGGCCAACGACGTGGACAAGCCAGTCGGCAGCCTGACCTATACCCAGTTGCTGGATGATCGCGGAGGCATCCAGTGCGACCTGACGGTGGCCAGAATTGCGGATGATGAATTCTATCTGGTCACCGGTACCGGATTTGCCACGCATGATTTTGAATGGATCCGCCGGAACATTCCGGCACAGGCCAATGTTCAGCTGCTGGACATCACCTCCTCCAAAGCCGTGTTGTCAGTGATGGGTCCACACGCGCGCGAGGTGCTTGCGCCACTGAGCCGCCATGATCTGTCCAACGAGGCCTTCCCGTTTGCCAGTTGTCAGCAGATAGGTGTGGCCTGTTGTCCCGTGCTTGCCTTGCGCATTACTTATGTAGGTGAACTTGGCTGGGAACTGCACATACCGACAGAATTTGCAGTGACCGTGTACGAGGCACTGATGGATGCGGGCAGATCACAGGGCCTGGTAAACGCCGGGTATCGTGTCATCGAAAGCTGTCGCCTGGAAAAAGCCTACCGGGCATGGGGTAGCGATATCGGTCCTGATTACACACCGTTGGAAGCCGGTCTGGGATGGGCACTCAAGCATCGGCGCACGGACAAACCCTTCAAGGGACGCGATGCCATCGTCGAGCAGGAACGTATCGGTGTGGCAAAACGCCTGGCCTGCTTTACCATCGATGATCCCCGGCAGGTGCTGCTGGGACGTGAAACCATCGTGCGCAATGGCCAGCGGGTCGGCTGGTTGTCCAGTGCCGGATACGCTCATCATGTCGGTATGTACATCGGTTATGGTTATGTGCGTAATAAAGACGGTGTGGACGATGACTATTTGATGAGCGGACACTACCAGCTCGAGGTGGCTACCGAACTGGTGGATTGCACCGTACATCTGGAGCCGTTGTATGATCCGTCGATGAAGCGCATCAAGTGCTGACGGATACACAGCAGGCATCACCCGGATTCATCCGGAATCGAGCGGGAGACGATGATGCAGACCGATGATGATCGACAGATCCTGGATGCGCTGGCCAACTTGCCCGGCTACACTGACGTGCCGGCCGACTCATTGCGTATCAGGCGGCTGGGTGGATTGACCAACCGGGTTTACTGTGTCGAACAACCCTCGCAGGAGTCTGTGGTGGTGCGGCTCGCCGGCGAAGGAACGGCTGACTATATCGACAGAAACGTGGAACTGCACAACGCCCATCAGGCGGCAGCGGCAGGTGTGTCGCCCGACGTCCTGTATGCAAATGTGCAGGAGGGCCTGATGATCACGCGCCTGGTGCCGGGCATCGAGACCATGACCCCGGCTCTGTTCGCAGCCAGAGCGGAGTCCGTCGAACGCGCAGGCAGGGCTCTCAAGCAACTGCACGCCTCAGGGGTGAGTTTCCGGTTTCGCTTCGAGTTGTTTGCGATGATCGAGGAGTACCTGGGTATCCTGCAGCACAAGACCATCGATCTTCCCGATGGATACCACGATATCGTCAATCGGGCTGAACCATTGAAGGCTGCTCTGGCTGTCAGGCCGGTGGCACTGACACCCTGCCACTGCGATCCGCTGTGCGAGAATTTCCTGGACGACGGGCAGCGGATGTGGATCGTCGACTGGGAGTACTCCGGCATGAACGATCCGTGGTGGGATCTCGGGGACCTGTCTGTTGAAGGCAGCTTCTCCGACGAACAGGATATGCAGCTGCTGCGCGCCTACTGTTCGGGAGATCCAGCTGAACACGAATACAATCGCATGGTGATCTACAAGGCCATGTGCGATTTGCTCTGGACCCTGTGGGGTTTGATCCAGCATGCCGATGGCAATCCGGCGGAGGACTTCTGGGCCTACGCAGCCGGCAGATTTGACCGGTGCCGGTCGCTGATGAACACCACCGGGTTCGAGCGTGCCTGCCAGCATCTGTAAGTGTCTGGCGGTTGATCGCCCCGGTGGCCAGGCTGGTTGTGAGGGCCTTGGCAGAACGCTACTGGCAGGACTCTCGGATTCGGATAAAAGGGAGTTCGTCAGGCGACCAGTCCTGTGACTGGTCGCCGATGACGAGGCGGGCATTAGTTGGTAACGGTAACGAGGTTGATCACGCTGTCGATTCCCTCGAAGTTGGCTGCAGCACGTTCTGCCGCGTTTGAGTCAACTTTGGTTTCGGTGATACCGAACAGTGTGGCGACGCCGTCGTTGACGCGGACGCTGACGCTGCCGGTTCCAATAGCCGACTGCACGTCAGTGCCGATGGAGCCGGTACTCAGATTGGCGGCAGCACTTCCTGACAGAACGGCGGCCAGAACCAGAGTGGACAAAGCGATCGTGTTACGAATTTTCATGATGTAGTCTCTATGTTGAATGTTGAAAAGTTTTCAGATCTGAAGACAACTGCTGTCTCCATGGGTGACTACTATGGCCGCTGGTGTTTGCCAGGCTCTTGCCGGCGCTATACATCGAGGTAAAGCTCGAACGCAGCACCGTGCGTATCATTTGAACTCCGTTTCGCCATGGAGTAGGCTGAACGGAAGCGGATCCAGGGGGGATTACCGGTGATTCGATTTCATCGTTATCGGACGGGCATCACGATACTTGCGCTACGCGTGCGCACCGCGTGTCTGGCTGCCAGCCTGTGTCTGGTATCGGCGCTGGTCTGGGGGCAGGATCCACCGGTCGCGCCTGATTGCAAGTGCCGTGCACCGGATGGACAGATGCGGGATCTAGGCACCGTGCAATGCGTCGATATCGTCGGCACCAGAAAACTGGTGCGCTGCGAGATGTCGACCAATACACCGTACTGGAAAAAGGTGGACGGCGTCGAAGGTTGTCCGGATGCCTGATGAGCTGTATTCGTCGCCTCAGGCGGCCTGGTGACCGGATACGGATTGCGTATGCCTGGCCTGTCGGACGATCAGCATCTGGGCAGCTACTGCAATGGCAATCTCCGCCGGGTGCTTGCCGGCGATACCATCGATGCCGATAGGGCACTGTAACCTTGACAGCGACTGCTCCGGCACACCACGAGCCAGCAGGCGTTTTACGAAGTGTCGCTGCTTGGCCATCGAGCCGATGAGACCGCACCAGGGCAGGTCGTCGCGTTTGAGTACCCGTTCACAGATGGCCTGATCC
>JABDKN010000011.1 GCA_013002205.1 Granulosicoccus sp.
TTCGAGAAGGCAATCCTGAAAATGAAGGACGAAGCCGCCACCGGCCAACGGCTGACCACCTCCATCGAGACCTCCGGCCTGTTCTCCAATATGGTGGTACAGATGGTGTCCATCGGTGAGGAATCCGGTTCGATCGATGACATGCTTGCCAAGGTGGCCGACTACTACGAAGAGGAAGTGGACAATGCGGTCGATGCCATGACCTCCCTGATGGAGCCGATGATCATGGCCTTCCTCGGTGTGGTCATTGGTGGTCTGGTCGTGGGCATGTACCTGCCGATATTCAAGATGGGTGATGCGTTCTAGTCAGCAACTTCGCCTGCTGCGGGTGCCACGCATCTGGCAGCAATTTTGCGTGACCGAATCATTCCATTCATAATCCTGCACATGTCCATCGTCGACCTGTTTCAGCACAACGCCGCAGCCTTCTACGGCGTCGTAGCCTTCGTCAGCCTGGTGGTAGGCAGCTTCCTGAACGTGGTCATTCATCGCCTGCCCATCATGATGGAGCGTGCCTGGCGAGAAGGGCTGGAGGAACTCGAGCCAGTACCGGCCACTGGCACGATGGCGACCGATACACCGGCCCGCAACCCGGCTGCAGAAGCGACGGAGACATTCAACCTGGCGGTTCCACGCTCTCGCTGCCCTTCCTGTGAAAAGGAAATCAGCGTCTGGCAGAACATTCCAATCCTCAGTTATCTTCTGCTGGGGGGCAAGTGCGCCAACTGCAGGACACGCATTTCAGCTCGCTACCCGATCGTCGAATTCGTCACGATGCTGTTATCACTGATCGTGGCCTGGCAGCTGGGCCCGACCCCACAGGCTGTGCTGGGCATCGTGGTGACCTGGTTTTTCGTGTCCATGTCCATGATCGATGTAGATCATCAGTTGCTGCCCGACGCCATGACCCTACCCCTGATGTGGATCGGGCTGCTCGCAGCGCTGGTACCGGTGTTCGCGGATCTCCGTTCGGCCGTGATCGGTGCCGCCGCCGGTTACCTCGTACTCTGGCTGGTCTACCAGCTGTTTCGCATCGCCACCGGTAAGGAAGGCATGGGTTATGGCGATTTCAAGTTGCTGGCCGCCATCGGCGCACTGCTGGGATGGCAGGCACTGCCTGTTGTCATCCTGCTCTCCTCACTGGTTGGCGCAATCGTGGGCATCGCCATCATCGCCGTGACCGGCCGTGACCGGAACATACCCATTCCCTTCGGCCCGTATCTGGCAGCCGCTGGCTGGATCGCCATGCTGTGGGGTGAGGCCTTGAGTGCCTGGTACTACGGGCTTCTGAACTGATTTACTGTTCAGGTGATTCCCGGCATGGATCGGAAGGCCGCACCATGCTGGCGGCCGGTGTTTCCGTCAGCTGCTGGAGAGTGAACATCCGACAGGTTCAGCAGGTACCATGGTGACAGATTTCACCCTCCGACACTTCCTATCATGCTACTTGTTGGCCTGACCGGCGGCATAGCCAGTGGCAAGACACTGGTTGCAGACTGCTTCACCAGACTGGGCGTACCGGTCATCGATGCAGACGCGCTGGCTCGCGAGGTGGTGAAACCCGGCAGCGAAGGGCTCAATGCCCTGGTCGGTCATTTCAGCACGAGCATCCTGACGCCCGATGGCGAACTGGATCGCACTGCTTTGCGCCACATCGTGTTTGCCAATCCGTCGGATCGGAAGTTTCTGGACGCGACGCTGCATCCGTTGATCCACCAACTCTCTGATGCACGCATTGCAGATTTGCAGAGTGAGGGTCACACGTACATCATCTACGCCGTTCCATTGCTGGTCGAGACCGGGCAACAGGCACGATTCGATCGCATCGTCCTCGTGGATGTGCCGGTGTCGGTGCAACTGAATCGTCTGCTCCAGCGCGATGGTTCCAGTGCGGACGAGGCGACAGCCATCCTGGCATCCCAGGCGAGTCGGGAAGAGCGACTGGCGATTGCCGATGATGTGATCGACAACACGGGCACGGTCGAAGAGACACAGGCCCAGGTCATCCAGTTGCACGAGCGTTACCGTGCAATGGAAACTGGCCGTACCTGACTCACATTGCCACTGTCGATTCCATTTGCTGCAGGTATCGACCGTCGGTGGGAGGTTTCTCCGCGCTCAATGTCGAGGGATTCCAGCCCGTGACTTTCCAGTCGCGACCAGTTCATTGACGATCGCCTGATTGGCATCAGGAAACCGTAAGGTTTCCAGGTCGCGCAGGTGTACCCACCTGACGAGCTGGCCTTCGATGCCCGATGCCTCCCCGTCAAACTCGGTCACATCGCAGAAATGCAATCGCACCAGTTTGTCCGGGTATTCGTGTTCGATGACCGCTCTGGGAGTGCTGGCACGGACAATGAGGCCAAGCTCCTCCTCGAGCTCACGTCGCAGCCCCGCCTGCAGGTCTTCGCCGGCTTCGAGCTTGCCACCGGGGAACTCCCAGCGCTCTCCCTGGTGCTGCCCGGGCTTGCGCAGGGCGAGCAACACATGCGTACGAGTCTCATTGAAGATGACCCCGGCGACGACATCGATATACTGCATTGGATCGGCTGGCTGCGTGTCGGTGAGTCGGTGAGTCGGCAGGACTATCGATAGCTCAGGAGCGATAATCCGCGTTGATACTCACATAGTCATGCGACAGATCGCAGGTGTAGATATTGGCGGAAGCATCTCCGCGGCCAAGATCGACCGTCACCAGAATTTCGGCCTGTGCCATGACTGCGCTGCCGCGCGCCTCTGTGTAGCCTTCGGCAATACCCGCGTTGCTGAAGGCAACGACGTCGCCCAGTGAGACTGTAATTCTCGAAGCATCCAGATCCTGCACGCCCGACTTGCCAATGGCCATCAGCAGGCGCCCGACGTTGGCATCACTGGCAAACATGGCCGTCTTGACCAGGGGTGAATTGGCAATGGCATATCCAACCTGCTTGCACTCGGCAACATCGCGTCCACCCTTGACACAGACGGTGATGAACTTGGTGGCACCTTCGGCATCCCGAATGATGCCCTGTGCCAGATCACTGCAGACCCGGGTCAAGGCTCGCAGGTACAGCGGCCATTGTGCGTGAGTGGAATCCAGTCGTACGCCAGTGCCGGTGGCGACCAGCACACAGGCATCGTTGGTCGAGGTATCGCTGTCGACGGTTATCGCATTGAACGACACGTCAACCGCCTCGCGGAGTGCAGCGTCCAGATCGGTCAGCTCAATGGCAGCATCGGTAAACACATAACTGAGCATGGTCGCCATGCCGGGCTGGATCATGCCGGCACCCTTGGCCATTCCGGTGATGGTCACGACCTGTCCATCAATGGTGACCGATTGTGATGTCAGCTTCGGTTGTGTATCGGTGGTCATGATTCCCCGGGCGGCATCGGCCCAGTGGTTCGACGACATCGCCTCACTGCCAGCCAGCCTCTCTGCCGCATCCTGTATGCCACGACGCATGATGTCATCGGGCAGCAGTTGACCGATCACACCGGTGGAAAACGGCAACACCGAATCAGGCGGTATGGACAGCGCATCGGCCAGGGCCTGACAATGGCCACGTGCCATCGCGATACCCGGCTGCCCCGTGCCTGCGTTCGCGTTTCCAGAATTGATCAGCAGGGCGCGCACTGCCCCGCCGTTGGAGCGCAGCTGCTCCCTGCACAGCGTAACGGGTGCGGCGCAGAAGGCACTTTGTGTAAACACCGCGGCAGTGACGGCTGTGTCTGCCAGCCGTGCTACGACCATGTCGGGGGTTCCGTTGCGCTTCAGCCCGGCGGCCAGTGTAGCGAGTTCAACGCCCTGGACGGGTACAGCAGGGGGCAGATTCAGATTGACTGGCATTGCAGTGAATGTCCGCTTAGTTCAATTTGCCGTGACAGTTCTTGAACTTCTTGCCCGAACCACAGGGACACGGTGCGTTGCGACCCACCTTGGGCATGTCCCGACGTACCGGTTGTGACGGTGCCGTCGACGCCTGGGCAGCGCCGCCTCGCGCTGCACCCATCGCAGCCTGCCTGGCGGCAGCGGCGGACGCTACCGCAGCTTCCGCGACCGTCTCCTCCGCCTCACCTCCGGCGAGCGCACTGGTGACCTCGCGGTGCTCATAGCTGACTTGCGCCGATTGCGCGGGAGCCTGGCGCGCCTCGGCCTGCGCCTTGGCCTCCTCGACCTGCTCTGCGTTGCGTACCTGAACCTTGCTCAGCACGGTGACCACCTGGCGCTTGTACTCATCCAGCATGCTGGTGAACAGTTCGAACGCCTCGCGCTTGTACTCCTGCTTGGGGTTTTTCTGCGCATAGCCGCGCAGGCCTACACTCTGCCGCAGGTAATCCATGCCGGCCAGATGCTCCTTCCAGCAATCATCGAGAGCCTGCAGCGAAACGTATCGTTCAAAGTTGCGCAGCCCTTCCGCACCAGCCATAGTCTCCTTGCGATCGTATTCCTCGATCAACTGATCCAGGATACGGGTCGCGATGTCCTCTTCCGGCAGATTGGGTTCGGCCTCCAGCCAGGCTTTCACGTCGAAATCCTGGTTGGTCATGCTCTTCAGCTCACTGGCCAGACCATCCAGGTCCCATGCCTCTTCCAGAGATCCAGGTGGGATATAGCGCACGACCACCTCGGGGATGATCTCTTCGCGCAACTCGTCCACCAGATCACGCATGTGCTCGGTTTCCATCAGTTCATTACGCTGCTCGTAGATCACCTTGCGCTGGTCATTGGCCACATCGTCGTATTCCAGCAGGTTCTTGCGCATGTCGAAGTTATGCCCCTCCACCTTGCGCTGGGCATTCTCGATGGCCTTGGTCACCCAGGGATGCTCGATGGCTTCACCCTCTTCCATGCCCAGCTTCTGCATCAGGTTGCTGACACGTTCGCTGGCGAAGATCCGCATCAGGCTGTCTTCCAGTGACAGGTAGAAGCGCGTCGAACCGGGATCACCCTGGCGACCCGAGCGGCCGCGCAACTGATTGTCTATGCGACGGGACTCGTGTCGTTCGGTACCGATGATATGCAGGCCACCTGCCTTCAGCACGGCATCGTGCCGTACCTGCCAGTCATCTTTCAGGGCGGAGGTACCGGATTCCAGTGCGGATGGATCACCGGCGGCTGTCACCAGGGCGGACAGCTCGGCCTCCAGAGACCCTCCCAGCACGATGTCGGTTCCACGACCGGCCATGTTGGTGGCGATCGTCACCGCACCGGGGCGGCCGGCATTCTCGATGATGTTCGCTTCTCGCTCGTGCTGCTTGGCATTCAATACTTCGTGACTGATACCCTTCTGTTTCAACAGGCTCGACAGGTACTCGGACGTTTCGATGGACGTGGTGCCCACCAGCACCGGCTGCTGTCGAGTGGCGCAATCCTCGATATCCTCGATGATGGCATCGTATTTCTCGCGTTGGGTGAGAAAGACAAGATCAGCCTTGTCGTCGCGAATCATCGGGCGATGTGTCGGTATGACAACCACTTCCAGCCCGTAGATTGACTGAAACTCGAAGGCCTCGGTATCGGCCGTGCCGGTCATACCGGCCAGCTTATTGTACAGGCGGAAATAGTTCTGAAAAGTGATGGAGGCCAGCGTCTGGTTTTCACGCTGGATGCTGACACCTTCCTTGGCCTCGATGGCCTGGTGCAGACCCTCCGACCAGCGTCTGCCCGGCATGGTACGTCCGGTGAATTCGTCGACGATGACTATCTGGTCGTTGCTGACGATGTAGTCGATGTCTTTCTGGTAGATGGCATGAGCGCGCAGCGCGGCATTCAGGTGATGCAACACGGCAATGTTGGCCGGATCGTACAGGCTGGCACCTTCCTCCAGGATGCCATGTTCGATCAGCACGTCTTCCACGGTTTCCATACCCGATTCTGTCAGGTGCACCTGCTTGGCTTTTTCATCCACCGAGTAGTCGCCTTCGCTTTCTTCATCGGCTGCGCGGCTCAGCTTTGGTACCACAGCGTTCAGCTTGCCGTACAATTCGCTGTCACCGTCGGCAGGACCGGAGATGATCAGCGGGGTGCGCGCCTCGTCGATCAGGATGGAATCCACCTCGTCGATAATGGCGTAATTGAGTCCCCGCTGCACGCGCTGTTCCGGACTGTGCGCCATGTTATCGCGCAGGTAGTCGAAGCCGAACTCGTTATTGGTACCGTAGGTGATGTCGCAGGCATAGGCGGCACGACGTTCGTCACTGGCAAGACCGCCGATGATGACACCGACGCTCATACCCAGAAACTTGTACAACCCGGACATCCATTGCGCATCACGCTGTGCCAGGTAGTCGTTGACCGTGATCACGTGTACACCCTTGCCGGTCAGGGCGTTCAGATAAACCGCCGTGGTGGCTACCAGCGTCTTACCCTCACCGGTACGCATCTCGGCAATCTTGTTGTCGTTCAGGACCATGCCGCCAATCAGCTGCACATCGAAATGGCGCATACCCAACGCCCGTTTTCCTGCTTCCCGGGTAACGGCGAAGGCCTCTGGAAGCAGTGAATCCAGCGTAGCGCCCTGCGCCAGCCGCTCGCGAAACTCATCGGTTTTGGCTGCCAGATCCGCATCAGACAGAGCTTCCATTCCAGCCTCGAAAGCGTTGATCGCTTCTACGTCGCGACCGAGGCGCTTGACGGTGCGATCGTTACTGCTGCCGACGAATTTCTTGACCAGATTAGCTAACATGGATACCGACCTTGATGGCAGCCCGAGGCTGCTGTTGTGCACCGTCGCGGGTGCCGATGCAAAAACGTCTCATGCCCTGGAGGGCAGGAACGCTATATTATGGCACTTAACCCGCCCGTCAGCCTCAGCGAATGTACAGCTGAGGGTCGACTGCACGGCCGTTGTGCCTGATCTCCACATGCACGTGAGTTCCGGTTGATCGCCCGGTGGAACCCATCGTGGCAATGACCTGTCCTTTCCTGACACGCTGCCCCAGCGGCACCAGCACGGAGTCATTGTGTGCATAGCGAGTACGAAATCCGTCGGGGTGTTCGATTTCCACCAGATTGCCATAGCCACCGTTACTGCCCGAATACGTCACGATACCGTCCGCCAGGGCGAAAATCTCACTGCCAGGCTTGCCGCCGAGATCGAGGCCACGGTGAAGTTGGCGCCGACCGGTAGCAGGATCGATACGGTAGCCGTAGCGGGAGCTGATGCGACCGTTGGCAACCGGTAACCCTGAAACCCTGAAATCATGTGCCATGCGCCGTTCACGAAACACGCTGGCGACCCTGTCTGCCTGATCGGAGATATGGACGAGCGCCTGTTTTGCAAGCGCAAGCGAATCTACCAGCGAGTCTGCACGCGAATCCGTAAACGGGCCTTCAAGTGACGAGCTTGATCCGATACCCGCCTGCTCGTCGTGCATTACCGGAATGGCACGACCTTCAACCCTGTCCAGATGCCCGTCGAAGTCACGCTCGAAGTTCATGTCAAGGTCGAACTCGCCATCATCCAGCTCGGCGAGTTCTGCCAGGCGCAGGAACAGCACGCGCAAGCGTACGATTTCAGCCTGCAGTTCACCCAGTTCGGCCGCTGCCAGCCAGTTCGATGTCGTCGATGTCGTCGATGCCCTGGAATCAATGTCGGCGGCGGCAGCAAGCGCAGGGGCCATGTTGGAATCGAGCTGCAGGCTGGCTTGCCAGTAACCACGGACGGCAGCTGCATATCCCACTCCGAGACTGAACACGCTCAGACACAGCAGCAACAGGCTTGGAGCGATCCTGCTGCCGTGCTTTAATCGCCAGATTGAAAGCCTGGCCAGCCACAGCCGCAGTCCGGGTGGCAAGTG
>JABDKN010000185.1 GCA_013002205.1 Granulosicoccus sp.
AGCTGGATGATTTCAATGAAACGATGCCTGACCGTCCTGCTGATCGCAAGTACCGGAGTGATGGTGGTAGGTGTCAGTGGCAGTGTTGGTGGTGTTGGTAGTGATGTCAGTGTTGTTGGTGTTGGTAGTGATGTCAGTGTTGTTGGTGTTGGTAGTGTTGGTGGTGATGTCAGTGTTGGTGTTGCTGGTATTGGTCGCAGTGAAGGTGACGGCCCACGGTCCGGTCGAGGGTCGCAAACGTGGTCAGAGTGGATTCGCCGGGCGGCGGACCCGTCCGGTGAACCGGCTGTCGCTGGACTTCAGGCGAACAACATACCGACGATCGATGAACTGCAACCAGTCGTCAATGGACCGATGCCTGCCAAATTGAATCAGTCCTTTTACTGTGAGATCGACGAATTTACCTACACACTGACACTTCGAGGTGACGGGTCTGCGCACTATTCGGGCGGTGATGGGGTCAATCTGGATGGTCGGCATCATATTGCCCAGGGTGCGTTGAACATACGGCTTGAAAGTGGGGACGGTGCTAACTCGACAGCCCACGTCACCGCGGGACCACTCCTGGTCGCGGTGCGGCTACTGTCCGGAGATGGCCTGGTATCGATTTGCATTGCCAGAGAGCACGCAATAGGTGACACGTTGCCAGTAGATGTCATCGTGCGTTGTGGCAGGCGACATGTCGGTGGTGAGGAGTCGAACACCTTCACATTGAGAATGAATGGATCCGCAGTCTGGGAAAGCTTGTATGAGCTGCCTGGCGGTATCGACACCACTCGCCGCCAGCGTCTGGGGACGTTTGTCTATATCGCCTCTGCAGATTATGTTGGCATGGTATTCAAGGACCTCAGTGGTGAGGGACTCCTGTTCTTTACAGGTACCGGAAGCGAGACGCAATTTCAGATGACTTCGGCGCCTGACGCCGGTGATGGATCCCAGGCAGCCGGTCAGAGGTGTCAATACCTGTAAGTGGACTGGACGGTTGCACGGAACTGGCGGCGATTGCTTCGCACAGCCCATGCAGTTTCTCACTCGAAAGCAGGTGGCAGCTACGGGTATCAAAAACGTCATGGAAGCGCACATCACAGTCTGCCAAGCGGCTTGGTCAGCGCGCAGCGCCAAGTGCAGACTATCGCGTAGCAATACTTCATCGCCGGTTTTTCTACGTCACCGGACGACTGTCGTCACGCTCATCAGGTATGCAATTTTTACCAGGCATGTTTTCAGACGCAGCAACTGTCTACATTGACCACCGTTCGCATGTGCGACAGAACGCCAATTCAATATACTGAGAGGAGATGAGATGATCAAGCGAACTTTGACTGCTATTGCGCTGAGCACTGCATTGGTATCAGGTGTGGTTTACGCCGATGGAGTGTGGGATCAAATAGAAGGTAACTGGACACAGTTCAAGGGACAGGTGCAGGACACCTGGGGGGAGCTGACCGACGATGAGATGGATCAGATCGAAGGCAAGCGTGACCAGTTGGTCGGGATCATTCAGGAGAAGTACGGTCTTGCCAAAGAAGCGGCGGAGCAGCAGGTGGATGAGTGGGCCGAGAAAATTGGTAGTTGATCAGTAGTAACCGCAGTATTCTTTTTTACCTGTAAGCCTGTGCAGAATTGGTTCGTGGCCCCCATCGACAATTCTGCGCAGGTGTTTGAAGCGTAAGTGAGCGCTTGCAGTCACCCCGCCCCCCTCGTTGGCTATATCAAGCGGCACCATATATTCGTCTATTACTCATCTATCAGCGCCCAGCCATCCAGTTTGCCCTCTGGCTGAGTGTCGTAACTCGAATTCGCCCGGACGTGGCGTTTTGCTTGATTATCGCCTGTTCTCCTGCCTGCTTGCTTGCCTGTTCTCCTGCTTGCCCTATGTGCTGTAGCGGATGACGTCAGGCCTGTCAGTTTTTCTTGACGGGGTACGCAAAAACTACATCGCGAGAACATCAGTAGCATGCTCTGTTTCAATTCCAGTGCGCAAGGTGCATCGCACTGCGTAACGCACCTGGGCATTTCAGCAGGCGTAAACAGAGGAGCGAAACATGAATCAACAAAGCGATACAGGAAGAGAAGATCCAGGCGACAAGGTTCGCCAGGAGGCAGCAAAAGCCAAGGAAAGTGTACAGGAGGAGCTGTCGGCACTAGGTGAAAGTACACGTGATACAGCGCATGCCACAGCACGTGATCAATTTCAAAAGGGCAAGGAAGTCGTTGACGAGAATGTGGAGGTACTGTCGAGTGCCATAGAGGATGCGGCGGATCGGTTGACCCGGGATGAGCATCCTCTGGCCAGTTATGCTGACGAGTTGTCTTCGCAGCTCGGCCGATTATCCACAACGATACAAAACAGTTCTCTGGATGATGTAGCCAGTCGGGCCCATCGTCTGGCACGTGATAACCCGGGGTTGTTCATGCTCGGAAGCATCGCGCTGGGAATTGCAGCGGCGCGCTTTGCCAAGGCCAGTGATGATCGAGAGTATCAATCCTCCGGCTACAGTGACCCGAGTGTACACGGCAAACCACAGGCGGCAGGAGTGCACACTTATCAACAGTCATCCAGTCATGAGAGCACAGGTCGGGATTCCGCTACAGCTTCAGGTACGGCAGTGGGGAAGAGCAGTCCTGCTTCCGGGGTCAATCCGACTTCAGCACAGCGGCGAGGTGAACCAGCATGAGCATTGACAGCACGGTAGAGCAGGAGAGTCACACCAAGGGGCACGCTGCCAGAATATCCACGCCGACCGGAGCAGACAGCGCTTCATCCACAACTGGACTGATTTCATCTCTGGCTACTGACATCGGCGAATTGATGCGCAGCGAGTTACAACTGGCTAGAGCTGAGATCAGCGAATCCATCGACAGTGCCAAGGCAGGGTTGATCAGCATGTGTATGGGAGCTGCCGTCTTACTGGCAGGCGT
>JABDKN010000036.1 GCA_013002205.1 Granulosicoccus sp.
AACGCCCTGATTCATCGAACTCGACGGACTCGATACTATTTCCGATACTGGTTCAATACAAGCCATTCGCGCTTTCCATGGCCAGTGTACCGATAAACTCACCGACCTGGTCGGGTGTCGATTAACTCAGGGTTGCCTCCGCGTAGGTCTTTTTCGACACACCCGGAACTGCTACGAATACCTGTGCCAGCTTCAATTCACCGGGGCGCTGATCAGTGATCTCAACGATGAGGCCACAGTAGCCGATGAACAGCTTCTCACCGCCCGGTTTATGCGGGCGCATGCTGCGCTTCTAGCGCTCCCGCCAGGTTGCAAACGCCTCCAGTCGCTCGACCAGGGTATCGCTTGTCACCTTTATCAGAGCGGCATGATATGCCTTGCCGGCAGTCGAGCTGGCGAATTCAAGATACGCATCGATCACCGCGTCGTCCACGTCGCGATAGATGACAGCGGTTGGCGCCTGGAGGTTGATTCCCATGATCAGCGTGACCAGTTCAAGATCCTGCCTCTGGCTGCTGGCTGCGGACAGGAGTTCCCGGATTGCACCGCGGGTCGGTGAACATGCGCTGGCGAGCTGCACCAGGGTGTCGAGCTCACTGTTCAATACCGTCACAAACTCGGCAGCCCGGGTACTGTGGAGCAATGCCTTGATGCGTGGTGCCCTTTCTTTGCGGTAACCGGGTGTCTCTCCCAACGTGCTGAACAAGTGATTGAACTCGGCGTCGCTCAATGACGCTGATGCGTGTTCAGCGCGGGTAATCGCCTGCCCGGGCGCTGATTCCAGCCACACGATGACCGCTGCGACAGTGGACGCATCCAACTCGTCACGCAATGCATCAACGGCATGCTGTGTCATCAGGTCCGAGGACATCGCTTGACGAATCCACGTATCGACCGATACGGTCATCGGACTGCAGCTCTGCCACTGAGCACGACTTTCCCCGATTATCGTGGTGGCCAGCGTACTCAGCTGTGGCAACACGCCGGCATTATCGAGAATGCGGTGCAGCGTTGCGTCCGGAATCCGGTGGTTGACAACGCCAGGTGCGGCAGACATAGCCACCTCGAGGTTATCCGCCTGTGCCGGTATGCACAGTAGCATCCATCCCGCCAATAGCCACGTCGTTTTTCTGGTCTGGATCATCAGTCTCCGGTGCCCTGGCGGCAACTCGACGCATCACTGTTGAAGTGAGCCGGCGAGGACCATGGTGTACAGGGTAGCGGCTGTGACGGACGAGATCTTGAAGAGCTTGAGTCATATCGTGCAAGTTGCTCAATTGCCTGTTTGCCGACACCTTATCTGCCGGCAGAGGGCATGATGGTAACCGATCAGACGTGAAATGCTTGCTGGTCCGGTCATGAAGCGTGGGGTACACATTGACGGGAATGAGGTCAGGAATAACAAGGGGCTACTACGCGTACTGTGCAGGCTATCGGTGAGCGTCGATCTCTACGGGTTTGCGTCCCTGCAATGCTGCCGGAATCTGTCTCCTGTGGGCTGGCAGAATTCATGTTGCCGGTCATGCAGGGCAGTGCTCTTGCGGAATTCCTGTTTGATCCTGTTGAACAGGACGATGGCAGGCTGATGAAAACCAGCCCGCCGTTCCGTTAGTCGATTGCATTCAATATCCGTTGAGTCGGATTATCAACTGTCCCATTGGAAAAGCCAAAAATATTGCATTCATGCACTGGCTTTGAGGCTGCATCACCTTGAAGATCCTGATGCCCGATTGACGAGAACAATCCAAAGATATGACTGCAGCCGTGTTTGTGATCCATTGAATACTCGTATTTGTCCACGACAGGCCCCTCCATGGATTCCATACCGAGCCCGGTAGCCTCTCCAATCACCTGATCGTTTTCAGCCGCGATCAGCGTCCACTGGGTAGCGATAACGCTTTGCGGGTTATGTTGAAGGTTGTTGATGAAGTCGCTGCCCTTTTCAACGTCATTACACTGCGCTATGGCCCAGCAGACCGGTGCGAGAATAAGCGCATCGACACCATCGTGTGGCGTGCCCAATGTCACGACATCTGAGACGAGCAACTCCTGCCCCCAGTTCTCCAACATTAGACGAACGACAAGACCGCCCAGCGAATGAGCAACGATATCCACCGATTTTCCCTTGGAAGCATAGTTATCAAGAATCCATGTTTTCAACTCATAGGCAATGTCGCTGATGGGGGTGTCAATACCATACTCATAGCCTATTTCGAGCGGATCCGGTGACGGATCTGTTGGATTGTCGTCCGGGATATTGACATCGCAATTTTCAGTCGCTCCATACCAGCCAATCGTTCTGGCATGACGTATCTGGTTGTCCTCAGAGTCCCAGGTATTTATGGCGTCCTGCTGTGCACCCCAGTACTCACTACAGTCGTGATTTGCCGTGATCGAGAAGCCATGAATCAGCAGAACATCTTCCTTTAGCTCAACAGGCGCAGGGGTTGGATCTTCTTCGATTACTACTTCGGGCACGGACCCCCCTGTGTTGAAAGTCGGTTCACTGTCACGACACAAGCTTCCCGGATTGTGCCCCTCCGCCTGGGCCAGAGCTACCAACTCACGGCAGTGTTGATCGGCCGCATCGATCAGGTTCGAACCAACGACATCAATCGATAGCTGAACCGAGTCTCCACTGCCTTGTCGACCATTGGTATCAGACGCTCGTTGTATGACTGATGGTTTGGTGACGGCAGGTCGTTGGCTATGCGGGGTTCTGTTGTCTCTGGACTCGCTGTAAGCGGAGTCTGGGAATCCAAGTATCAGTGGTACAACGCCGGACAGACAAAGTGCGTATTTCTTGCTCGTGGTTGATTGAAACATGACTGTACTCCTCTTGTTGAATAGCCTTCCAATAGCAATTTGAAGATGACTGTGTGGTGCAAGGAGGAGTATCATTGAACAGGCATTGTAGTTTCCTTGGGTTTTTGCCTCGTCAAATTGCGGTTTATTACCGGTTTTTTATTTATAACTGTACGACCGCCCGTTCGTGCTCGACTTTTGTATAAGTACTGTAAGACGCATACTCATTAAGTCGGAAGTACCCGCTTGATTGCAGGTAGAGTTGAATGTCGTGCGGGTCAGGCTTGGACAGGCGCTGTTACTCAAAGCGCCTACATCGTTGTGCAGAAAGTTGATGCCATCTGCGAAAGGGTGCGATCAGCCGGGGTGACAATCGTCATGCGCGAGAACAGGTCATTGACCCTGTCGTCTTTCGGTTGCTCCGGAGAATCTGTAGTCAGGTAACGGCTTTTGCTTGCGAGTCACGACTGTGACCGCTATCGTGCAGTACACACCCACCTTGTGAGCAATGCACACACGTGACATCAGAAGCCACTTCCTCCAGCGGTTCGACTGACCCAGCGCGTACCGGCAACCTGTCGAACTGCAACGCCAACAGTTTCATCCTTGAGGCAGGTTGGGTAATCACGATGGATGCGCATATGCGTGTGCTCCGGGAATACTCGCTGGTCGTCATCGATGGTCGAATAGTTGCGTGCGCACCGTGGTTGGACGCAATGACGCAGTATCCGGATTTGATCGTAGTTGATCGACGCTCAGGCATCCTCATGCCGGGTCTTGTCAATGCACATACGCACCTGGCCATGAACCTGCTGCGTGGCTTTGCCGATGACAAGCCACTCAAGACCTGGCTGGAGCAACACGTCTGGCCCACCGAGGCCGCGTATCTGAGCCCTGCATACGTCCGCGATGGTACTGCGCTGGCACTGGCGGAATGCCTGCTGTGCGGCGTCACTACCGTCAACGACATGTACTTCTTTCCTGATGTAACTGCCGCTACGGTACTCAGTGCAGGCATGCGAGCCACAGTGGGTCTGATCGTGCTGGACATTCCTACAGCCTGGGCAGGCTCGGTAGATGAATACATCAGTCGTGGTCTTTCCGTACATGACACTCTGCGCGACGAGCCGCTGATCACGACCGCCTTTGCACCTCATGCACCCTATACTGTGTCACGCGAACCGCTGGAGCGTATCGCCACGCTGAGTGCCGAGCTCGATGTACCGGTTCACATGCATGTTCACGAAACGGCGGAAGAGGTGCAGAGCTTCGAACGCGAACACGGCATGCGCCCGATCGCACGGCTGGACGAGATCGGTCTGCTCAATTCGAGTCTGCTGGCCGTGCATCTGACCCAGTTGACCGACGCCGAGATCGTCAGGCTTGGCGAAGCGGGAGTGAACGCAATACATTGCCCCGAGTCCAACCTCAAACTTGCCAGTGGTGTCAGCCCCATCGCCGACTTGATCGCGGCCGGTGTGAACATTGCGGTGGGCACCGATGGTGCTGCCAGCAACAATGATCTGGATCTGCTGGGTGAACTTCGCACCGCCTCGTTCCTCGCCAAAGTGTTCAGCGACAATGCGGCGACCCTGCCCGCTGCCCAGGCACTGCGGATGGTAACCATCGATGCTGCGAAGGCGTTAGGCCTGGCTGAGCACATCGGCTCACTGGAAGTTGGCAAGGCAGCCGACTGCATCATCATCGAACCTGGTCTGGGCATGTTGCCGATCTACGATGTGCTGGCGCAGGTGATATACACACAGAGCAGTCAGTATGTCACCGATGTGTGGGTTGCTGGCAAGCAGTTACTGCAGCACCGTCAGTTGTTGACAATGGATACCGATAAAATTCGCCACAGCGCGCAAACCTGGGCAGCGAAAATCAGCAAATAGATGAGTGGTCGTGATTTGGTGCCCGGGGCTTGATCTATGTCATGGGCAGAGCCTGTAGCAGGCGATAGTATCAATCATCGAGTACTGATGCGAGAGTAAAGCAACAGGCCCGGCAAGTGACTTGCCAAGGAAAACCGCGTGTCAGATTGCCTGCGGTCTCACCTCAACTGATCCAAGTTGGATTTGAATCACGTCAATAGAGAACAGGAACGCTTATGCCAGCATATAAAACAGCCTATGTTTCACTGGCGATGGTGGCTGCACTCGCCGCCAGTACCCATGCATCCGCCTTCACCGCCTGCCAGGTCACCGACACGGGCGGCATTGACGACAACAGCTTCAACCAGACAGCCTGGAAGGGTGTTCTGGAT
>JABDKN010000089.1 GCA_013002205.1 Granulosicoccus sp.
TCCTGATTTCAGTAATTCGAACGGGCTCCAGGTGTCACGCAGGGCTGCATCGAATCCCAGGACGTCCAGGTAGAACTGACTCTCGTTGTTGATGATGATATCGGTGCTCGCCCGGCGCCATTCATACTGGGACTTCCAGTGTGTCTGCAGCTGCTGGTGAATCAGGACAAGCGCTCTTTGAAGTCCTGGTAACCAAATTGCCGGATCACCTCGAGCTCATCGGTGAGTGAGTCCCACACGGCAATCGACGGTAAGGGAACACCATTGAACGTACTGGTCTTGACCATGGTGTAGTGCGCCATGTCGTCGAACATGAGCCGGTCGCCTACCGTCAATGGTTCTTCGAAGCTGTAATCGCCGATGACATCGCCAGCCAGGCAGGTCATGCCACCCAGTCGATAGGTGTGCGCCAATTGCTGCGCCTCGCCACTGCCCAGTACCAGGGGACGATACGGCATCTCGAGCGTGTCGGGCATGTGGCAGGTGGCCGAAATGTCGAGGATTGTCTGCTGATAGGCGGTGGGTGCAATATCCAGTATTTCGCAGACCAGGACTCCGGAATGGATGGCCAGCGCTTCACCGGGCTCCAGGTAAACCTGTACCTGATATTGCCGGGCGAAGTCCCGGATCAGACAAATCAGTTCTTCCAGCTGATAGCCCGGCTCGGTTATGAGGTGGCCGCCACCGAAGTTGACCCATTCCATCCGGGGCAGCACGTCACCGAATGCCGCTTCCACAGCAGCCAGAGTACGGGCCAGTGGCGGCACATCCTGTTCGCATAGTGTGTGGAAATGCAGTCCGCTGATGCCGTCCAGCTCGTCGATGTCGAACTGCGCACGGGCAATACCGAGGCGGGAACCGGGCGCACAGGGGTCATAGATGGGAGTAGTGCCCTCGGAGTGTTCCGGATTGATACGCAAGCCAGCCTTCAGGGATGGGCGCCGGGTCTGCTCTGCAAAAACCGCCTGGCGAAATCGTCGCCATTGTGCAAAGGAGTTGAACACCAGGTGATCGGCGATGGGCAGCAGGGCGTCCATGTCGCCGGGCGAGAAAGCCGCTGAATACACGTGGACTTCGCCATCATAGAACTCGCGTCCCAGCCGTGCTTCGTGCACGCCGCTGGCACAGGTACCGTGCAGGTAATGTGAGACCAGTGGCGCCAGATGCCACAGGGAGAATGCCTTCAGTGCCGCCAGGACCCGGGCACCACTGGCCTCGGCCACGTGTTGCAGTATCCTGAGATTGGCTTCCACGCTGGCCTTGTCCACCACGAAACACGGTGAGGGAACGCGCCGCGTGTCAAAGTGCAGAAACGGATTTTCAGGCACGCTCGTTCGACTCATGACAGGCGTGACTGTGCCTGGCGTGTTCAATCCAGGCTGACCGTGTCCGGGTAGGTCTCGGTCCAGGGCAATCCGTAGCGGTTCAGGTCTGCCATGAACGGATCCGGATCCAGTTGTTCCACGTTCCAGACGCCCGGCTTCATCCAGTGCCCCTGCAGCATCATCTTGGCGCCGATCATGGCAGGCACACCCGTGGTGTACGAGATGGCCTGTGATTGCACTTCGGCATAGCAGGCTTCGTGGTCGGAAATATTGTAGATGTAGTAGAGCTTGTCCTTGCCATCCTTCTTGCCGCGTATGAGGCAGCCGATGCAGGTCTTGCCCTTGGTCAGCGGACCCAGGCTCGACGGATCGGGCAGCAGCGCCTTGAGGAATTGCAGCGGTATAATCTCCTGGCCGTTGAAGGAGACCGGATCGATGCTGGTCATGCCGACGTTCTCCAGCACTTCCAGGTGTTTCAGGTAATTGTCGGAAAAGGTCATCCAGAACCGCGCACGCTTGATCTCGGGCAGATGTGTGGTCAGCGATTCCAGTTCCTCGTGATACATCAGGTACATCGGCATCTCACCGATGCCTTCGGGAAAGTCGAACACGTGACGCACGGACAGCGGTTCTGTCTCCTGCCAGGCACCGTTTTCCCAGTAGCGTCCTTTGGCCGACACTTCGCGTATATTGATTTCCGGATTGAAGTTGGTGGCAAACGGCTGACCATGATCCCCGGCATTGCAATCGATGATATCCAGCGTATCGATGGTGTCGAACTGGTGCTTCTTTGCGTGTGCGGTGAAGATGCCGGTGACGCCCGGATCGAAACCACAGCCCAGCAGCGCCATCAGGCCCGCCTCGCGGAACCGGTCCTGATAGGCCCACTGCCAGCTGTACTCGAATTTCGCCTCATCCGGTGGCTCGTAGTTGGCCGTGTCCATGTAGTGCACACCCGCCTCCAGGCACGCATCCATCAGATGCAGGTCCTGGTAGGGTAGAGCGACGTTGATCAACAGGTCCGGTTTCTCGGCTTTCAGGAAGCTGACCATGGCCGGTACGTCGTCCGCGTCGACCGCAGCGGTTCGTATGGGACGATCGAGCTGGTCTGCGATGGCCTGGCATTTTGCTTCGGTGCGACTGGCCAGCACGATTTCCTCGAACACATCGGGTAGTTGCGCACACTTGTGCGTGACGACACCACCCACACCGCCAGCACCGATTATGACAATTCTGGACATTTCAGCTCCTGTAATCGAAAATCAGATGTGCTCATAATACGTGTAACCACCGAGACTCTCGGAAAAACTCCGTACGATGGTACGCCTTTCAGCCACGGTCAGATTGCCGGACCGGACCGCCCGTTCCGCCACCTGGCGAAATGACTCCTGCAGGCTGGCAGGCTCATACTCGACATAACTGAGTACGTCGGCAATCGTGTCACCGTGCAGTTCGCGTTCGTATTCGATAGTACCCTCGGCGCTTATGCGGATACTGGCCACATTCGTATCACCGAACAGATTATGCAGATCCCCCAGGGTTTCCTGGTAGGCACCGACCAGAAACACGCCGAGAAAATAGTCTTCATCCTTGTGAACATCGTGCAGCGGCAAGGTAGGGTGCTGGCCACTGGGGTCGGAAAAATGATCAATCTTGCCGTCGCTGTCGCAGGTGATATCAGCGATAAACGCCGTGCGTTTCGGTTCTTCGTCCAGTCTGTGAATCGGCATCACCGGGAAGACCTGCTCGATAGCCCAGGTATCGGGCAGGGATTGAAACACACTGAAATTGCCGTAATAGATATCAGAGGTACTCTCGGAGAGATCCTGCAATACTGTCGGAACTCGGCTTGCATTTGGAATCTCTTCCTGGATGCGCTCTATGATTTGCAGATAGGTGTTGTCGGCCAGTGCCATGGCACGTAACGTGGCAGTGCCGCGACGGAAGCGATCACGCATTTCCTCGCGATAAAAATTGGCGTCGTTGTAGCACTCCTGCAGATTCCCCGGATTGACGATGTCACGTACGCTGTTCAGCCGCTGTATCTGCGGGTCGGTGAGCAGGGCCTGCTGATCGGTGTTTGCATCAGTGTCCGCCTCCTGCAGTGGTCTGCAGTCGGTGACATCCAGAATATTGAACAGCAATACGGAGGAATAGGCCACCGTGGCGCGGCCGGATTCGGTGATCAGTTCGGGGTGGGCAATGTCGAGCGGGTCCAGTACTTCCATGATGCTGTCCACGATATCCGCACAGTATTCCGTGAGCTGGTAATTCCTGCTGTGCGTCCAGTTGCTCTGGCTTCCGTCGTAGTCCACCGCCAGACCCCCGCCCATGTCGATGGTTCCCATCGGTGCACCTTCGCGTACCAGATCGACGTAATAGCGACAGGCTTCAGCCACACCCGCCCGCACGTTCATGATATTGGGTATCTGCGAACCGATGTGTGCATGCAGCATGCGCAGGCAGTCCAGCATATCAGCCTGCTTCAGCAGGTCAACGACTTCCAGCAGGCGGGTGGTGGACAGGCCGAATATGCTGCGATCGCCGCTGTCCTCCTGCCAGTGACCGTCCACGCGGGTAGACAGCTTCACGCGCACACCGACCAGTGGCCTGACGTTCAGTGCCTGACTTTGCTCGATGATGATGCGCGCCTCGGTTGGATTTTCCACGACGAAAAAACAATCGATGCCGAGCTTCCTGGCATACAGGCCGAGCTGAATGAATTCAGCATCCTTGAAACCATTGCAGATGATCGGGCAGGTATGACTTTCCAGGGACGCCATGGCAATCAGCAGTTCTGCCTTGCTGCCAGCCTCGAAGCCGTGATTGAAGCGGCTGCCAGCACGCGCTATTTCCTCGATCACATGGCGCTGCTGGTTTACCTTGATCGGAAAGACGCCACGATAGCGATTGCGGTATCCAGCGTCCGTCATGGCGTGTGTAAACGCCTGATTGATCACTTTGATCCGGTGATCCAGAATATTCTCGATGCGCAGCAACACGGGAGGCTCCAGGCCCCTGTCGCGCAGTCCGTGCATGATGGCCAGTAGCGATACGGGTGAGCCGTCGGGATTTTCCGGATCGAGCACCATCACATGTCCGTTGGCATCGACGGCAAAGTAATCCGCACCCCACTCATTGATTCCGTAACGCTCTGCAGAGTGACGGCTTGTCCAGCCGCCTTGGTGTGTATTCGTCGAGGGCATGTTCATTGGTTGTTCACAGTCGACCGATGTTTCGTCTGGTGGCACCGCGCTGACTGGCGAGCACGCACAACCAGTCGTGAGCCACCGTCGCGGCAGCCAGCGCGGTGATCTCCGCATGATCGTAGGCTGGCGACACTTCGACGACGTCCATGCCGATGAGATTCAGCGGTTCCAGTCCACGTATGAATTCCAGAGCCTGCCAGCTGCTGAGGCCCCCCACCACCGGTGTGCCAGTGCCGGGTGCAAAGGCCGGGTCCAGACCGTCGATATCGAAGGACAGGTACAACGGCTGGTCCCCGGCGCGTTCGATGACAACCTTGAGTGCCGCATCGATACCGTTGCGGTGAATCCAGGGAGCACTGAGGATTTCGAAACCGGCGTCGATATCGTTAAAGGTGCGCAGCCCGACCTGCGTCGAGCGCGCAGGATCGACGATGCCATCGGCCACGGCCCTGGCGAACATGGTGCCGTGATCCAGTTGTCGGCCATCATCGCTCCAGGTATCACAGTGCGCGTCGAACTGGACCAGTGCAATTGGGCCGTATTTTTCTGCATGGGACCTGAGCACCGGATACGTGGTGAAGTGATCACCACCGAAGGTCAGCATGCGCGCGCCGGAGGCGATGATCAGGGCAGCGTGCGCAGCGATGGTATCCACGACCGTTTCCGGATGATGCGGGTCGACCACGCAGTCGCCGTAGTCGACCAGCGAGAGGGTTTCGAAGGGGTCGAAACCGAACGGAAAAGCCAGCAGTTCGGCCAGTTGAACGGACGCTGCGCGTATGGCCCTGGGTCCCAGGCGACAACCCGAGCGGTAGGTGACAGCACAATCGTAGGGGATTCCGCTGACGACTACGTCTACTCCCTGGAGATCGCGACTGTATCGACGCCGCAGGAAACTCAGCGCTCCGGCGTAGGCCGGATCTGGCCAGCGTTCACTATTGGACGTGGCGCGGAAGGCCTGGTCACCTTCTTTTTTCATGTAAAGTCTACTCGGTTGAATTCGGGCACAGGCAGAGCGCGGCCTGCATGCGTGACTGGCCAAAATGGATCATACGGTCAAAATCGTCGATTCGCACCGGAACCGACTGCGTGTCGCCGGGCGCCTTGCTCAGGTGTGCATCCACGTCCGGATCGTGAAGGTACACGAAGGTGTCGTCGGCGGCGACCAGAACCACCCAATGGGGAGCCTTGCTGGCATTGAAACGCCAGGAACTGATCAGCACCAGTGGCACGCAGCCACAGGACAGTGTAGCGATCAGTTCAGCAGAGTTGAATGAGGCACTGCGCAGCGGAATACCGGCCTCGGCTACCTGTTTCATGAAATCATCGTGGACCAGCTCAAGCACCGCCTTTTTGTCGGCACGTCTGACGCCATCCAGAAACAGGGGGCCAGTGTGACTGAGCATCAACCTGCAGGCGAATCCCCGTCGATGTGCTGCCAGCGCCAGGCCATGAGGACTGCAACCACCGTGACCCGACGTCATGTAGATCGTGGTCGATTCGCGCCAAAGCTGCACCTCCAGAGTCCGGTCTGCCTGCAGGGCCGGATCCAGTGCACGCATGGCCATGATCAGCGAGGCCGGTCCACAGGTGAAGTCCAGCGTCTGTTCGTAATAGGGTACCGACCGTGAGATGCCAGGGGGCGTGATCTGCAGGCGCTTCTGGTAGCGCAGCGCATCACCATGGTCCTGGTAGTAATCTTCCAGGGTGCCGAAACGCGTGTAACCGTGGCGTTCATAGAGCGTCACAGCACGGATATTGCGCGGGTCGACCTCCAGTCGCAGATACACACAGGCATGCTCGATGGCCAGCTCTTCGGCCACTGCAAGCAATTGCTGGCCCAGTCCGCTACCCCGGAGGGAGGGTGACACGGCCAGTGAGTAGAGTCTTGCCAGTGAGGTTCCCTTGTGAAACAGGACCAGCACGTAGCCCAGCAGGAAATTCTCGCGCACACACACGTTCAACCGTGCGTTGGCGCGCACGATCATCCAGCGAAACTGCCGTCGGCTGATCTGGTCGCTGGTAAAGCATTGCCGTTCCAATTCGACGAGTCCGTCTATATCCTCAAGCGTGGCCGGGCGTATGGAAAACTCGGGTCCGGGCCGTTTGGATGTCGCATCTGGGCGTTCAATGACGCTCATTCGTGCAGTTTCTCCGGTGTGATGGCGCATGACGTGCTATCACTGTTCGGCAGACGATGACGCGCATTGAGCGCACTGCGTCTGCCTGCGTGTTTACCTGTCAGGAATTGCGTCAACGATGCCCAGAATATCCATTGTCATCAGCGCCGATGATGACTGGAAACCCTACTACCCCAGCCGGGATGTGACGGCGGTCGATACTTACCTGGCGGCGCAGGAAGGCCCTGTAGCCAAAACCGTAATTCTGAACCTTTGCCGACATTATCGCTACCTGAGCCACGGGTATTATTGCTCCCTGCTGGCCGAATCGCGTGGCCAGCTGGTCATTCCATCGATTCGTACCATCAACAGTCTGGGCAGCAAATCGCTGTACCTGCTTGATCTGGACAGTGTGGGGGTGGCGCTGGGAAAACTCGATGCGCTGTTGCAACTGAGTGCGCAACATGGCGATGCCGCCGAATACACCACCAGTATCTATTTTGGCAGAAGCGCAGATCCGGAGCTTAAAACCCTGGCACGCGCACTGTTCGATCAGTTTCCGTGTCCTATCCTCGAAGTGCAGTTCCGGCGTCGGGACAGCTGGACGATCAGCCGGCTGCGCATGCGTGGTATCAATTCCCTCAATGAAGAAGAGCAATCCCTGTTCGCCGATTCACTGGATCAGTTCAGTCGCAATGTCTGGCGCAAGCCCAGGCGCCGCAAGCAGTACCGATACGACCTGGCGATACTGGTCGATCCAAATGAGGCAATGCCACCGTCGGATGAGCGTGCCCTCAAACGATTCGAGAAGGCCGCTCGGAGTGCCGGCCTCGACGTGGACATCATCACCCGCAAGGATTTCTCCAGGCTGGCCGAGTATGACGCCCTGTTCATTCGTGCCACAACCGGTATCGACAACCACACTTACCGGTTTGCCAAACGGGCCGAATCACTGGGCTGCGTGGTGATTGACGATACCCAGTCGATTCTGCGTTGTACCAACAAGATATACCTGGCCAATCTGTTGCAGGTCAATCGTGTGGCGACCCCACGTACACGAGTCCTGAATCGCCATCAGGCAGACTGCCTGGAACAGGCTGCCGACGATCTCGCCTTTCCCATGGTGCTGAAGATACCCGATGGCGCGTTTTCGGTCGGCGTGAAAAAAGCGCGCAACATGTCCGAGCTGACGGAAATTGCCGGCGATTTCTTTGCCCGATCGGCGCTGATACTGGCCCAGGAGTTTTATCCTACGGAGTTTGACTGGCGAGTGGGTGTTCTCAATGGGTCGCCCCTGTTCGCCTGTAAATACTTCATGAGTCGCGGCCACTGGCAGATCTACCAGCATGGCGAGAAAGGGCAGGTATCCTCAGGCGATTTTGCCACCATGGCCGTTGAAGAGGCGCCCGAGGCGGTCATTCAAACAGCGGTCGATGCCACCCTGCTCATCGGTAACGGATTCTATGGTGTGGACCTGAAACAGCGAGGCGAGGAAGTCGTGATCATCGAGATCAACGACAATCCAAGTGTCGACGCCGGCATCGAAGACAAGTTTCTGGGCATCAAGTTGTACCAGCGACTGGCCGATGAATTCATACGACGACTGGAGCTGCGGACAGAACACGATGTCATCTGACAACGGCGCCACTGGTGATGAATTGCCAACGGTAATGGACAACGGCACCACCGGCGCTGAACTGGCAATGGCTATGGACAACGGCACAAGCGTTGAAGAACTGCCGGCGGCGTTCCTCGACCTGCTGGCAACACTGGTGCGCAACCCGAGTGTGGTCGGGGCGGAACATTCGTTTTTCCGAGTGCTGCAACGCGAACTGGAAGAACGTGGTGCCAGGGTGACCTGGTATGAAGGCCTGCTGGTGGCTGAAGGCTCCCGGCCCGATAGCATCATGTTCTCCGCACATATCGACCGGCATGGCCTGATCTGCACCGGTCCTGATGAATTTCAGTATGCCGCCTTCGTGGCGGGCGCCCGGTCAGATCTGCTGGGTAACTCGGTCAGCGAGACCCTGATGATGCGAATATCGGATCGCTTCGAGTCGCAGCCCGTCTTTGCCTACGAGCCCTGGTCCGGCAGCTATCGCGGCCAGGGTCGCATCACCGGGGCCTATGTCTGTGAACACCGGAATAACCTGATTTTCCAGCTCGATGGTCTTGAACGGCTCGTGGCTGGTTCACCGGTTGCCTTCCGCGACAAGCTCAGGGTTGGCTCAAACATGCTGAGTGGTCAACTGGATAATGTGCTGACGGCGGCGACACTGGTCTACCTCTATGAGTCAGGCTTTCAGGGAACTGCATTCTTCACGGCGCAGGAGGAGGCAGGCAAGAGCTGGCGATACCTGCTGGAATGGTTCAGGCGATTCGGAAACTCGACCAATCAACTGATCGTGGTGGATACCAGCCCATTCCCGGATTCCGATGTTGCCGCGGGTCAACAGGTGGTATTGCGCAACAGGGATGTCAACGGGCAGTTCAATTCCACGCTGACGGGCAGGCTGGTGGAGACCTGTGAGTCCCTGGGTGTCACCCACGTATTCAAGGACACCTATATCGAACAACTCAACCAGGCGCGCCAGGCCAGAGGTGAGGAGGCGCACTCACTGGGTTCGACCGAAATGGGCCGCATCGTCGCCGCCAGTGAGGGGCTTGTGGACGGCACAACCTTGCAGATACCGACAACCGGATACCACACCATGAACGAGTCCGCCTCCACGAGTTCGGTCAGCGGATTCATGCGCGTTCTCAGGCGTCTGGCCGAGCTGGACTGATCTTCGAGCTTGATACTTGCTCAAAGGCGTCATCAGTGTCTCATTTTAAAAAAACAGGACGAAAAATTTCTTGAATCGAAGAGGGTCATGGCCGCAAATTCATGACAATACCGGGATTCTGCAAGTGGCATATTCTTGAGGCGACACTGATGGGCAAACGCTTGGCTGAACGGTTCGATGACGATGACTATTTCGCCGAACCCAACTACGACAGGCTGTCCGACGAGGAGTTGGACGAACTCTACTATTTCGGGAAACTGCGCTCGGCGCCGAGGAGGAAGAAGGCGTCGCCCGTCAAAACCGCCCACGGTAAAAGCAGTCCTCGATTGTTCAGCGACCAGGAAGAGGACGACTGGCTGGATGTGGATCTCGAAGGCGATGACGAACTGTACGAGGACGACTGAACGCAGGTCAGTCCTCGTCGTCATCGCGTGAAGTAATGCCGTTCATTGATCTGCTTTCAGGCGAACCAACAGATCCTTGGCATCGATCTGGTCACCTGCCTTGACCAGCATTTCCTCGACGACACCGTCCAGCTCGCTATAAATGGCGGTTTCCATTTTCATGGCTTCGATGGACAGCAGTATGTCCCCGGTTTCCACCGCCTGTCCCGCGGATACGTTGATCGTGGAAACCACACCTGGCATGGGCGCGCCTACCTGACTGTGGTCGCCCGGTACGGCCTTTGGCCTGGCCTGCACACCGGCAGCCCCGTGCAAGCGGTCAGGCACTGCTATGGATCGCGGCTGGCCATTGAGTTCGAAAAACACTCTGACCATCCCCTTGTCATTGACGTCGCCAAAGGCCAGGCAGCGTATCACCAGGGTCTTGCCCTTTTCGATCTCGACGAATATCTCATCACCAACGGCCAGCCCATAGAAATACACCGGCGTCGGTAACACGCTGGTCGGACCATACAGGCTCTGTATTTTCGAAAAGTCCGTGAATACCTTCGGGTACATATTGTACGACGCCAGCTCGTTTTCGCTGGGTTCACGCTGCAGATCTTCAGTCAACAGTTTACGAATGGCGTTCATGTCCGCCGGTTCCATTTCCGCACTGGCACGCTTGCTCAATGGCGCCTCCCCCTTGAGCACCTTGTTGCGTATTCGCTCGGGGAAACCACCGGGAATCTGGCTGAGCTCTCCACGCATCATGGAAACCACCGAATCCGGAAAGGCGATGTCCTTGTCCGGGTTCTCGACGTCGGCAATGGACAGATCCTGGCTGATCATCATCAGGGCCATGTCACCGACCACTTTGGATGAAGGCGTCACTTTGACGATGTCGCCAAACAGTCGGTTGACATCACTGTAGGCCCTGGCTACCTCGTGCCAGCGCGAATCGAGTCCCATCGATCTGGCCTGCTCTTTGAGATTGGTGAACTGCCCACCTGGCATCTCGTGCAGATAGACCTCGGAGGCAGGTCCTTTCATGTCGCTTTCAAACGCAGCGTACGTGTTGCGCACCGCTTCCCAGTAGAAAGAGATCTGCTCGATGTTGTCGCGATCCAGCCCGGTGTCTCTCGGTGAGCCGTGCAGGGCGGCAACGATGGAACCAAGGCAGGGTTGTGAGGTATTGCCCGACAGGGCATCCATGGCAGCATCGATGGCGTCCACCCCCACATCGACAGCAGCCAGAACGGTGGCCGCGGATATGCCCGAGGTATCGTGGGTGTGAAAATGCACGGGCAGGGAGACCTCTTCCCGAAGGGCGCTGAATAACGCGGTGGCTGCTGCCGGTTTCATGAGTCCGGCCATGTCCTTGATACACAGGATATGGGCCCCTGCCTTCTCCAGCTCACGCGCCAGATCCAGGTAGTACTTGAGGTCGTATTTCGGTCGAGATTTGTCGAGCATATCGCCGGTGTAGCAGATGGCCGCCTCGCACAGCTTGTTCTCCGCCAGGATGGCATCCATGCTGACACGCATGTTGTCAATCCAGTTGAAACAGTCGAACACGCGAAACAGGTCGACACCGCCAAGGGCTGCCTGCCTGATGAAATGCTGGACCACGTTGTCAGGGTAGTTGGTATACCCGACACCATTGGCACCTCGAATCAGTGCCTGCAACAGAATGTTGGGTGCTTTTTCGCGAATCAGCGACAGCCTTTCCCAGGGATCTTCAGTCAGAAAGCGCATGCTGACATCAAAGGTTGCACCGCCCCAGCATTCCAGTGACAGCAGTTGCGGCAGGCCGTGGGCGTATGCATCGGCAATCTGCACGATGTCGCGGGTACGCATGCGGGTAGCCAGCAGAGACTGGTGAGAGTCGCGCATGGTGGTATCGGTCACCAGTACCTGTGGCGTGTCACGCAACCATTGGCAGAACGCTTTTGGGCCGAGGTCCTCGAGACGCTGTCGGGTACCGGGTACGAATGGTTCGTCGAACCAGGGAATCTGCGGTGTCAGGGCATCGTTTCTGGGGCGCGGCCGATCGCGGGCCTCCGGATGCCCGTTGACAGAGACATCGGCGATGTATTGCAGAAGCTTGGTCGCGCGGTCTTTTCGCTTGACCTGCTCGAAGAGCTCGGGTGTCGTGTCGATAAAGCGCGTGGTGTAACTATTATCGAGAAACCGGGGATGGCCGATGACGTTTTCGAGAAATGTCAGGTTGGTGGCGACACCGCGAATGCGAAATTCCCGCAATGCACGGTCCATGCGCTTGATGACCTCATCGGCTGTGGGTGCCCAGGCCGTTACTTTTTCCAGCAGTGGATCATAGTAGCGGTTGATTACAGCACCAGAGTAGGCGGTACCACCGTCCAGCCGAATGCCAAAGCCTGACGCCCCGCGATAGGCAGTGATGCGGCCGTAATCGGGCACGAAATTCTGTTCCGGATCTTCGGTGGTGATGCGACATTGCATGGCATGACCGTTGAGGCGGATATCCGCCTGGTGGGGGACCCCTGATTCGGGCGTGCCGATCGCGGCACCTTCCACCAGGTGAATCTGCGCCTTGATGATGTCGATCCCGGTGACCTCTTCGGTGACCGTGTGTTCCACCTGGACACGCGGATTGACTTCAATGAAATAGAAGGACCCGGTGTCCATGTCCATCAGGAACTCGATAGTGCCGGCGCCGACGTAGCCAGTTGCATTGGCGATCTTCAGCGCGTACTGACTGAGCTCCTGGCGTTGCTCATCGTTCAGATAGGGCGCGGGGGCACGTTCCACCACTTTCTGGTTACGCCTCTGTACCGTGCAGTCCCGTTCGAACAGATGCACCGCATTGCCATGGGTATCTCCCAGAATCTGGGCTTCCACGTGCCGGGCGCGTTCGACCAGTTTTTCCAGGTAGATCTCATCTTTGCCAAAGGCTGCGCGTGCCTCGCGACGCGCCTCGTTGGCTTCCTTGTCCAGGTCATCCTCACTGCGGATGGTGCGCATGCCTCGACCGCCACCGCCCCAGGAGGCCTTGAGCATGATCGGATAACCGATCTCCGCGGCCATCTGCTTGATGACCGGCAGATCATCCGGTAAAGGTTCGGTGGCTGGCACCACGGGTACACCGGCTTCAATGGCAAGATGTCGGGCTGCCACCTTGTTGCCCAGACGACGCATGGTATCGGCCCGAGGACCGATGAAGATGATGCCCGCCTCGTTGCAGGCATCCACGAATTCCGGACTCTCGGAGAGCAGGCCATAGCCCGGGTGAATGGCATCTGCGCCCGATAACCGTGCAACGCGCAGCACCTCTTCGATCGACAGATAGGATTCGATAGGTCCCATCGGCTTGTCCAGGTGTGCACCGGATCCGACCTGGTACGCCTCATCTGCCTTGAAACGGTGCAAGGCCAGCTTGTCTTCTTCCGCCCAGATGGCCACGGTGCGGATGTCAAGCTCGTTGGCGGCCCGGAATATCCTGATGGCTATTTCAGAACGGTTGGCAACGAGAATTTTCCTGATGGACAAGACACGCATCTCCTGAACTGTGACACCAGCCCTGGATTCTACGCGCAAGCGCACCCTGAGTCAGGCGGGATCAGGCGTCTTCAGGATCAGGTGTTTGCTGGCGTTATATCAAAGCGGAATTTCACCAGGACCGGAAAAGCAACGAAATCGTCGCTGTCGTTGCTCTCCAGGCCGATGTCAAATTCGCGTCTGTCGATGGTGAATTCTCCGCGGGCCACACGCTTGCCTTGCTCATCGGTCAGTATCATGGGAAAGGTGATGTCCTGCGTATGTTGCTTGATCGTGAGCCTGCCGCTGACCTGCAGACTGCCGTCGTCGGCAGCGGTTACCGATGTCGATTCGAACAGTGCCTCGGGATGATTCTGTACATCGAACCATTCCGTGTCCGGCAGTGAACCTTGCATCTGGGCGTTGTCGCTGGACACCGACGCAGTCTGCACCCGAGCTACGATCGTACTTCCTGCTGGTTGCGCCTCATCGATCAGTGCTTCTACCGATGTATCGGTGAAGAGGCCGGGTGAAGTCTCGCCCATGACCTCTGCAACGAAACTGACTTCACTGTCGCCGGCGGCGAGCAGGGCTGCCTGGTTACCTGCATCAGCATACAGATACATCGCGGCAGCACCGGCCGCGATGATCGCTGCAAGGGATGCCAGTTTGCGCTTGAATGCGCTGGACGCCCAGTCCGGCAACATGCGCACCAGTGTGATGTCTTTGTCAACGAAATGATGTTTCAGCGCCGCACCGATGTGAGCAAGCAACAGCACGAGGAGTAGATTGCCAGCGATTTCGTGATAGTCAGCGAATGCATGCGCGAACTCTTCGCGATTGTCCAATGTTTCGAATGCCGACAAATGTGGCCATTCGATGACATTGAACAACACGGTGTCGATATTAAGCGGCGAGGCTGACACCATGATCCAGCCAGTGATTGGTATGACCAGCATCAGAGCATAGAGCAGCCAGTGAACCAGTGCGGCCAGCCGCTTCTGCCAGTCGGGAAGCCCTGCCGGTTCGGGAGGTGGCTTGTGGGTGAATCGCCATACGAGTCGCAGCACCGACACCAGCAGGACGGAGATACCAAAACTCTTGTGCCACTGTGTCAGGACAAATCGCACAGGGTCGTTCTCGTCCAGGCTCACCATGTACTTGCCGATGACCAGCAAGCCGATGATGAGCAGTGCTATGGTCCAGTGAAACAGGACGGCGATGTCATCGTAACGCTGCTCGATTAAGCGACTCATACATCAGCAATCCACGTTAGTCGCTTACTCGGCCTTGACCAATTCCGCAGAAATTTCAATGGTTACTTCATCGCCAACTGCGGGGACGAATTTGTCCAGGCCGAAGTCGGAGCGTAGCAGCATGCCGGTGGCGTCGATGCCCATGACCGGTTTTCCGGTCACGGGGTGATTCATCGCCCCGTTGATGGTGACATCGAGCGTAACAGGCCTGGACTCGCCCTTGATGGTCAGATCACCCGCTACTGTATATGCATCGTCTCCAGCCTTCTCGATGCGTGTGGATTGATAGAGGATCTCGGGGTGATTCGTTACATCAAACAATTCTTCCGCCTCAAGGCCCTCCTTGAGGATCGCAGAGCCGGTGATGATGCTGCGTGAGTCTATCTTGACCAGCAGAATTGATTTCGTGGGGTCCGCACTGTCCAGGTTCAGATCAACAGTGAAGTCATCAAAGCCCAGCGTCGGGTGGGACAGGCCAAGATGGCTGTACTGGAAATTGATGTAGGCATGAGTCGGATCCAGCTTATAGCTGCCGCTGGGAATAGCCGACAGATCGCCGGCAAGGGCGTTGTGAAGGGAGCCTGCCATCAACAGGAAGGCTCCGATTGCATTGATTTCCCTGAATTTATTCCGTACGGACATGACGTGAACGCTCCGGTTCATGTTGAAGAAAATATTGGAGTATGGCGGAAAACCGGGCTAATCTGTGCCCCTTGACGGTTCAACATCGTATATCATGACGGCCACGCAATATTGCGCCGTCATATGCGCCCGTAGCTCAGTTGGATAGAGTACCTGGCTTCGAACCAGGTGGTCGGAGGTTCGAATCCTTCCGGGCGCGCCAACTTCCTTATCGGTAAAGCCTGGGATCGGCCCCGGTCTATGCAGGGTAGTCGGATTCGAACCAACAGAGGTTCGACTATTCGCGAGAGCGAATTGCCACCAGCAGCCGTCAGGCTGCGCAGCCCGCAGGGTAAAGTCAGCCGCAGGCTGAATTGTCGATGAGGTCTTCAGAATATCTGCGAAGGTTGCAGCACGGTCCTGCGATTTGACGGCATTTATACAAAAGTATAAATTCTCGCAATAATTTGCACTCGATGAGAGGTGCGCTCGTAAGTCTAGCCATCGGCTTGTACGCAGCACAGGCACCAGCCGGAGTAGTATTAAAAACGCCTGGTCAGATTTAAATGAACCCGACGGAAACTACAACGTCATAGTTCAGCAGACGACTGATCAAGCCGCGCACGCCATGAGTTCCTTTAACCACGGCTCCATTCTGCAAGTCTGGAAAATTCATCCACGGAAACAACAGGAAACACTATGAAGACTCCGAGATCAAGATCCTGCCGCTCTACAGCAATCACCTGTATTTTAGCCAGTAGTTTACTGATTGCCGGCTGCAGCGACGACGACGATGAAGAACCCGTTAATTCAGCGGACACGGTCAGTGTCGTAGTTCCCCTGACCGTCGCTGAAACCAATCCGCCCGCGACCGCCGAGGGTGCCAGCGGCGAAGCGAATTTCGACTTTAATACAGTCACTGGTGCTGTATCCGGCTCTTTGGTGGTCAGTGGTACGACCGGCCAGCCCACCATGGCACATATTCATTCCGGAGACGCCAACAGTACAGGTCCCGTTGTGATTACGCTTGTCGGTAATGCGGATGGCAGTGTGTGGACGGCACCTGCTGATGCCACACTGGATACCGCGCAGCTGGCTTTATTCGATGCCGGTGAGTTGTATTTCAATGTACATACTGAAGCGAACAGTACGGGTGAACTGCGCGGTCAGATTATCAATCCGGCCACGGCGGCCACAGATTTTCTGGTTAGAGTAGAGAATGTCTCGACAGAGGCCACATTGACCACGACCGAGGGCAGTGTAGCCGTACCTTTGTCTCCAGGTGCATATCTGATCCACCAGGAGACGTTCAATCCGCTGCTGGAGCCGCGTGATCCTGCAGGAACTGCGCTTGAACAACTGGCAGAAGATGGTAATCCTGCGCAATTCCCTACTGATGTGCCCGGTTCGGTTGTTTTCGACACTCCAGTCGGCGCCAGTGAAGCAGGTCCCATCGGCCCGGGAGAGGCCTACGAGTTTACTGTAGCTGCATCCCCAGGAGATCGACTGTCGCTGGTGACCATGTTCGTGCAATCCAATGACTGGTTCTACACCACCACCGGAAATGGCGACAGTATTGCTCTGTTTGATGAAAACGGCGATGCGGTCAGTGGCGACTTCAGTACCGATCTGGCGTTGTGGGAATCCGGCACGGAAGAAGACGAGCCCGCGGGGACAGGTCCTAACCAGGCACCCCGTCAATCCGCTGCCAATACAGGTACGCCCGAGTCCAGTACAGTTGGATCATTGGCAGATCGTGGCACGACCGTCCAGTTGACTGGTGACGTTGTCAGGTTCACCATCACCAGCATCACCGCTCAGTAGTGTCATTACAGCAACCCGTCCTGCGCCAATTCGGGTAGGGCGGGTGGTCAATAATATCATTAAGGTCGGGCCATGCTGATTTGCGATAACCTCATGAGGTCATGATAGGGACAGAACGGAAAACACCTGGTGATTTGGCCCTGTCACCGTCAATTCCAGCCTCACTCCACCTCGCGTGTATCATTGCTGTTAATGCAGCAGCGGACGGTGAAGGTAGACATGATATCTCCAAAATACATCTTGCTTGTTTGCATACTGGTGCTGCTACAGGCGTGTACAACCACCACCGATTCAGACAGCATCGAACGCCCCCGGATAACTTCAGATTCTAGCGACCCACACCAATTCGATGGTGTCTGGCTGGTTGAAGTCAAAAAGGCTGCCGCCATGCAATACCTGCCAGGTAACTATTACACGAACTGCGACAGTGAGGCATACAGTTTTCCTATTCGCGTTGCCTCCAATGTCCTGATTCTTGGCAGCGGTGATGATCGTGGTACTACGACAGTGAAGGAATCCGGTAAATTCTTCTTGCGCATGCCTCTTCGAGGAAAGGACGGCACAACCGGCGAGTTCGTAAGAACTTTCGACGGCTCCTTTACCCGCAAGCGCGGGTCTATCACTCATGGATTTGTTGAGCACAATATGGCGGGCTGTACCGCCAGGTTTTCGTTGCGTCGGCCTTAGAAAGGCAATCAAGGATGTCAGTGCTCGTGAGCGGCGTTTTCTATAAGAGAGAGACAGATTCCCGTTTGAGTATATGTCTGTTATACAGGCAGTCGACTCTTACAACCTGCAACCATGTCTACCGCCTACCTTGTACCACCCGATCCAGTATCAATGCACAGAACAGGATGGCAA
>JABDKN010000188.1 GCA_013002205.1 Granulosicoccus sp.
GAGCCCGATATAGCGGATCCGGCCTTCATCTTGCCAGTCACGCAGCTGGTGGAGATGCTTCTGCCAACTCAGCAGGTTATGCACGTACATCAGGTCCATCCGGTCGACACGCCAGAGACGCTCAGAAGCAGCCATCTGCATTCGACCGTCTGCGGCAAAGGGAGTCCAGATCTTGCTGGCAGCAAACAGGCGCCCTTTCTGCTCTATCCGCGAGAGCCCGTGGCCCAGCATGTCCTCTGCCTGGCCATACATCGGCGAGGAATCGATCATCTGCCCACCCATGTCGAAGAACGTCTGCAGAACCTGGGTGCGTTGTCGACGCACACTTACTATGTCCGGTACGTCGAACGTAATCCAGGTGCCCATGCCGATGGCGCTGATGTCCTCGGATTTTCCTGGCAACGTCTTGCGCAAGATGGGCACTGACTGTCGCTCAGTCGTATTGGCATGCAGCAGCGGCGTGTGCGCTGCGAATGCAGTCAGACCTGTCAGCGTCTTGCATAATTTTCTTCGTACAAAATCAGTCATGCGATCAATCCCCGATGTCCTGTCTGCTGTCCAAGGTGACTGGCGGATCATTGGTAGTTACGGAAACAGGAACATTCCACGGTCTGATACACAGAAGCGCTCATGGTTCCAGCTCTGCAGAATGTGGTAATGCTGAAGCAGTTTCCCAGTCAAGCATTCCCTTACACCCGTCCTGAAGAGGTATTCCAGGAATCGTCGAGGGGTTGTTCACACGCGGGCAGCGTCTGTAAGGTGAACACCCTTCGACGTACCCCCCAACAAGGAACAGCATATGAAAAGGACGTGGATTTCAGTGAAATCAGCATTTCCAGTTTGAGCGACGTCAACGGTAAACAACGCCCACGAATCATGATGTTCATCTCATCATAGACAGGGCTTGCGATGGTGCTTACTTTCATGGCACTACGAAACAGATTTCTGAGCGCTACCTTCTTGCCGTAGAGGCCAGGTTGCCCACGCCGGCGATCGCCACTCGTTTGGGCGCAGGATAGCAGGCGGCGCAGTCCGAGCACGCTCTGGCAATCGGTTCATATTGCTGTGTAAGTAAAGCTTCGATTATTGTTCCGCTGGCGTAACTGGCAGGCTGGTCAATCCGAGCGTTGCATCTGAGGCGGTGCCTGCATAGGTGTCTTTGGGTGGCCACGGCCGGTCCTGCCAACGAGGCTCAAAAACGAAACTCGATACGTTACGGCTCTTCACGAGTGCGCCGTTTCCTGCTCCGAGCGCGTAGTCGTAGTAGAGCTTTACAATCTCTTCTTTCGTCACCTGGGTAGTCGCCCTATGGTTCATGCATGCCTGGCGCCAGCGCCGGACACGTTGATAGGCGCTTTCATCCGGAAGTTCAAAGTCTTCATAATATTCCAGAAACCAGAAGCGTTGGAAGACTGGGGTGAATACAGCTTCAGCCAGGCCGAAGTCACCGAAGAGGTAAATGCCATTGGGATTGTGTTCCACGAGGAAGTTGTCGATGTCGCGGTAAAGGCCGAGCATTTTCTTTCGGTGGTCGTCGCGCTTTTCCTGGTCCTGGTTCATGACATACCGGTAGCCAGCCATAGTGAATTGACTTTCGCGGGCAATCATCATGGATTCGACCGCATGCTCCCCCGGGTCCGCGCGACGGAGTTGCTGACCGGGAATCACTTCGTCCAAGTATCGCAGGATAATCAGGCTTTCCTTGATAATCCTACCGTCGGGCGATTCGAGAACGGGCAGGGCGGTTGTTCCGTGGGTCTTGACCAGAAGTGCCGGGTCCCGCGGCTTGGTAATGTCTACAACCCGAAACTCGACAGCATCCTGCTGGTCGCGAAGGGCTAGCAGAATTTCCAGACGTTGCGAGAACGGGCACACAGGGATGTGATAGACGACGTATTTCTCAGGCATCAGGATCGGTTGAATACAGAAAGCCACCTTAAACGGCGAATTGATTACGCGCAGTATTTCCGTAACAGGTTATCAGCGACACACTTTGCTGGCAACTGGGTGCAGGGTCACGGATGACCGCTGAGAGGGACACTATTCTCTGCAATGTGATTGCTCCGGTTTGCAGGTTATTCTCAGCCACGCGAGAATCCGGATCGATGCCGACGCCGTGCGTCTTGAGTTACTGGATGCGCGAAGTATCCCTGACAGTAAAGCCGTTCAACACCGGTTGCGACAACTGGCAAAGGCCACTGGCCTGGTTATTGATTGCCTTGTGCCGGAAAAGCTCAGGAGGCGCTTAGCTGTGACTCGTGCAGTCGTCGGTAGTGACCCTGCTCGATACTCATCAGTTCCGAGTGATGGCCTACTTCCAGTACCCGACCATCGCCGATGACCGCAATACGGTTGGCGTTGATGATCGTGGCAAGCCGATGCGCGATGATCAGCGTGGTCCGACCTTCGGCAAGTGTGTCCAGCGACTGTCGTATAGCCTGCTCGGTTTCGGTATCCAGCGAGGAGGTTGCTTCGTCCAGAAGCAGGATTGGCGGGTTACGGAGAAATACACGGGCTATCGATAGACGCTGTTTCTGCCCACCCGAGAGACGAACGCCACGCTCGCCGATCACAGTATCCAGACCCTCTGCCAGTGTCGCCACGAATGACCCAAGTTGGGCATTGTCAATCGCCGTTTCAATCTCGGCTTCGCTGGCGTCAAGACGACCATAGGCAACGTTCTCGCGTATCGTGCCCGCAAACAGGAACACATCCTGCTGCACGATACCGATGTTCGATCGCAATGACCGCAACGTCATATCACGAATATCCATATCGTCTATCGTGATCGATCCAGCATCAATCTCGTAGAAGCGTGGGAGGAGGGCGCATATCGTCGACTTTCCCGCACCGGAAGCACCTACCAGCGCTACAGTTTCACCCGCCTGAATGTCCAGATCAAGGTGATTTATGATCTGGCCGCCTTCGGCATAGGTGAAGTCGACTGCGCGGTAACTTATCCGGCCCCGTAGTCGTCCAGCATCTCGTGCACCGGCATGATCCGCAATATCGGGACGGGTGTACAGAAATTCCCGGTAACGCTGAAAGCCCGCTATGCCCTTGGGATAGGTTTCAATCACGGCGCTGATCTTCTCGAGCGGTCGAAAGAAGACGCCGAGCAGCAACAGAAAGCCGACGAAACCTCCGGCACTGAGCTGGCCGTGAACGACAAACCAGGCACCAGCGAGCATCACGATCAATTGCACGAAACGTGTGGAGAAATATGACAGAGACTGAGATAGCGCCATGGCCTTGTAGGCTTCGAGTTTGGTCTTGAAATACCGACGGTTGTTTTCGGCGAAGAGTTGGCGCTCGTGAACCTCATTGGCAAACGCCTGTACGACGCGTATACCACCCACGTTCTCTTCGATACGTGCATTGAATTCGCCGATGCGGAGGAACAACTGGCGCCAGGTCGACGTCAGCTGCGTACCATAGCGCACAGTGACAATGGCCGTGATCGGCACGACAATCATGGTCAGCAGTGCCAGCGGTACATGAACCCATAACATCAGTGCCGCAGCACCCAGTAGCGTCATGACCGCAATGAACAAATCCTCAGGGCCATGATGCGCCACCTCTCCAATCTCTTCCAGGTCCTTGGTGAGTCGTCCTACCAGATGGCCGGTTTTCTGGCGATCAAAATAGGCGAAAGACAGCTTCTGAAGATGATTGAAGGCTCTCTGCCGCATCTCGGTCTCGATATGAATACCGAGCATATGGCCCCAGTAAGTCACAATCAGCTGCAGACCGGCGCTGAGCGCATACACCATCAACAGCCCGCATACGCTGATAAGGATCAGTCCGAATTCACCAGTCGGCAACAGCTGATCGATGAACAGCGTCACCGCAATGGGGAACGCAAGTTCCAGCAGGCCTGCGACCACCGCACTGCCGAAATCCAGCAAGAACAGCTTCCGGTGCGGTTGATAGTAACTGGCAAACTCACGGAGAATCGGGTTCATGCGACAAGGTGTCAGTGACATCCTCTGACAGGGATCGAGGATACTGTAGCGCGATGATCAGACAGTTGCAGTATGGCTCGGCGATTCCGTTAGCACAATACGGCGCAAGTGGGGATAATTGAACGAAGCAGCATAATATTACGATGATATCAGGGATAACACGACACCACAGAATCAGCGGTCGCGTACAAGGCGTCGGATTTCGATATTCGACTCGACGGGCAGCCGAGCAGTTGGACTTGAGTGGCTGGGTGCGTAACCGCCCTGATGACACGGAGGAAACCAGTGCCGGCCACGCTGCCTCTTTGAATGCGTTTGAGCAATGGCTGCGCCAAGGCCCGCCTGGAGCACGAGTGAACCAGGTGACGTGTACTGCTGTAGGTAATCAGGGTGCAGCTGAACCGGAATTGCGGTCAACCGGATTAGAAATGCGATAGTGAACGCTGATCAGTCATTCAGCACAGCATCCGTTTGGTCGTGGACCCTTCGCCACCTGCTCGGAGACACACCTACGACTCGTTTGAATGCTCGACTGAATGCCTCTTCTGAATCGTAGCCCACCTCACTGGCGACCACGATCATCTTCGCTGAAGTATCCAGCAGACGGTGAGCAGCAAACTGCATGCGCCATCGTGTCAGGTACTGCATGGGCGGAATACCCACGATGCGGGAGAAACGTGCGGCAAATACAGAGCGTGATATACCAAGTGCTCTGGCAAGCTCCTGCAGAGTCCAGGTTGCAGCAATGTCACCATGCATGATTGCCAGAGCGCGTCCGACAAGCGGATCACGAAGCGCTCTCAGCCAGCCCGAGCTGGAGACCTCGGGCGAGCGCATATGGCGACGCATTATTTCCACAAACATCAATTCGCTGAGTCGCATCAACAGACTGCGTTCACCCCCGCGAAACTCCTGTGCCTCGCTCAATGCAAATGTAATCAGGGCGGACAGGGGGTCATCACCTTCCACAGGGGCAGGAATGCACATCATGCGTGGCAGCGAAAAAAGCAATGGGTTGAAAGGACCGAGGTTGCATCCGAGAAATCCACAGATCAATCTGCTTCTCTGTGATCCATTGCCGCCCTCAGTGATTACAGCAGGAGATGTATTCGAGGCCATCGATTGAAAGAAGGCGATCGAGCCCGATTCATCTTCCGGTGTCGGGTATTGAGGCGTACTGGCGATCTTGTAAGCATCACCCCTTGGCAGTATCAGCGTATCGCCGGTTTGTAGAAGCAGCGGGTCTTCACCGTTGACTGCGGCCCAGCAGGGCCCTTCGGTAACGATGTGGTAGGAGACGATGCAATCCGACCGAATCTGCATATGCCGGCTCAATTTCCGTCCATCCGCCACCCCGATACCAAATGGCCAGGCCGGTTCCCACAGGAAGAACACGGCGCCTTGCAGACGAATCGTATCGAGTACATCAGATACTGGATCATAAGCCAG
>JABDKN010000123.1 GCA_013002205.1 Granulosicoccus sp.
CCGTTCGTTGCCAGCATGGACGCCAGAGGGGTCGACATCCTTTCCGGCGGTTTCCAGCGTGACGGCGATGATGTCTACAATGCTGTGCGCCAGCTGGGTGGCGACAGGGCGCTATACCGCAAACGACACCTGGTACCGTTCGGTGAGTACATGCCGTTGAGATTCATTCTGGATTCCGTTGCGAACTTCATCGATATCCCGATGTCTGACCTGTCTGCCGGAAGCGGCCCACACGAACCACTGTACCTGCAGGGAGTCGCCATCGGTGTTTCCATCTGTTATGAAGACGTCTATGGTGAAGAGATGCGCGCACTTCTGCCAGCGGCAAATCTATTGGTCAATGTGTCAAACGATGCATGGTTCGGTGATTCGGCTGCACCGCATCAGCACGAGCAGAAGGCACGCATGCGTGCGCGGGAGTTTGCCCGGCCGATGATCAGGGTAACCAACACCGGTGTCTCGTCGGTGATAGATTACCGCGGGGATGTACTGGGGCGCATAGGCCATGATGTACAAGGCATACTCGACGTACAGGTGCAGCCACGCACTGGCTATACACTGTATGCACGTACTGGTAACTGGCCCGTATTCATCCTCGGCATTGCGCTTTGTATTACAGCCGGCCTGGTGAATCGAAAGAAACCGCTGGCTTGAGTCTTCATCTGGCCGGACAGGCGAATGCCTCGTCGCTCCAAACTCGACAAACGTGCAGGCGAACGCAAGCCGGTCATGCAATACAGTATAATTCCGCAGGACGTACAGGCAGCGTGTCTGTGCCGATTAAAAGGAAAGCATCGCGTGATCAACAGCATCACGTGATCAGGAGAGGTAAGCAAAGGGATTCATGAGTAAACAAACCCCACTATACAAAGCCCACCAGGATCACGCGGCGAAACTGGTCGACTTCGCCGGCTATTCATTACCGCTGCATTACGGTTCGCAGATCGGAGAGCATCTTGCCGTACGGGAGTCGGCAGGCATGTTCGACGTTTCGCACATGACGATCATCGATCTGCAGGGTGAAGTCGTGCCGTGGTTGCGATACCTGTTGACGAATGATGTGGCCAAACTTACGGATGGTCACGCGCTGTATAGTTGCATGTGCAATGAAAAAGGCGGTGTCATCGACGACCTGATCGTGTATCGGCTCACCGCCGATCGTTTCCGTCTCATCGTCAATGCAGCAACGCGCGAAAAGGATCTGGCGTGGCTGAACCTGCACAAGCCCGCTGATGTAGACATCCGCCAGGTTGAGAATACGGCACTGATTGCAGTGCAGGGTCCGGATGCGGTGCGACTGGCCAATATGGCGTTTACCAGGCTTGGGCAGGATGCGGATCTCAAGCACATGGGTCGACATACAGCACTGGAGATTGGTAAGTGGTTCGTCGGGCGTACCGGTTACACCGGTGAGGATGGTGTCGAGATAGCCGTACCGGCCGCGCAGGCTGTCGATCTGTGGAAGGCGCTGGTACAGCAGGGTATTCAGCCCGCCGGACTCGGCGCACGGGATACCTTGCGTCTGGAGGCCGGGCTGAGTCTGTATGGACAGGACCTGGATGAAGAGCACACACCCGCAGAATCCGGGGTGGCATTCACCATCGACATCGTCGATCCGGATCGAAACTTCATCGCTCGCGAGGTGCTGGAAGAACACAAGCTGTTCGGTGGAAGGTGCCGGCAGTTGGGTATCGTACTGGATGGTCGAGGTGTGCTGCGGCACGGACAGGTCGTCGAGCTTGTCGGTCAGCCGATCGGCATCGTGACCTCCGGCACCTTCAGCCCGACACGGGGCGTCTCCATCGCGCTGGTGCGAGTGAACAAGGCCTTCAAGGGTGGCTGCGACGTGCGAATACGTGATCGTCTCCTCGCCGCCCATGTCACATCGGTACCGTTTGTTCCACATGGACAAGCGCGAGAGTAGAATACCCGTAACAGCCAACCCGAGAGAAATGCCATATGGAAATCCCAGGCGATCTGAAGTTTGCCCCGTCACACGAGTGGGTGCGAGTCGAGGAAGATGGCTCTGTCACCGTGGGCATCAGCGATCATGCCCAGGAGCAGCTGGGTGATCTGGTATTCGTGGAAACCCCGGAAGTGGATCGTGTCTGCGAAGCCGAAGAAGGCATTGCAGTGGTGGAATCGGTCAAGGCGGCCTCGGACATCTATGCGCCGGTTGCCGGAACCATTATCGATGCCAATGTGGAGCTTGCAGAAAACCCCGAGCTGGTCAACTCGGATCCCTATGGGGAGGGCTGGTTGTTCAAGATGCAGCCCGACCAGGTCGACGATGTGGACAACCTGATGGATCCCGACGACTATGAAGCTTTCATAGATTCTTCAGAGTAACCTGCCCTGGCCATTCCAGAGTAATCCAGGCTCTCCCGCGGAGAACGTTGACAGCATGAACAAGCAGGCAGAATTTCTCGCGGGCGGTTTTGCAGCTCGACACATCGGTCCGCGACAAGCCGATATCGAGCATATGCTGGAAACTATCGGGGAGTCATCCCTGTCCGCACTGGTGGCCAATGTCATACCGACGGGCATTCGCCAGACTGATGCGCTGGAGCTGGAGGAGGGCATCGACGAGCCCGCGGCACTGGCCGAATTGCAGGCACTGGCGTCGAAGAATCGGATACTGACCAGCCTCATCGGGCAGGGGTATCATGACTGCTACACGCCCGCGGTCATCCTGCGCAATGTGTTCGAGAATCCTGCCTGGTATACCGCCTATACCCCCTATCAGCCCGAGATCGCCCAGGGACGACTGGAAGTGCTGTTCAATTTCCAGACACTGATCGCCGAGTTGACGGCCATGCCCATTGCCAATGCGTCGCTGCTTGACGAAGCAACCGCGGCTGCCGAGGCGATGAGCATGGCGCATCGTGCGCTGCGTGGCAAACGCGGCACATTGATCGCGTCCAGCGACTGTCATCCACAGACACTGGCAGTCATGCGTACCCGTGCAGCGCCGCTGAACATCCGCGTCAGCAGTGTGCGCGCCGCGGATATGGGCGATGCCGTCAAGGAAGCTGCCGATCAGGTCTTTGCAGTCCTGGTGCAGTATCCCGGGACAACCGGTTCGACCAGCATACCCGCAGCAGCCGTGGCGGCAGCCAGGGAGGCGGGCGCCCTGGTCATCGTCGCCGCCGACCCGCTGGCGCTGACCTTGCTGTCACCACCGGGACACTGGGGGGCGGATGTCGTCGTTGGCAGCGCTCAGCGCTTTGGTGTACCCATGGGGTTTGGCGGGCCGCATGCAGCGTTCATGGCGACCACGGATGCTCACAAGCGCAATCTACCCGGTCGGCTCGTCGGCCAATCCCTGACCAGTGATGGCAAGCCTGCCTACCGGCTGGCACTGCAGACTCGGGAACAGCATATACGGCGGGAAAAGGCGACTTCCAACATCTGTACGGCTCAGGCATTGCTCGCCATCATGGCGACCCTGTACGCCTGCTATCACGGGCCACGGGGGCTGCGTCGCATAGCCCGGCAGGTCAGGGCTCATGCCGACACCCTGGCTGCCGGCTTGCGTCAAGGTGGATTCACCCTGGAGAATGACACCTGGTTCGATACGCTCTGTGTGCTTGTCGATGATGCCTCTGCCTGCGTACAGCGCCTGGAAGCGGCCGGATACAACGCCCGGTTACTGGATTCAACGAAAATTTGTCTGGCACTGGATGAAACGACAGAGCGCATTCACATTGCCGATCTGCTGCAGGCACTGACCGGCTCGACACCCGACTCGATGGTGGTCGACGGCGTTGAACTGGACGGCGTTGCACGTGATGAAAGCCTCGACCGTGCGCCTGATTATCTGTCGCAGGCCTGTTTCAATGACTACCAGTCGGAAACTGAAATGATGCGTTATCTGCGTCGCCTGGCTGCGCGTGACATTGCCCTGGACCAGGCCATGATTCCCCTGGGCTCCTGTACCATGAAACTCAACGCCGCTGCAGAAATGCTTCCGGTGTCGTGGCCTGCGTTTACGCGCATTCATCCCTATGCACCGCGTTCACAAACTGAGGGTTACCGGGAAATGATCCGTCAGCTGGAGGACATGCTCTGTGCCTGCACGGGTTACGATGCCATATCGCTCCAGCCGAACGCGGGCAGCCAGGGCGAATACGCGGGTCTGCTGGCCATTCGCGGTTACCACGAAAGTCGTGGAGAAACCGGTCGCTCGGTCTGCCTGATACCGAGTTCGGCGCATGGTACCAACCCGGCCAGTGCGCAAATGGCCGGCATGGAGGTGGTCGTGGTCAAGTGTGACGCGGCGGGAAATGTGGACATCGACGACCTGCAGGCGAAACTGGACAAGTACGCCGGTCAGGTCGCCGCCATCATGATTACCTATCCGTCGACTCATGGCGTATTCGAATCGGGTGTCGTCGATGTGTGCAGGCGCGTGCATGCGGAAGGCGGACAGGTGTATATCGACGGGGCCAATCTGAATGCCATGGTTGGTACTGCGCAACCGGGCAGGTTCGGCGGGGATGTGTCCCACCTGAACCTGCACAAGACCTTCTGTATCCCTCACGGGGGTGGTGGGCCGGGCGTTGGCCCCATTGGCGTGGGTGCGCATCTGCAGCCCTGGTTGCCGGGACATGACACACTGGAACACCGCGAAGGTGCTGTCAGTGCGGCACCCTACGGCAGTGCAATGATTCTTCCCATCACCTGGATGTACATCCGCATGATGGGGCCTGCAGGGTTGCGTCACGCCACCGAAGTGGCCATTCTCAATGCCAACTACATAGCCAGCCGGCTCTCGCGTACCTATCCGATACTCTATCGTGGTGAAGCTGGTTACGTGGCCCATGAATGTATTCTGGATACGCGGCGCCTGAAAAGTGAGGCGGGCGTCAGCGTGGACGATATCGCCAAGCGCCTGATGGATTACGGATTTCACGCACCCACCATGTCGTTTCCGGTGGCAGGAACACTGATGGTCGAGCCGACGGAATCCGAGTCACTGGCTGAACTCGACCGCTTCTGCGAGGCAATGCTGCAGATTCATGCAGAGGCGATGAAAGTGCAGGAGGGGCACTGGCCGGCCGATGACAATCCCCTGGTGAACGCACCGCATACCATTGAGCAATTGGCCAGTGACGACTGGACACATCCGTACACGCGCGCGGAGGCTGTGTTCCCTGCTGGCAGCAAACAGTCAGACGCAAAATACTGGCCGCCGGTGCGCCGCATCGACAACGTCTATGGAGACAAGCACCTGATCTGTTCGTGTCCACCATTGAGCAGTTATGAGGCCCAGGTGAGCGATTCCCCGGTGCAGGCTTTGCCCAACTGAGATTTGCATCACAGAGGTGATGCCGGATCGTTCAGCGTTCAGAGCCCGTTCAGGCTGGGCAGATTAGGCTGGAGGTCCTGCAACGTTCATGGAGAGAGCCTCATGGCCTCAATCACGAGAGTAGGTCCCGGTGGCGCGGTACTGATTGCGATCCTTGCCGCGTTCCTGTTCGCCAGTAAAGGCGTGCAGGCAGGTGGCTATGTGGGGCTGGACGGTACATCCCTGGATGTCGAGAACGCGGCAGACTCGGAACTCAATCCACGTGGATTGCGTTTGCGGCTGGGAATACCCGTTGGCGGAATGTTCGATGTCGAGTTCCATCTTGGCGGCGGGAGCGACAGGGACAATGTCATCGCGGACAAGTTCAGCACGACCTATGCCGGCGCATTTCTCAAAGGCTATGTGCCAGTGGGTTCCCGCAGTGCCCTGTTCGTGCTCGGAGGCTTCAGTGCGGTGGATCTCAGCCAATCGATCGATGGGCGGGAGTTTTCGGATGGGCGTTCAAGCGTATCCTGGGGATTCGGCCTGGAGACCGAGCTGAGCGAACGGCTGGACCTGTCAGCAGATTACGTGCTGTACCTGTCCGACGACGGGCCGTTTTCGGCGGTTTCGGCGGTCAACCTGGGCTTTAAACTGTATTTCTGAACGCACGCTGCAGCCGGTCTATAAAGCCCACTCCAGCATGGATTCATAATACGGCCGGCAGGCATTGGCGATGGTTCTCTGTGCCCTGTCCAGGGTGACATCCGTGCCCCTTGCCGGGGCGAATCCGGTGCTTCTGTTAACGGCATCGTACCAATGCTCACCCCACACCCCGTCGCTGTCGCGAGCACCGGCAGGCCAGCTCAGCATGTGCTCATCAAAGGGCACGTCCAGATGCCCGCATACGGCACGCAGGCCCGCTTCGGGGTCTGCCAGAAACCGTCCGCTATCGATGACGGCGGCTGGCCGGCAGCCTGAGCGTGCCCGAAGGTGCTCGAACAGCCATGCCTGTTGTTCATAGCCCAGATCACGGGCAGTCAGGGTGTCTCGCTTGATGGCGTAGGAGGCCACCACCGGTTCGGGTTGACGAATCAGGAAGACATGATCCAGTGCGTCCAGCCACTGGGTGCTGAAATGTTCCAGCCAGTGCGTGGTAATGTGTTTCTGGTAGAAGATCCCCTGTTCCGGCGGGCTGGTCAATGCGTCGACGATCACACGCCAGTCGGTTTCGCCGCTGGCGATGACCTCTTCGCGCATGGGGTGATCAAGTCCGGTGTTGTGCAGGAAGTGCGCGTAGAAGGGCTCATCGACAACGACCGTGTCGGCACGATTTTCCCACGCACGCATCATGGCGGTCGAGATGTTGCGTGGCCCGGACCACATGGCAATGCAGCGTCCCGTCGTCATCGGGTCACCTGAGCTCGCTGCAGGTTCTGGCACGCTGCCAGGACGTTCACTGTCGACCAATGGCCGCCAGCACCTCGGTGGCTGCGGAAATCGTCTGCGCGATATCCTCATCGGTGTGGGCCGAGCTGGAAAAACCTGCCTCGAATGCGGAAGGCGCAAAATAGACACCCGCGTTGAGCATGCCATGAAAAAACTGCCTGAAATGCTCTGCATTGCAGGCCATGACATCGTCGAATCCCGTTACTTCGTCTGCGGTGGAAAAGAAGAAGCCAAACATGCCACCTGCGTGGGCGGTACAGAACGGTACACCGGCTGCATCTGCCGCTGCTGTCATGCCGCGCAGCAGTTGTCCGGTCTTTTCGTGCAATTTCCGATGGAAATCGGGCGCCTGCAGGAGTTGCAGGGTCTTGATACCCGCGCTCATCGCGATCGGATTACCTGACAGGGTGCCGGCCTGGTAGATCGGGCCGAGTGGCGCAATGCGCTCCATGATGTCACGTCGCCCTCCAAAGGCACCCACCGGCATGCCGCCACCGATGACCTTGCCCAGCGTGGTCAAATCAGGGTTGACACCATAGAGCTCCTGCGCACCGCCGAGTGACACCCGAAACCCGGTCATCACCTCGTCGAAGATCAGTACGGTGCCGTGCCGGGTGCACAGTTCCCTCAAGCTCTGCAGATAGCCTGGTACCGGTTCGACGAAATTCATGTTGCCTGCAATGGGTTCGACGATGACGCAGGCCAGTGAATCACCGCGCTCTTCGAAGAGCCGGCGCAGGCCCGCCTCGTCATTGAACGGCAGCGTGAGGGTGTGTCTGGCAAAATCTGCAGGGATACCTGGAGAACTGGGCACACCCAGGGTGAGCGCGCCGGACCCGGCTTTCACCAGCAGCGCATCGGAGTGACCGTGGTAGCAGCCTTCGAACTTGAGTATATCGTCGCGGCCGGTATAGCCGCGAGCCAGCCGTATGGCGCTCATGGTGGCCTCGGTTCCTGAACTGCACATGCGTACCGATTCGATGGACGGTACGATGCTGCAGATCAGTTCGGCCATCTCCACTTCCAGTTCGGTCGGTGCACCAAAGCTCAGGCCGTGCCCGGCCGCCGCGTGTACTGCCGCGATCACCTCTGGATGGGCATGTCCCAGCAGCATGGGGCCCCAGGAGCCGACGTAGTCGATGTAGCGCATCTGTTCGGTATCGGTTACGTAGGCACCGCTGGCGCTGGCAATGAACCGCGGGGTACCACCGACGCTGCCAAATGCCCGAACCGGCGAGTTGACGCCACCCGGTATGACTTTGCGGGCGCGATTGAATAAATGTTGCGCGGCGTTCGGTTCTGCAGGTGTGAGGGAAACTGACACAGCGGGCTCCAGTGCGAGGGGCTGACAGGGTGTATCAGCAGCATATTACGGCAAGTCACGCACGTTAGTGAGACAATGACATCAACTGAATGATCACCAGAACTGGATAACGTGGACTACAAGAGCTACATGTGCAGCGTCTGCGGTTTTGTTTACCACGAGCAGCAGGGCTGGCCTGAAGAGGGCATCGAGCCCGGCACCCGGTGGGAGGAGGTACCCCTGAACTGGTGCTGCCCGGATTGCGGCGCAGTTAAAGACGACTTTGACATGGTGGAGATCTGATGAGCCAGCTAGGCACGACTTTGACGCAGTACATCATCGAGCAGGGCCGGGCACAAAATGAGTCGCGCGGTGCATTCACGGCGCTGCTCAACGATGTCGCCACTGCCTGCAAGCGACTGTCGAACCTGGTCCGGCTAGGGGAACTTGCCGGAGTACTGGGCACAGCCGGACAGGAAAACGTGCAGGGTGAACAGCAGAAAAAGCTCGATGTGATCGCCAATGAGGTGTTCATCGAGTCGATGCAGCACTCAGGTCTGCTGGCCGGGATCGCCTCCGAGGAGATGGATGCCCACTATCCGATTCCCGAGCGCTATCCACGGGGTGATTATCTGCTGGCCTTCGACCCGCTGGATGGTTCCAGCAATATCGATGTCAATGGTTCGACCGGCACGATTTTTTCCATAACCCGACATGTGGATTCATCGGCGCCGTCGGACATCGATTTTCAACAGCCAGGCAGCCGGCAGGTGTGCGCTGGCTACTGTCTGTACAGTTCGGCGAGCATGCTGGTCATCACCACGGGGCATGGTGTCGCAGGCTTCACCCTGGACAACAGCGTCGGTGAGTTCATCCTCTCGCACCCGCAAATCAAGGTACCGCGCCAGACCAGTGAATACGCCATCAATGCGTCGAACGCGCGCCACTGGCTGCCACCCGAGAAGCGCTATGTGGACGAGTGTAATGCTGGTGCCGACGGACCACGCGGCCGGGATTTCAACATGCGCTGGGCGGGTTCGATGGTCGGGGACGTTCACCGTATCCTGTCTCGTGGCGGGTTGTTCCTGTATCCGATGGATGCGAAACTGGCTGCTGCGGGCAAGCACGGAAAATTGCGGCTGTTGTACGAGGCCAATCCCATGGCCATGTTGATGGAGCAGGCCGGCGGCAAGGCGCATACGGGAACGGAACGGATTCTGGATATAGCACCGAGCTCGCTGCATCAGCGTGTCCCGGTGATCATGGGATCGGCGGATGAAGTGGAACGACTGATTGGCTACCACCACGAGGGGTGAGCTGGAATTCTCATGACATTACCGCCTCCTTCCCTGAACTGTCCGTGCTAGACGTGCATGTCTGACGATACTCAGCCCTTCTGGGAAACCCTGTCGTTGGATGAGATGAGCGACGAGCAGTGGGAGTCGCTTTGCGATGGCTGTGGACGATGCTGTCTGCAGAAGCTGGAAGATGAGGATACCGGCGAAGTGTGGTTCACGAGAGTGTCCTGTCGGCAACTCGATCGGCGGACTTGCCGCTGCCGGGACTACGCCAGGCGCTTCACGGAAGTCCCCGACTGCCTGTCCGTCCGCCCGCTGACCGAAGAGAAATCAGGCTGGTTGCCCGACACCTGTGCCTATCGAAAACTCTACCGTGGCGAGCCGCTTGACTGGTGGCACCCGCTGGTCAGCGGTCGCCGGGAAAGCGTCATGGAAGCGGGTATCTCGGTGGCGGGTAGTTGTGTTTCCGAGACAGGGATTCCAGTTTCGAAATATTTTCACTACCTTGTCCACTGGGATAAGCCTGCAGATAACTAGTTTATCTACGTGATAAGTCAAGGGCGAAACGTCAGATTTATCATCCATTTGCAATGTTTTCCACACAAATTATTTTAACATTTAAACGTGGTATTGCCGCAACAGTTGTGGTTAAATTGAGTCAACTTATGGCAACATCCTTGCTTCAGGCAGAGGGCGCTGTGTCCTTACTTAGTTTTCTACAAGATTCCGCCGGAGATGCACATGTCGACAGTCAATGCTGAAGCCGTTTCTATGAGCCCATCATCAGGCGTCGAACGCCGGGAACGACTTCACAACACCATCGAATCGCTGGTGAGATTGCGGCAGGAAGTAGTGGTCAGCTACTGTCAGTTGTCTGGTGTGAGTTCCTTTGCCAACCGGACGGTCGAAAAGCACCGGGTAGAGGCAGACCAGCTTCGACGTTTCTGCCAGATCATGGTCGATTACACGGCCATGGGCCATTTCGAAGTCTACCAGCGCATCATCGAAGGCAAGGAGCGTCGTAGAGCAGTCAAGGAAGTGGCCGCAGAAGTGTATCCCGCCATTGCCGAAACCACCGACTACCTGGTGGATTTCAACGACAAGTACGATGCCTTCGAAGGTACTGATGAAGATGTCGACATGCTGTCAGGAGACCTGTCTCGTCTCGGCGAGATCATTGCCATTCGTGGCGAGCTTGAAGACCAGATTCTCGCCGCTCTGGAACAATAGTTCATCTGACTCTCCGCCGGCCTGTACGCCGGCCCTGTGTACAGCCACAGCCCGCTACATCGTCTTCACCGCATCGCCAGTTCATAACCGGAATTTGTCGACAGCGTGACAGCCCTCAGACTCAGGAAACGCGAAGAGCGCCGCGTGCGGGCAGGGCACTGCTGGGTGTTTTCCAATGAAATCGATATCCTGCAGACACCGCTCAAGGGGCTGGAGCCCGGTTCTGCCGTAACCCTGGAATCGGTCAACGGCAAATTTCTGGCCCACGCCTATGTCAATCCTCATTCCCTGATCTGCGCACGCGTTACCAGTCGCGAAGCGCGGGAACCATTCAATGCCACCGTCCTGCGGACACGTCTGCGCACTGCCTTGGACTTGCGTGAGCATCGCTATGCCGAACCGTTCTACCGGCTGGTGTACAGTGAAGGTGACTTCCTGCCCGGCCTGATAGTCGATCGTTACGCCGGGGTCCTGGTGGTGCAGATCACCACGGCCGGCATGGAACGCTACCGTGACGATATCGTCGACGCACTGCAGTCCCTGACAGGCGCCAGCGCGGTCTATCTGCGCAATGATTCTCCCATGCGCGACCTGGAACAACTACCCGGCTATCGCCAGTGGGCGCTTGGTGATCCGGTTGATGTATTGTCGATTCGCGAAAACAAGCTGCAATTCCAGGTACCTGCTGAACTAGGGCAGAAAACCGGCTGGTTCTATGATCACCGTGAAAGCCGCGCTGCTTTGTCAGCCTGGGTGCGGGGGCGCCGGGTTCTGGATGTCTACACCTATCTGGGCGGCTTCGCCCTGAACGCCGCCGCCGCAGGTGCCCGCCAGGTGGTCGGTATCGATGCTTCCCGTTCTGCGACGGATGCAGCCCGGGACAATGCCCGGCTCAATGGCGTACAGGATCGGGTCGAATTCCATTGCGACGATGCCGTGGAGGCGATGCGCAGTCTGTTTGCTGCGGGCGAGCGATTCGATGTCGTCGTACTGGATCCCCCGGCCTTCATCAAGCGGCGTAAGGATCGTGAAGCGGGATTACGCCACTACGCGCTGAATAATCGCCTGGCCATGCGTCTCCTGACACCGGGAGGTATCCTGTTCAGCGCCTCCTGTTCGCAGACGCTGAGCCATGAGGATCTGCTGAAACTCATGCAGCAGAACACACCGCGTGGCGTGCAGGGAATGCAGGTACTGGCTCCGCTGCAGCAGGGTCCGGATCACCCGGTCAATGGTGCCATGCCCGAGACCCTGTATCTTACCGGCACCATCGCGCGGCTTATCTGAGTCTCCGGCATAGTCCGGTCAGTCCATCGCGGCTATACTTTACGGTTTGCTCGACATTGAACGACTATCGGATCAACTGGACAGTCTCCTGAATGCTGCAATACCCCGCTATCGACCCGGTCGCTTTCTCGCTGGGGCCCCTAACTGTGCACTGGTATGGCATCACCTATCTGGTGGCATTTCTGGCCGGCTGGTGGCTTGCCACACATCGGGCCAGAAAACCGGGCTCGGGCTGGAATCCCGATGAGATTGGTGATGCCGTGTTCTACATCGTTCTCGGGGTCATCCTGGGGGGCAAGATCGGTTCACTGTTGTTCTACCAGACTGATATCCTGCTCAGCCGTCCACTGGATGCCATCAACCCGTTCAGTGAACTGGGGTGGCGGGGAATGTCGTTTCACGGCGGGTTCATAGGTGTCATCGTTGCGTTCTGGCTGTACGCCAGACAGACCAGGCGCAGTTTTTTCCAGGTTGCAGATTTTTTTGCACCGGCTTTTCCCATTGGTCTGGGAGCCGGGCGCATAGGCAACTTCATCAACGGTGAACTCTTCGGACGAGTAACCGACGTACCCTGGGGTATGGTATTCCCCAATGGTGGGCCGGAGCCGCGCCATCCCAACCAGTTGTATCAGTTCTTTTTCGAAGGTGTGGTCCTGTTCACCATCGTATGGTGGTTCTCGGCGCGAGAGCGTCCACGCCGAGCCGTCTCGGGCCTGTTTGTCATCTGCTACGGGATCTATCGTTTTTTCATCGAGTTCGTTCGTCAGCCAGATGCCGATCTCGGCTTCATTGCATTCGGCTGGTTGACGATGGGGCAGTTGTTGTCCTTCCCGATGATTCTGGTCGGTGCCTACCTGCTTTACTCTGCATACCACACCAAGGGCGCCAGGCGCGCCAGCCGCAGCTGAGCGGCACTCCAGGGGACCAGCATGCAAAACTATCTCGATCTGCTGCAGCATATACTGGATAACGGCACCGACAAGCAGGACAGGACAGGCACCGGTACCCGGTCGGTATTTGGCTACCAGATGCGCTTCGAGCTGAACAAGGGTTTCCCGGTACTCACCACCAAGAAGCTGCACCTGAAGTCGATCATTCACGAGCTGCTGTGGTTTCTGGCGGGCGATACCAACATCGCCTACCTGAACGCACATGGCGTGCGAATCTGGGATGAATGGGCTGATGAGAATGGCAATCTGGGGCCGGTATACGGTAGCCAATGGAGAAGCTGGCCAACGCCTGGCGGGGGTCATGTCGACCAGATCAGTCAACTGCTGGAGCAGATCAAAACCAACCCGGATTCACGTCGCCATATCGTCAGTGCGTGGAATGTCGCCGAGATCAACAACATGAAACTGCCCCCCTGCCATACCCTGTTCCAGTTTTATGTGGCTGATGGTCGACTGAGCTGTCAGCTCTACCAGAGAAGTGCCGACGTATTTCTCGGCGTACCCTTCAACATAGCGTCGTATGCGTTGTTGACGATGATGGTTGCTCAAGTATGCGATCTCGAGCTGGGCGATTTCGTCCATACACTGGGCGATGCGCATATCTACCACAATCATTTCGAGCAGGTGCACACTCAACTTGCCCGGACACCAAGGGCACTACCGCGCATGCAACTGAACCCGGATGTGAAGAATTTGTTCAGTTTCAGGTTCGATGATTTCCAGCTCCTTGACTATGACGCAGATCCGACCATCCGTGCACCCATAGCGGTGTAGGGTTTGGCGAGCACCACGATGTACCAGACCTGCAAAGCCGTGTAACATCCGGATTTCAGAGTAAGGGATCGACTCACCCAGATGAACGACGCGGCAGGTTACCGACATCGAGATTACGCCTACTCTTTGTCCGAATTCGGGAACCCTATCGCACTCACCGGAAGTGAGGGGTGGGTGTTGGCGCGCCGCATTCCAAATGCAGAACAGCATGCCGATCTGATGGGATGTTACCCGCTTTTCTGCTGTGCCAACTGGGAGGCCCTGGCGGATGATTTGCGTTCCTGTGAAGAGAAATACGTCAGCTGTGTGGTAGTGGCCGATCCGTTCGGAAAGCACAATGGCAGCATGCTTCGTGATTGTTTTCCGGATCTGATGGTTCCATTCAAACAACACTTCATTGTCAACCTGGAAAAGCAACCGTTCGACTCTGTCTCATCCCATCATCGACGTAACGCAAAGCTAGGTTTGTCCGCGGTTGACATCAGCGTATCGGAGACGCCGATCGACTTACTGGATGTATGGGACTCGCTCTATCAATTACTCATCGATATTCACGACATACGAGGTATTGCGAGATTTTCACGACAGTCGTTCCGGAAATTATTGAATTGCCCGGGAGTGAGAGCCATCTATGCAACGAAGGATGATGCAATTGTCGGCATTGTTCTCTTTGTGCTCAACGACGACAATGTGGCCTATTACCATCTGGGCGCCTACAGCTCGGTTGGTTATGAAACGAAAGCATCATTTGCCATTTTCTCGACCGCCATTTCATACTTCGGGGACATGGGAGTCTCCGCATTGAATCTCGGTGCCGGGGCCGGCGTGACCAATTGCGGTGACGATGGCCTGTCCCGGTTCAAGCGAGGTTGGTCGGGCGAGTCCAGGTCAGCCTATCTTTGTGGTCGAATTCTGGACAAGGAAATGTACAGAAAAATTTCCAGTGGGCGTTCCCGCACCGATTACTTTCCACTGTATCGTTCAGGTGAGTTTTCCTGACCGGATGGCTGCTGACTACCGCGTACTCTACTTGCAGGTTGCCGGGACAGTCGCACCCATATTTCGGAAAACCCGAAGAAGGTATCTCCGGGTAATCTGTTGGTAACACAGGACAAATTGAGCACTATGAAAAACCAGCCAGCGGGACAGACAGTCATTTTCGGGGTGAGCGATACTGCGGAGTTGGCGCATTATTATCTTTGCCGCGATACGAAAACCAGTGTTGCGGCTTTTACGGTTGATCGCAAGTACCTGCAAAATGATACTTTTTGCGGTCTGCCAGTCGTTCCGTTCGAAGATCTCATCGAAATTCGGCCCCCTGCAGAATACCAGTTGTTCGCTCCGATGACTGCCACCAGAATGAATCAGGATCGTGAACGAGTCTTCAACACGGGAAAGGATATGGGGTATAGCTTTTTCTCCTATGTCAGTCCCAGGGCAACAGTCTATGACAACGAGATTGGTGAAAACTGTTTCATTCTAGAGGACAATACGATACAACCGTTTACTAAAATCGGGAATAACGTGGTGCTGTGGAGCGGTAATCACATCGGGCACCATGGTCATATTGGAGATCACGTATTCTTCACTTCACAGGTGGTGATGTCCGGGCATTGCCAGATAGGCTCGAATTGTTTTGTCGGGGTCAATGCATCAATCCGTGATTACTCAATACTGGGTAAAGGAACGCTGCTGGGAATGGGCGCATGCTTTACCGGAAAGGAAACTGAAGACTGGTCGGTATACGTTGGAAATCCAGCGGTAAGGAGGAAAGGCCTGGTGAGCCATAAAATCATGTGAAGAGCAATGCTTCAGTGAAATCCTCAATCTCACATTCCTTTATCAGCAACGACAGTAAGAAATTTAAATGATTACCTTGAAAGAGTTTGACCAACGGTTGACCAATGATGGTCTGGCCATTTTCCCAGCCGTCATTGGCAGGGAGCAGCTTGAGCAATTACGACTCGACGCTGATATTGCTTACCGAAAATGCCGAAAGATTCAGGAGATGAACGGGGTGGATTTTCCCAGAGTGGCCCATCACATCATCAAATCGGTATGGCGCGACAGTAGTTTCTACGATCTGCTGGATAATCTTCCCCTCAAGGAATATATCGATGACTATATGGGAGGGCCCTATATCCTCAATACCATCAGTGCAATATTCAACTACCAGAATGCGGCATCCGAACTTGAAAATCGACCACACCGGGACATGCGATCATATTTCCCGGTTAGATTGTCCATCAATGTGATTATTTTTCTTGACGATTTCACTGAAAGCAACGGATCGACCTTGTTCCTTAAAGGGTCACACCTGAAACAGGACATGCCGAGCGATGATGAATTTTTTGAAGGTGCAGAAAAGATGCTTGGCGAGGCTGGAAGCATCGCTCTTTTCAACTCTGATCTGGTTCATTCGGGCGGAATGAATGTCACTGAGAGCACGCGCCGTTGCATTGTCTACACATTGCATAGGCCTTTCATCAAAACGCAGTTCGACTATTCAACCCTGGTCGAAGCATCCGATTCAGATTGGCTCAAGCAATTACTCGGATACCATTCACGAACGGCGAAAACCCTGGAGGAATGGTATCAACCGCCGGAGCATCGAATGTATAAAGCCGGGCAGGGATAATGAAACATCGCGGTAGTCGCGTCTCTTCACGTGAGTGAAGTCAGGTGAACGGAGTCAGGTGAACGGAGTCAGGTGAACGAAATAAGGTGGATGAGTTCAGGTGGATGAAACGCTGGTACCCATCAAGTCGACCTACCCATGAATGATGACGAGCTATGTGGATTAAGAAGGCGAATATATTCAGGGCTACGGGAAGTTTTCCATGGTCACAAACGCATGCACAGGTCCCTTTTGCTTTACTGAGGGACAACAGCATCCGTATCTATTATGCAACCCGTGATGCCAGGAAGCGGAGTCTGACCAGTTTTATTGATGTGTCCCGGTCAGACCCGGCCAATGTCATTTATGTCCATGACCAGCCAGTGATGCAATTCGGTGAGGCTGGTACTCACGACGAAGACGGGGTCATGGTTGGCTGCCTGGTCGAAGACCAGGGTGACTTGCTGATGTATTACACAGGGTGGAGTCGGGGATACACCGTACCTTACAGGGTATCTGTCGGTCTGGCGAAAAGTACCGATGGCGGTATTACTTTCGAGCGTGTTTTCAAAGGTCCGGTGGTGGATCGGACCCCACATGAGCCGTACATGACGATGTCCCCCTATGTGGTCAGGCACGATGGTGTGTGGAAGATGTGGTACGGCTCCGGAACCGGCTGGACAGAGATCGACGGGAAAATGGAGCCCCTGTATGTAACCAAGTACGCAGAATCAGCAGACGGTCTGGACTGGATACAGGATAATCTCTTGAGTATCGAGCCACTTCATGAACTGGAAGCCAATACACGTCCCAGCGTCTCAATCGGACCATCTGGTTACGACATGTGGTATTCCTATCGGCACAGTGTCGATTATCGGGATGGGAAGGGCGGTTACCGGATTGGTCACGCCACATCCAAGGATGGAAAAACATGGGATCGCCAGGCTGATCCGAAGGGCCTTGCCCCTGACGGTGATGGTTGGGCCGGCCGAATGACATGCTATCCAAACGTGCTGGATATCGATGGCGTCAGGGTGATGTTCCACAATGGTGATGGATTCGGGGCAAGCGGTTTCGGTTACGCTGTCTGGGAGCCGGCTTGAAACTTTCCGTATCCCTGATCACCTTCCAGGAAGAAGCGTACATCGCCCAGGCCCTGGATTCAGTTCTCGCGCAGGAAACGGATTTCGACTTTGAAATTGTCGTCGGTGATGATGCGTCTACCGACGGTACACGCGACATTCTCAACGCTTATCGACATCGATATCCTGACAAGGTGAAGTTGTTGTTGCCAGAGAGCAACTACGGGGATTTCGGGCTATCGAATGTCAGGGCGACACTCGACAACTGTCGGGGCCAGTACATAGCCCTCCTTGACGGTGATGATTACTGGACAGAAAAAACCAAATTACAGCAACAGGTGGATTTTCTTGATGGGAACCCTGAATGCAGTTTTTCCGCACACAGAATAGTACATTCAAGCAACGATGGCCATACTGAGCTTTCTGAACTTCCAGCCAGTAGTGCAGCTGAAAAGCCAGCCGATAGTGCAGCTGAAAAGCAAGTGTCCAACACCGGGAAATCCAATGTGTCATCGAACTGGAATATATATACAATCGAGTCGTTGATTCGGCTTAATTTCGCGCATAAAATCTCGACGGTTGCTCGTTCCGACGCAGTCCGGGCAGTTCCAGAGTGGTTCTATACCAGCAATCTCGCATCCGCCGATTGGGTGTTCAATCTGTTGCTGGCACAACAGGGGCATATCGGGTTCATAGACTCTCCGATGGCTATACACCGCAAACGTGGAGGCAGTGTTTCAGACGTCCACGGCCAGGAGAGACTCCTGCGAGATCGATTAAGAACATTGAATATTCTGGGCGCGGAATTCCCCCAGTATCAATCCGCCATAAAACATGCAAGGTTAAGAACCAATATCAGGCTTGCCATCGTCAATCTCTCACCAGGAATCTATCATTGGGCGCAACGAGCCTACTGTTATCGCAGGTCCGGGTACAAAAGTTGAACCACTCCCATGCAACAGGTCTACTTCATGATGGCATTGTGCTGCACAAGGCGTAGAGTGACTGGTCAGCACATAGCCTCGCCGGACTGACATGAATGCATCAACGCTTCCACCGAATATCGTCGTCATCATGGCGGACCAGTTAGCCCCGCAGTTTACCGGGGCATATGGTCACCCCTTGGTCAAGACACCGCATATGGAGTCGCTGGCTGCCCGGGGAGCCCGTTTTGATGCGGCCTATTGCAATGCGCCATTGTGTGCGCCATCGCGCTTTTCGTTCATGTCCGGCCAGCTGGTATCACGCATCGCCGCCTATGACAATGCCTCTGAGTTTCCCGCGTCGATTCCGACGTTCGCCTACTACCTTCGCCAGATGGGTTATCGCACCTGTCTGTCGGGCAAAATGCACTTCGTCGGGCCTGATCAACTACACGGATTCGACGAGCGGTTGACAACCGATATCTACCCGGCCGACCATGCCTGGACGCCTGACTGGGAAATGCCGGACGAGCGTATCGACAAGTGGTACCACAACATGGATTCGATACGCGAAGCAGGTGTAGCGGCTACCACATTCCAGATCGAGTATGACGAGGAAACAAGTTTCTTTGCCCGCCGGCGATTGTTCGAGTACCGGATGAAGCGTACGCAGCCCTTCGCCATGGTCATCAGCTTCATTCATCCACATGACCCCTATGTGGCGCGCCCGGAATGGTGGGATCTTTACACTGAAGCTGACATTGACATGCCGCTGCCCAGCCTGGCTGACGATCCGCATACTCGACGATTGATGAAAGGAATCGAGGCCGATGTGGTTGCGGTAAGTGATGAGGAAGTTCGACATGCACGTCATGCCTATTATGCCAATGTCAGCTACTTCGATAACAAGCTGGGTGAGATTGTCAGGACACTCACCGAGGCCGATCTGATCGACGACACCATCATCGTGGTGACGGCTGATCATGGCGACATGCTTGGCGAACGCGGACTCTGGTACAAGATGAACTTCTTTGAGCATTCGGCCCGGGTGCCTATGATCATGGCAGGGCCAGGCATCGTGCAATCGGTTGTCGAGGAACCGGTTTCACTGGTCGATCTTGCGCCGACATTCATTGATGTTGCAACATCGACCGGCATAGTTGCACCCCCACCTGGAATGCCGCTGGACGGCCACTCATTGTGGTCATTGGCACGAGGCATGGCGATAGACACTGGCATCGGGCATGGTGAATCAAGGGAGGCGATCGGAGAATACTGCGCCGAAATAACCAGCCATCCCATTTTCATGATTCGCCGTGGATCATTGAAGTACATCCATTGCGACTCTGATCCGGCTCAGTTGTATGATGTGTCGAACGATCCGCTGGAACAGGAGAATCTGGTTGACCACCCGGACTACCGGGCAGTAGCGGCCAACTTTGCCAAGGAAATACATGCACGTTGGGATAGTGAGGTGCTACGGGCCGATGTGATGGCAACCCAGCGTCAGCGTAGAGCCATCCATGCTGCCATGCAGGCAGGTACTCCGGTATCCTGGGACTATCAGCCAGTTCGTGATGCATCGCAGGAATTCGTGCGCAACCATCAGGACTGGACGCAGGCAGCGGAAGTACTGCGCTACCCGCAATTGAACCGCTCGAAGAAACGGGACACCGAGTAAGCGATCTTATGGTTCAGTTCGGTTTACAATTTGTATGCGCAGGCGGCGAAAGTCGAGTCATGAGGGAGATGCAGTGACAGACACGTGGATGAACGCGGTTGATAAGCGCAGCGTCAGTGCGCTGGCCTCTGGCGACTTGCAACCGGTAAACGTGGAGCAGATCGAGATGGACGACGCCGGATTACGGTTCGTCGTACGCTGGGTCTCTTCATTAGCGGATAAGGATGCGGCCAAGGGTGTGGCCAAGGGTGCGGCCCGGGGCACGGCCAGCGTTGCGATTCCGGGAGGGCCACGTGATCCCGATTTCAACCCCTTCCTGAATCCTGACCCCGAGCTTACGGTGGGCCCGCTGGGCGAGGAGCATGTGGTGATTCTTAACAAGTTCCCGTTATGCGATCGACATCTGGTACTGGCCAGGCGACACTTTGAGGAGCAATTGCTACCACTGACGCGCAGCGATTTTACCGCGCTGGCGATCATCATGAGCGAGGCTGGCGGAACGGGGCTCTATAACGGAGGCGCAGCGGCGGGCGCCAGTCAGCGCCATAAACATTTGCAGTGGATTCCCTCCGGGCACGGCAATGCGTGTCTTAAGTTCTATTCTGCAGGACTGCCGGCTGATCTGCTGGAGCAGGGTGTGGTGAGGCATCCAGCCCTGGCGATGAAGCACTGCTTTGTGCGTGTGCATTGTGGAGAGGATGTGCCGGTCGATGTGGCCGCGGAGAGCCTTCATGCGGGATTCGAGCTTGCCTGTCAACAGCTGGGGCTGACACTGGACGTGGACGGCCGACTGGCACCGTATAATCTGCTGGCGGGACACGGCTGGCTACTGATGTTGCCGCGTAGCCAGGAGTGCTTCGAAGAGATCTCGATTAGTGCGGTATGCTTCGGCGGCACACTGTACACACGCACGCCTGAGCAGATGGAGACTGTACGCCAGGCAGGTCCCTTGCGGGTACTGGCGGCTGTAGGCTGCTGATGCATGCGCTCATAGTGTCTCGGTACCTGCTGTCGGTGACTCGTGCAGAAATTTCCAGAGTGACCACCTGCCTCCGCTGCAGCAACCCCGCACAGTTCAAAGCCCATCGCGCATTATCTGCAATCAACCCGAGGAACCAGCAATGAACAGGCAATTTGGTAACACCGACCTGATGACCAGTCCGGTCGTGTACGGCTGCATGGGCGGGGCAGGCGCATTCGGTGTGCAAGAGGAGAAAGACTCCATTGAAGCGCTGCGGGAAGCATTCAACATCGGCATCAACTTTTTCGATACCGCCGAGGCCTACGGGGACGGTTATTCAGAACAACTACTGGGCCGTGCACTGGGCGACAAGCGCAGCGAACTGGTCATATCATCCAAGGTCGCCACCGAGAATCTGGCGCCTGACGACATCATTGCCGCTTGCGAGCGCAGTTTGAAGAACCTGGGCACGGATGTCATCGATCTCTATATGCTGCACTGGCCGAACAGAGCTGTCCCCCTGGCCGACAGTATCGGGGCGCTGAAGACGCTGAAGGAGGCCGGCAAGATTCGTTGGTACGGTGTGTCCAACTTTGGCAGTAGCGATATCGACGAAGCGCTGGCACTGGGCGATATCGCCGTAAACCAGCTTCCCTACCACCTGTTCTCCCGTGCCATCGAGTTCGAGGTACAGCCGAAATGTGAGGCCGCCGGCGTGCCGATCATGTGCTATTCATCTTTGATGCAGGGCCTTCTGGCGGGTAGATACAAGTCACTGCAGGATTTCCCGGTGAGCCGCGCGCGCACCAGGATGTTCGATTCCCGCAAATGGGCAGAAGCGGTGCACGAGGAATACGGTGCAGAAGAGGCTGGCCAGGCATTGCTCGATGCGCTTTGGACACTCGTGGGTGACACCGGCCTGTCCATGGAAGAGCTTGCCATCGGCTGGTTGAAGAGCCGTCCCGCCGTTGGCGGCGTCATCGTGGGCACCCGCAATGCCACGCAGAGCCGGGACCTTGCCAAATTGTTGAAGGTGAAACTGGAAGATTCGGTCCTGCAGGCGCTGACCGAGGCATCCGACAGGCTCAAGGAGGAACTCGGCAGCGACATCGACATGTGGGGCAAGGGTCGCACCCGGTAAGTTCATGCTGGCCTTTGCCTGGCGCGTATTTCAAACAGTCCGGGGTCGCAGAGGCAACGGGTTCTGCCAG
>JABDKN010000134.1 GCA_013002205.1 Granulosicoccus sp.
GACTTCTGCCGTGCGTTGGCAGCCGCCGTATTCAACGACGACAAGGCAGTCAAGTACACGCCACTGTCAGCCAAGGTCCGTTTCACGGCGCTGACCTCGGGTGAAGTCGACGTGCTGCCACGTAATACCACCTGGACGATGAGCCGCGACGCCGACTTCGGCGAGTTCATCGGTGTCAATTATTACGATGGCCAGGGTTTCATGGTGCCAACAAGCCTGGGAGTGTCCAGCGCGCTGGAGCTGGACGGTGCTGCAGTCTGTACCAACACAGGTACGACGACGGAACTGAACGTGGCCGATTATTTCCGCGCCAACAACCTGAATTACACCGTGGTAGCCTTCGAGAAGGCTGACGAAGTGGTATCCGCTTACGATGCTGGCCGCTGCGATGTCTACACGACTGACCGTTCAGGCCTGGCAGCCCAACGAACCAAGCTGGCCAAACCGGATGATCACATCGTCCTGCCCGAGATCATTTCCAAGGAACCACTCGGTCCCCTGGTTCGTCACGGCGACAGCCAGTGGGGTGATATTGGCCGCTGGACCCTCAACTGCATGATCAACGCCGAAGAGGCGGGAATCACCCAGGCCAACGTGGGCGATATGGGAACCTCCGCTGATCCGAACATCAAGCGGATACTCGGTACAGAGGGCGACCTCGGCGCGAAGATCGGTCTCGACAATGCTTTCTGTGCCAATATCATCGCCGCAGTGGGTAACTATGGCGAAAGCTACGATCGCAACGTCGGACCAGATACCCCGCTGAAACTGGAGCGCGGTGTGAACGCACTGTGGTCGAAAGGCGGATTGCTCTACGCGCCACCACAGCGTTAATCATACGATCCTGCAATTGCACGTGAAGGGCCGCAGGCTCGGGCAAATCCTGAACCGTCAATCAATGGCGAGGTGTTCAGGGTTCGCTCGCGCCGGATGCGGCCCTTTTTGCTTCCAGACGGAATTCACGTATGGCGACTGAACCTTCCAAGACCGTGGTGCCATCAGCACCGTCACCAGCGTTCTGGCGCGACCCGGACAAGCGGGCCATGGTCTACCAGGCCCTGGTGGTTGCCTTCATCATCTGGTTGCTGTATTCGATCGTCAACAACACCGCGGTCAATATGGAGTCTCGGGGCCTTGCCTCAGGCTTCGGGTTCCTGAGTACGTCGGCAGGGTTCGGCATCATTTCCACCCCGTTCGTGCCGTATTCGGAAGAGTCCAGCTATTTCACCGTGTTCCTGGTCGGGCTGGTCAACACGATCATCGTTGCCTTCGTGGGTTGCATTCTGGCTTTGCTGCTGGGCTTCGTCGTGGGTATCGCCCGTCTGTCCAGCAACTGGCTGGTGCAGAAAATTGCCACCTTCTATATCGAACTTTTCCGCAATATCCCGCTGTTGTTGCAGATTCTGTTCTGGTACAGCGCCGTTCTCAAACCGCTGCCGGGCCCGCGCGAACTGCACGAAGCCGGTGAGACGGTGTTCTTCTCCATCAATAACCGAGGTCTGATCTTCGCCGAACCGGTTGGCCAGGCAGGATTCCAGTACGTCTGGTATGTCTTTTTCGCGGCCATCGTGATCGCCTGGGTCATCAGCAAATGGGCGGCCGCCCGGCAGGAACAGACCGGGCAACAGTTTCCATCCCTGAGTGTCGGGGCTGCGCTGATCATTGGCGCACCCCTGCTGACCTTTCTGCTGCTCGGCCGACCGCTGGAATTCCAGCCTGCTGAAATGTCCCGGTTTGCTCTGCGTGGCGGGGTTACTATCATTCCGGAATTCGTGGCCCTGCTGTTGGCGCTGGTCATCTATACGGCGGCCTACATTGCCGAAATAGTTCGTGCAGGCATTCAGGCGGTCAGTCACGGGCAAACCGAAGCTGGCCTGGCACTGGGTATCAAGCCCACACACCGAATGCGTCTGGTGGTCGTACCTCAGGCCATGCGGGTCATCGTACCGCCACTGACCAGTCAGTTCCTTAATCTGACCAAGAACTCGAGTCTGGCTACGGCCATTGCCTATCCGGACCTCTTCTCCGTATTTGCCGGCACAACCCTGAACCAGACCGGCCAGGCGGTAGAGATCATGGCCATGACGCTGGCTGTCTACCTGACCCTGAGTCTGCTGACATCCGCGTTCATGAACTGGTACAACTCGCGAATCAAGCTGGTGGAGCGATAGGTCATGGCAACTGATGGAAATACAGCGTCACGCGCTGTGGTGCATGCCGGTGATCTGCCGGACAAGCCCGCACCCATCGCCACCGAAGGCGCCCTCGCGTGGATGCGGGACAATCTGTTCAACAACGTCCTGAATTCCGTGCTGACGGTGTCGGCGCTGGCGCTGGTGCTCTATGTGCTTCCCGGTGCCCTGGGCTGGTTGATATTCAATGCCAACTGGACAGGTGGGGCAGAGGCATGTCGCGCCAACCCCGATGGTGCCTGCTGGCCATTCGTCACTACCCGGTGGGAACAGTTCCTGTACGGTTTCTATGAGAAATCCGAGCGCTGGCGTATCGATATCCTGCTGGTGGTCCTGGCTATCGGTGTGGCCTGGATGGTCTGGGAGAAAATGCCGGCGCGCAGGCTGGTGGCCATGTTCATGCTGTTCATCTACCCGGTGTTCGCCTTCATCATGCTCTATGGCAACGAAACGCTTGGTCTGCCAATCGTGGAAACGCCCCAATGGGGTGGTTTCACACTGACGCTGGTCATCGCGCTCAGCGGCATCGTCGTCTCCCTGCCCCTGGGTGTACTGCTGGCTCTGGGCAGGCGTTCAAGCATGCCCATCATCAGTCTTCTGAGCACGATCTTCATTGAGTTCTGGCGGGGAATACCCCTGGTGGCCGTGCTGTTCATGGCGACCATCATGTTTCCACTGTTCTTACCCGCCGGTGTCACCTTCGACCAACTCCTGCGAGCGGTCATCGGTGTGGCGCTGTTTGCATCGGCTTATATGGCAGAGGTGGTTCGAGGCGGGCTTCAGGCCATTCCCAAGGGGCAATATGAAGGAGCCATGGCTCTGGGCTTGCCGTTTGGCAACATGATGCGACTGATCATCCTGCCGCAGGCTCTGAAAATCGTCATCCCGGGAATCGTCAATACCTTCATTGGCCTGTTCAAGGACACCACGCTTGTATTGATCATCGCACTGTTCGATCTGCTGGGCATCGTGCAGGCATCCATTGCCGACCCCAACTGGTCCATCAAATCGGTGCCGTATACCGGCTACGCCTTCGTGGCTATCGTATTCTGGATCTGCTGCTACAGCATGGCGCGTTACAGTCGGTACATCGAAGACAAACTGCATACAGGACACAAACGATAATGCAAGGCGATCAAAACAACACGTCATCGCTGCCGGCAGACACGGCGGCGCCCAGCATGCAGATCAGTGAAGAGACGGTGATCGACATCACCGATATGAACAAGTGGTACGGGAATTTCCACGTACTCAAGGATATCGACCTGACAGTCCGGCGCGGTGAACGCATCGTCATCTGCGGGCCGTCGGGGTCGGGCAAATCCACCCTGATCCGCTGCATCAACCGGCTGGAGGAGCACCAGCAGGGTTCCATCAATGTGGATGGTATCGAACTGACCAATGATTTGAAGAACATCGATGCCATCCGTCGCGAGGTCGGTATGGTGTTCCAGCATTTCAACCTGTTTCCGCATCTCACGGTGCTGCAGAATTGCACGCTGGCACCGATCTGGGTCAAGAAGTTACCCAGGAAGGAGGCGGAAGAGGTGGCAATGAAGTACCTGAATCGTGTCCGTATCCCCGAGCAGGCGGACAAGTATCCCGGGCAACTCTCCGGCGGTCAGCAGCAGCGTGTCGCCATCGCAAGGTCCCTGTGCATGAATCCCAAGATCATGTTGTTCGATGAACCAACCTCTGCGCTGGATCCTGAGATGATCAAGGAGGTACTGGACGTCATGATCGAACTGGCACGGGAAGGCATGACGATGATCTGTGTTACCCACGAGATGGGGTTTGCCAAGACGGTGGCCAACCGGGTGATATTCATGGATGGCGGCCAGATCATCGAGGAAAACGAGCCGCAGGAATTTTTCAATAATCCGCAGTCCGAGCGTACCCAGTTGTTCCTGAGCCAGATTCTGGCGCACTGACAACCTGCCCCTGCCGCCCAGGGGCGCCAGGAACTGGCAGCGCAGGCCCACACCTGATCGTCATGCGCCCATTGGGGCGATGACTGCCCAACGCGAAAAGAAACTTCGGTGTTGTTGACAGGCGTCACCTAAAGTTTCATAATAATCGGCTTGCCTGACGGAGGGATTCCCGAGCGGTCAAAGGGGGCAGACTGTAAATCTGCTGGCTCAGCCTTCGGAGGTTCGAATCCTCCTCCCTCCACCAGTTAGCGCAAGCGGTTAATACACGAAATACCATATTTATCAAAAGTTTAAGTAGTAAAGGTGCAGTGGCGGTCAAGTAGCGTCAGGCGATGCGGGTGTAGTTCAATGGTAGAACCTCAGCCTTCCAAGCTGATGACGAGGGTTCGAATCCCTTCACCCGCTCCACGCCTGGATGGGAAGGAGAAGCGAGTCGTGTACTCCTGGTGCGGGGTGCTGCGTCACGATTGCTGTTCCATCGGGCTGGTCAATCGCAGATTATCAGGTAGTAAGGACTAAACAGCGCTCATATAGCTCAGTCGGTAGAGCACTTCCTTGGTAAGGAAGAGGTCACCGGTTCGAATCCGGTTATGAGCTCCAGTTCGTCCGCGGTGCAGGACTGCATCGGCAGGGTAGTGAAACCAGGTATAGCCACGGCGTCGCGTGGCAGTGATCAAGGTCGACGACAGAACATAGCAATCCGGTAGAGGCAGCGGCTGATGTCCAAGGAAAAATTCGAACGTACCAAACCGCATGTCAACGTAGGCACCATTGGCCACGTCGACCACGGCAAGACCACATTGACCGCAGCGCTGACGATCTGCCAGGCAGAGAAATTCGGC
>JABDKN010000194.1 GCA_013002205.1 Granulosicoccus sp.
GCGCGTAAGGAGCGTGCCAGACTGGAAGCTGAACTAGAAGCCGAAGCCGAAGCCGAAGCCGAAGCCGAAGCCGAAGCCGAAGCCGAAGCCGAAGCCGACACCGACGCCGACGCCGACACCGACACCGAAACTGAAGCTGAAGTCGACACCGACACCGACGCCGACGTTGACACCGAGGTGGAAGTCGACATTGAAGCCGAACAGCTTGCCGTCGCAAAATCCGGCAGACGGTCCGACCAGGCGTGAAGCGCAGAAACTATCCGAGACACCATGCATGAATGAACAACAGCATCCCGTCGGACTGGTCCGGGACACATCAGAGCTTGAGCATCGACAGCAGCTGGGAGAGGCGACTTCACAGATCCGGTACGTCTCGCAAGGGCATTGTCTGGTCATCGGGGCGCTCGACCAGGCCCTGGAGGCGGGCGCCCGCTTGTCGGGCAATACCTATACGGTGGTCAGTATCGATGCAAATGCCAGTCATCCTCACCGGCAGTTGACGGAGGATGGTGTTGCCGTGTTCACCGTCCCGCGGCTTGCTCTGAGTGGTCACCTGGGCGCCTATCGTGCACTGGTACCGGCGAATTCGGGTGATCCGGACTCCGCGCTGGATATTGGCGTGTCTGTCTACCGGGAATCCGGCCTTTTCGATGTCGTTCTGGATCTGTCCGAGTCGCCTGTGCTGTCGATGAGGCTGCCGCCATTCGGTTATGTGCACGCGACTTCCGAACAGGCAATCGTCGATGCAATCCAGACGCTTGGTGATCTGCAGGGAGAATTTGAAAAGCCGCGCTATTTCAACTACTCGGCCGGGCTTTGTGCTCACAGTCGCAGCGCTTTGGATGGGTGCAGCCGCTGTATCGAGAGTTGTGCAACCGGTGCGATCACACCCAGTGGTGACGGCATATCAGTTGATCCGTTTCTGTGCCAGGGCTGCGGCAGCTGTGCAACGGTATGCCCCAGCGGTGCCATGACCTACGCCTATCCGCGACCGGCGGATGCCATCGAACGCACACGGCGGTTGCTGAAAGAACAGGGTAGACGGACCATCCTACTGCACACCGAAGGTACTGAATCAGCGGTGCAACAGGCCATCTTTCCGGATGAAGTGCTACCACTGCTGGTCGAAGAGGTGTCCGCTTTCGGCCCTGATTACTGGCTAGCGATGCTGGCGGCATCGGCACCTTCTGTCGTCGTCGTGCTCGACGCGCCAGAAGACGATCCCAACCGGCAGGCGCTGGAGGCACAGTTGCACTGGCTGCGCCCATTGCTGGCGGCACTGGGTATCCGGGATTTTCCCGTGCAGCTGGTCTCATCTGCGGAGCTGGGTGCCTGGCTGGATGGACAGCGTGCTCAACAGGCATCGACACCGTCACCCCTGGACACACTGACGCCTGGCTATTTTTCAACTCACAATGACAAGCGGCAGACTATTCGACTGGCGCTGGATACGCTGTGGGAACACGCCGGTTCTGCCAGCTCAGCCGTCGCTCTGCCGGAGGGCGCGCCTTTCGGCCAGATCAAGGTAGACACACAGGCCTGTACCCTGTGCATGGCGTGCGTGTCTACGTGTCCGGCCAGTGCCCTTCAGGACGGCCAGGAGAGTCCGGCGTTGCGATTTGTCGAGTCCAACTGCCTGCAATGCGGTCTGTGCGAGGCGGCCTGTCCCGAGTCGGCCATTACGCTGGAGGCACGTTATACCTGGGACAGTGTTGCAGCGCGCCGGGTCGAGACCCTGCATGAGGAACAACCATTCCATTGTCTTCGTTGCCATACAGCCTTCACCACGCAGGCAATGATCGACAACATGAGTGAAAAGCTCGCCGGGCACTGGATGTTCCAGGATGAAAAGGCCAGGCGACGACTTCGTCTGTGCGGTGATTGTCGTGTGCGCGACATGTTTGAAGAGGACGCAGGCGGGATCGAGGTTCATCAGGATCGTGGCTGACGTCCTGTCCGCTGCGTGCAGTCTGCAACGGCTTGCTACGGTGTGAAGGTATTCCGGACAGCCGGCAGGTCACGTAATGTCGCCCGAAATCGGTGCAAAAAAGTGGGACATTTTGCACCGATGGCGGCTTCTGGGGCGTATCTGCCGCGATTGCTCTGACCACGTTGGATCAGGGCTTATTTTCTTGACACTGCTTGTGATCGCCTCGAGGCTATCCGACACTATATGGAATGAATGTTATGACCAGTGAGCATCCGGTTCTCAGCGTCACCAGTGAGGAGGAATTTCTCCGGGATCAGGCGCAGTCGATGCGTGCAGGCGTCTATGAGCTGCTGGCCAGCCTGCTGGCACGAGAGCCTGAGGGACAGGTGCTGGAGCGCTTGCGGTCGATCGGTGAGGTCGACACCAGCGAAGGACGGATTGCCATGGGCTGGGAATTGATGAGGCAGGCCGCCATCAAAGCCGACCTCGAGGCGGTCCGTGGAGAATATTTTTCGTTGCTGATCGGCGTGGGGCGCGGTGAGCTGGTGCCGTTCGGGTCCTGGTACATGACAGGGTTCCTGATGGAAAAACCGCTGGCGGTGTTACGCGGTGATTTGCGCAGGCTGGGTATAGAACGACAGGAGGGTATCGTCGAAACTGAAGATCATGTGGCTGCCCTGTGCGATGCCATGGCGTTGATCATACGCAACGCGGATGAAATTCCACTGGAAACCCAGCAGGCATTCTTCAATGATCACCTGTCACCCTGGGTGACACGGTTCTTCAACGATATGCAACATGCCAGTTCTGCCCATTTCTACCGCTCCGTCGGCTTTTTCGGTGAGAGTTTCTTTGATTTCGAACAGCAGCTGCTGGACATGCAGAGCTGAAAGACTATGCGACAGGGCTCCCTCGGGGCCATTTGATGAGGACAAATGAATGACTGAGAAGCAACAGGCAAAATTCATCGATGCGGGTCGACGCGGTTTTCTGCAGGGTGCTGCGGTCGCCGGGGGTGCAGTCGCCAGTGGCACGGCGCTCGGCAGCGAAACCGGCACCGAGGTCGTGGAAGCGGTTCAGTTACCCACTGACAGCAAGGGCTATGAACTCACCGAGCATGTGAAGAAGTATTACTCACGCGCTCGATTCTAGTTCATTCGGCCAACTGAAATCTGTAGGAGAGAACCATGAAACTCAAGCGCAAGATAGTCGGGCAGGTCGACAGCACCTCGACGGCAACCGTTGCCGGATCGTCCACGGGACTGCTGGGTGTGACCGTGAATCGTCGAAACTTCCTCAAGAACTCCGGTATCACGGCAGGTGGAGCAGCGCTGGCAATTGGCGCCGGACCCTCGATGCTGAAGAAGGCAAGAGCGGCCGATACCTACGCGAAGGCAGGGGTGGAAACCACCGAGGTTCATTCGATCTGCACACACTGTTCAGTCGGCTGCGGCGTCATAGCCGAGATCCAGAATGGCGTGTGGACCGGGCAGGAACCCGACTACGATTCACCTATCAATATGGGAGCCCACTGTGCCAAGGGAGCCTCACTGCGTGAACACGGGCACGGTGAACGACGCTTGAAATACCCCATGAAGCTGGTAGACGGCCAGTGGACGCGGGTGTCCTGGGAACAGGCGATCAACGAGATCGGTGACCAGATGCTCAAGATTCGTGAGGAATCCACATCCGACTCGGTATATTGGCTGGGTTCTGCCAAGCACAACAACGAGCAGGCATACCTGTTCCGCAAGTTTGCCGCATTGTGGGGTTCCAACAACGTCGATCACCAGGCGCGCATTTGTCATTCCACCACGGTAGCTGGCGTTGCCAATACCTGGGGTTACGGCGCCATGACCAACTCCTACAATGACATGCAGAAGTCCAAGGCCATGTTCTTTATCGGCTCCAACGCCGCAGAGGCACATCCAGTGGCTATGCAGCATATCCTCAAGGCCAAGGAAAATGGCTCGAAGCTGATCGTGGTCGATCCGCGATTCACCCGCACGGCAGCCCATTCGGATCAATTCATCCAGATGCGCCCGGGTACTGACGTGCCGGTCATCTGGGGAATTCTGTGGCACATCTTCGAAAATGAATGGGAGGATAAAGAGTACATCCGTCAGCGTGTTTACGGCATGGATGACATTCGCACGGAAGTGGCGAAATGGAACCCTGCCGAAGCCGAACGCGTAACAGGAATTCCGGAAGCTCAACTGAAGCAGGCAGCGCAGACCATGGCCGAGAATCGGCCCGGAACCATCGTCTGGTGCATGGGCGGCACGCAGCACACCATCGGCAACAACAATACTCGCGCTTATTGTGTATTACAGCTTGCGCTGGGCAACATCGGTGTGTCCGGTGGCGGTGCCAACATCTTCAGGGGGCATGACAACGTACAGGGCGCCACTGACATGGGCGTTCTATCACATACCCTGCCTGGTTATTACGGCCTGTCTGAAGGTGCCTGGAAACACTGGTCGGGCGTCTGGGACCTGGAATACGACTGGATCAGAAATCGATTCGACCAGGGCTCCTACGAAAAGAGCGGTGACAAGGATCTGAAGCCGATGAACACGGCTGGCATGCCGGTGTCACGCTGGATTGACGGGGTACTCGAGGACAAGGAGAACATCGCGCAGAAGGACAACATCCGGGCAATGGTGCTGTGGGGCCATGCGCCCAACTCGCAGACCCGTGGGCCGGAGATGAAGCTCGCGATGGAAAAACTGGAACTGCTGGTCGTCATCGACCCATATCCCACGCACACCGCTGTACTGCCGGATCGCAAGGACGGCATGTATCTGCTCCCGGCGGCTACCCAGTTTGAAACGTATGGGTCGGTAACGGCATCCAATCGCTCTTTGCAATGGCGTGACAAGATCATCGATCCGCTGTTCGAAGCCCTGCCGGATCACACCATCATGTACAAGTTTGCCAGCAAGCTCGGTTTTGGCGAGGAGTTGACCAGGAATATCGAAGTCAATGGCGAAGAGCCGCTGATCGAAGACATCACCCGTGAGTTCAACAGGGGCATGTGGACAATCGGTTACACCGGCCAGAGCCCCGAGCGCATCAAGGCTCACATGGAACATCGCGCAACCTTCGACGAGACCACCCTGCAAGCCAAGGGCGGTCCACTGGACGGTGAATATTTCGGCATGCCATGGCCCTGCTGGGGTTCGGCAGAGATGGGCCATCCCGGAACGCCCAACCTTTATGATCCGAGCAAGCCGGTGGCTGAAGGCGGCCTGAACTTCCGCGCGCGGTTCGGTGTGGAGCGTAATGGCGAGAATCTGCTGGCTGAAGACTCCTGGTCTGTCGGCTCAGAAATCGAAGACGGATACCCGGAATTCACCGCCGACATGCTCAAGACACTGGGCTGGTGGAGTGATCTGACGGCCGATGAACAATCGGCGGCCGAGGGCAAGAACTGGAAAACTGACCTGTCCGGCGGCATCCAGAGGGTAGCCATCGCTCATGGATGTGCCCCGTTCGGTAATGCCAAGGCGCGAGCCACGGTCTGGACCTTTCCGGATCCGGTGCCTGTGCACCGTGAGCCGCTGTATACCTCCCGCCGGGACCTGGTCGACGACTACCCGACCTACGAGGACAGAAAGTCCCACTACCGTCTGCCGACGCGATATGGCTCCATCCAGGCAGAGGACTACTCGAAAGACTTTCCGCTCATTCACACCAGTGGTCGTCTGGTGGAGTACGAAGGTGGTGGTGAAGAAACGCGGTCCAACCCCTGGCTTGCCGAACTACAGCAGGACATGTTCGTGGAGATCAACCAGGCGGATGCCAACGACATCAACGTCAGGGATGGCCAGATGGTCTGGCTGGAGGGTCCGGAAGGCGGCAGGATTCATATCAAGGCCATGGTCACGGACCGGGTCGCCCGGGGTGTCGTATTCACCCCTTTCCACTTCGGCGGCATGTACCAGGGCAAGGATCTGCTGGACAAGTACCCCGAAGGTGCGGCGCCTTATGTTCGGGGTGAAGCCGATAACACCACCATGACATACGGCTACGATTCCGTTACCCAGATGCAGGAGACGAAGTGCTCGCTCTGCAAAATAACCGCAGCCTGAGGAGGATACGACAATGGCAAGAATGAAATTTCTGTGTGACGCCGAGCGTTGTATCGAATGCAATGGTTGCGTAACCGCGTGCAAGAATGAGCATGAGGTGCCATGGGGCGTAAACCGACGTCGGGTGGTGACACTCGACGACGGAAAACCCGGAGAGAAATCGATTTCCGTAGCGTGCATGCATTGTACCGATGCACCTTGCCAGGCAGTCTGCCCGGTGGACTGCTTTACTACCACCGACGATGGCATCGTGCTGCATGACAAGGGCCTCTGCATAGGTTGCGGTTACTGTTTCTACGCCTGTCCGTTCGGTGCCCCGCAATACCCTCAGCAATCCTCCTTTGGTGCTCGAGGCAAGATGGACAAATGTACATTCTGTGCGGGTGGTCCCGAAGAGGCCGATCTGTCGGACGCCGAGTATGAGAAGTACGGTCGCAATCGCATAGCCGAAGGCAAACTGCCATTGTGTGCCGAGATGTGTTCTACGCGGGCTCTGATAGCCGGAGACGGGGACGAGATAGCCGACATCTACCGTGAGCGCGTTCTGCGTCGTGGTGGCCGGCCACAGACCTGGGGTTGGGACACCGCTTACACGGAGGGTTGAACCAGTGCAGACGCATCAGCATACAGACGCACCGACGGTTGCATCGGAGCGGCAGAAAATGAGTCCTGCCAGGAAACGCAGGTTAACCACCTATGGCTTGCTGGCGATACTGGGCCTGGCCTTCATCCTGCCACTGGGCGGTTACAGTGTGCATTTTCTGGGTGCCGATGCCCTCGCTCAGGATGCCGGCTCAGCGGTCAATCCGCGCTCGAATTACTGGCGGGCAGTGGCGGATGGCGTCAACGGGTATACCGCTGTCACGGGACAGGAGGCGGGTGTTCTCATAGCACCGGGTGGAACACGGTGGCAGGCTCTGCGAGAGGGAACCATTGCCAGGTATCTGCCCTGGGGTATGGTGGGTATGTTCGTCATCATCCTGCTGTATCACCTGATTCACGGTCGTAACCGGCTGGACGAGCCTCGTTCCGGACGCAGGATCAAGCGCTGGAGCTGGCTGGATCGAACGGTTCACTGGATAACCGCCATATCCTTCATCATCCTTGCCGTAACCGGTCTGAGCATGCTGATTGGCAGGACACTGCTGATTCCGTTGCTGGGCAAGGCAGGGTTTGCCACGTGGGCGCAGGTGTCGATCACGGTGCACAATGTCATAGGCCCTGTATTCACCGTTGGTATCATCCTGATGATCGTGCTGTGGATCTGGTACAACATTCCCAATGCAACAGATCTGAAATGGTTCAAGCAGGGCGGTGGACTGCTGACTCGCAGCCACCCTCCGGCAGGTCGCATGAACGGTGGCGAGAAAATCTGGTTCTGGCTGGTAGCCGTCGCGGGCCTGGCTGTTTGCCTCACCGGGCTGATCATGGTGGCACCAGCCTATGGCATCGCCATTCCTGCCTGGGCCGAGTTTCTTCCATTTACCGAAGGCTCCAGGGTGCAAATGCAGCAGGCGAATATGGTTCATGCCGTAGTGTCGCTGGTGTGGGCGGCAATAGCATTGGGCCATATCTATATCGGGACTGCAGGGACCGAAGGCGCATTTGAGGGGATGGCAACCGGTTATGTCTCGACTGAGTGGGCCAAACAGCATCACGATCAATGGTATGAAGAGCTGCAGGCAAAGGGCAAGATCATCGAGCCAGGTGAATCGCACAGCCCATCCCGATCTGCCAACCAGGCACGCTCCAGGCCAGCGACTGCCAGCAGATAGTTAGAGGCGAGATGAGTTGGTGTTCTCACGCCTGCCCTTGCCCGTAAGCCCAGGGGGCCGGGCTGATCCGTCCTGCAGGGCCGGTTCGGGCGAGGCTTGTGCTGGTTGCACTTCACCGTCCACCGGGCAGAGTGGTATCGTCTGACGCTCGACCAGTTGCAGGATATGGATACCGTGTCTGCCGTACCACCTTCCGAAGATCGATTTCCAGATGACGTCATCGTTCTGCTGCACGAGTCCAATGTGACAGTGAGCTGTGTGCCCATCCGGATGGATGACGGGCAATGGCAAGCCGCGATTTTTTTCGTACTGCCTGCAGATGCCGCTTGCCTGCGGAATGGCAAACTGCCAGGTGGGCCGTTTTCGGTGGCAATCGATGCAGATTTGCATGAGCACGAAAAGGGTACTCTGATCGAGATAGGTATCGACATCCGAACGCCAGTCGAACCCAGTCGCGGCACCTTGCTGTTCATAACCGGCCACAGTCCCTCCCATTTCGACACCATCAAGCTGATCAGCGAGCAGCAGGAGATGCTGCTGTTCATCGGCGATGAGTACTGCCGCGTTCTGTATCGGCAACGCATCCCGGTCAGTGAGGCCATGCGCAAGGGAATCCGTCAGCTGCTCGATGAAGCCGTCGGCAGGGATGCCCTCATTCGCCTGACTGGTCACTACGACCCGGACAAGGTGTTTATGGATGTTGTCTCCTCGTTGCAGTTAAGCTGCAAAGAATGACCGGGTTCGTGGCAGGGATGAAACCGGTTGTTCGATGTGTTCGCTACTCGATACTTCTGGCCGGTCTGTTGATGGCATCCGTCGGCGGCACCGCGACCACAACAGGCGAAACGGCCGTATACAACAGGGCGCTCGGACCTGTCCTCGACTCAGCGGCACGACTGCGCTGGGTGCGCGCTATCGGAACAGATCAGGTAGCGCAGTTGGCGGCGATGATCGAGCGATACGATGCACGGCAACTACTGGATATCACCGCCAGTAACGGCAAGACTGCACTGATGGTTGCCAGTAAACAGGGCGATTTGCAACTGGTCAAAACGCTGTCTGATGCAGGTGCGCGCATCAACGCTACCACGGTAACCAACGGTACGGCTCTCATGTTCGCGGTCCTGGGCAACCGGCAATCAGTGGCGCACTGGCTATTCGAGCGAGGCGCCGACATCCATGTCATCGGGTCCAATGGCTGGAGCGCGGTAATGATTGCCGCAGCCAAGGGCCACCTCGCCATGCTTCGATGGCTGGTTGCTGAGGGTGCAGATACGCAGGTTCGGGACGTGTACCGCTTCACCGCAATGATGCGTGCCGTGGAGAACGGGCACCTCGACGTCGCATCGTTTCTACTCTCACTGCCTGGTGCACAGGTCAATGCCAGGGACGAGTACGGCAATACCTCCTTGCATCATGCTGTCTCTGCAGTCGATGTGCAGATGGTTGAACTGCTGCTTGCTCATGGGGCAGATCCGGACCTGCAGAATCGTAGCGGACATTCGGCCCGCGACCTGGCTGCGGATGATTCGCCTATGAAGTCCCTGTTGAAGTAGTCAGGATCTCATCTGGACTCCAGACCATCGACTCGTCAGTGTTCACCGTGTCCGGGCACAACCCGTGGCGAATGAAAACCCGTCTGGCTTCCGCATACCCCAGTTCACTGATCTGCTCGTAGGACTTGAAATCCAGCAGTGATATCGACCGGACATTTGGCTCCACCAGCACCTCCAGAGAGTCCCTGGCTTCGTTGAGCCGCTCGATGCTCTTGATGTCCGTGGCCCTGAGAAGCGTCTCGGCAATGCGCGGAATACGAATCCGGTCGACGAATGGATTGATACGGGATAGCAGGACCTGCCAGCCGGACAGGCTGGTACCGAAGTCATAGTAATGAAACTGTTCGGGAATATGGCTCACATTGACACCGATGATATTGCCGTTTCCACCCAGACGATCATGCATGACATCCACTGGAAAGGTATTGAGAACGGCACCGTCGATCAGCAGGTCTCCATTGGTGGTGGGGACCGGAGAAAAGACGCCGGGCAGGGATATGGTGCTGCGCACCACTTTCCACAGTGGACCTCGATCATGAATTACTTCGCGCCCGTCGGCCAGGTTGGATGACACACAGAAAAACGGTGTCCAAAGGTCCTCGATTCGGGTATCGCGGTAGACGCTCTGGCAGAATCGGGTGAGTTTCGCGGATTTCATCAATGATGCCAGGGGCAGGGTGTAGTCGTACAGAGCCTGCTTGTTGGCGAAGGTGGCGGACAGCATCCGGATGTTTTCGTAGTCTCGGCCCATGGCCATAGCCGCGCCCAGCAAACCGCCCATGCTCGAACCACCTATGTAATCGATGCGTATGTCATGTTCCTCGATAAGCCTCTGCACGCCCAGATGGGCGTAGCCTCGCGCACCGCCGCCGCTGAACACGATGCCTCGCGCAAGGTTGCGCAGGCGCCTGGCAAGTCGCCCGAAGTGCAAGGGATCATTGATGCGCACGTGATAGAACGCATCCAGACGTCGTTTGTCCAGCCAGCTTGCGGTACCAGTCGGAAAGTGCGTATTGCTGGGATGGAGCAAAACCAGATCCACTCGTGGTCGAATGCTCAGGTTACTGAACAAGGTTTCGAGCTGTATTTCCATCTGCCGGAGACCCGGGTCGTTCTCCGGCAGGGCATTGGCAAGCAGCACGATGCGATCGGCACGATTCACACAGCGTCGCGTCCACGAATTCCACTGGCGATCGGCCACATAGATCAGAGAATCAAGGCGGTTCTCCTTGTCGTCCAGCCACTCTGCGACGGCCGAATTGAACATGTTGTCGACGCCGGTCTGCGAGGCACCCGTGCGCCCGTACAGCGTATCGAAGCTGCGTGAATCCAGCGCGAGGGTGGTGCCAAGTTCGCGCATGCTGCTTTTCAATTGATGCACAAAGCGCCGCAGGGGCAGGCGCGAGTCCAGGGGAATGATGACAAAGTTGGTATCGGACGCAACAGCCGTTTCCTGTCGGGCATTGGCGATATGCCGGCGAACCACCAGCCGCGAAAGGCGTTTGAGCATGATGGCATGCGGCGCGATCAGCAGGTCAAAGCTTTCCCGGTTCAACAGCGCAACCGTGGATTCCCTGGCCGCAGTGACCGTGCCGCTGCGATGCGTGTCAGCCAGCAAAGCCAGTTCGCCAACCGTCTCTGGTGCCTGGACTTCAGCCATTCGCCGCTGGGTGCCCTGGGCAGTCGTGGACTCGACGATCAGCTTGCCGGATACGATAACGTAGAGTCCATCCGGCAAATCCCCTTCGCGGAACAGAACCTGTCCGCTGTGATAATGGCGAACTATGGTTTTTTCCAGCAGTTTTTCCATCAGCTTGTTGCTGAGATCACCGAACAGCTCGAGGTAGGCACGGGCCAGGGTCACCCGCCTGGAGAGCGCGGCTGCCACATCGTAGACATGTGCAAGGATGCCCGAATCCAGATTGGTCAGTAGCTCGAATGCATACCGCGGAAACATGGCGATACGGGTTTTCCTGACGGCGATGGCAGTGACCAGGTGATCGCCCCCATTGAGTACTGCAAAGTCACCGGCAGTCTCACCTTTTTTGCGCGATTGCAGATAGTAGGTCTCCCGGGAATCGCTGCACGGCATATACAGTCCAAGTTCCCCATCAACCACCACGTACAGGTTCTGACTTTCCCGTCCGGCAGTGAACAGCGTCTCACCTTCTGCAAGATCGGTAAAACTGATCAGTGGCGACAGTTGTATCCAGAGCTGATCATCGATGCTCTGGACCAGCGGCAGTTTCTTGAGCTGCTTGATGGCGCGAGCGCCATTCAACAGAGCACCTGCTGGTGCGAGAATTCGTCGGCTGGCACCACCACTGCACGTTCGCCCGCACGTTCACGCACATCGGTCACGCCATATTCCATGGCCAGCCTGAATCCGAATTTACTCAGGAATCGATCGTACTGATCAGGCCCGGAGCTCCCGACGGCGCTCAACCTGCCCGCCTCGTCGCTGTTCAGCACGATGGCAGCCAGCGGGGCAGGTGCTGGCCCTGCGAGAACACCGGCACCGGTTGCCGGATCGTAAACGCTGCGTTCCGAACAGCAACTGATCAGTCCGTCCCCGGTGTGCCTGCGGCCGCTGTCATCATGGTACGTGATGGTCCGCGGGCGGTAGGAAATGTGACTGATCGGCTTGGCCGGGTGCGACATCTTGTGGCTGCAGATCGCCGAGAAGGCGACGACCGACTGGTCAGAGTCCAGGCCTCCGGGCCAGGATCCCCTGGCGGGCGCCGATTTGCCCAGTCGTATCAGAAAGCACGGAGTCGTGACATAGGGGTAGCCGAAAATGTAGGCCCTGCCGGCTTCCAGTGTATCCAACGATACGTCGCTGTCATCTGCATATACCAGGCTGCTCTTCGGGTAGGGAACATGATTGCCGGCAGCGAAGGCATGAGGACTGGTCGCAGCGGCCAACAGGGCTGTGCACAGGGAATTGAAATACCGTCTGTCCATGATAATAGTATAGGCGGCTGGCACGCTTATGGGCTACCCGTGCGTTCACGGTTCAGCCAGACAGCGACAATTTCATATCTCCTGCGCCAAAACGTGTGGATGACGTAAAATGAGACTCGTTTCCCGTGAGTGTTCCCCATCCGTGCAACCCGTCCGTCCCAGCCAGTCAGACCAGCGTCGCTTCTGGTGGTGCGCAGCCATCACGGTGACCACCATTTTTTCGCTGATTCTGGTGGGAGGTATCGTCCGGGCAACCGGCGCAGGTATGGGCTGTCCTGACTGGCCGACCTGCTTCGGCCAGTGGATTCCGCCAACCAGCGAGTCCCAATTACCGGACGACTACCAGAGGATCTACGCCGAGAGGGGATATGCCGAGACTGGCTTCAACGTGCGCAAGACCTGGACTGAATACCTCAATCGACTTCTGGGGGTCTTCACCGGTCTGACCATCTTCGCCACCGTGCTGTTCTCCCTGCCCTATCGCCGACGAGAGCCGCGGGTATTCTGGTTCGCACTGTCCGGTTTTCTACTGGTCGGGGTGCAGGGCTGGCTGGGTTCTCGAGTGGTAGCCACGAATCTGCACCCGGGAATGATCACGATTCACATGCTCCTTGCCCAGGTCATTGTCGGGATTCTCATCGCCGCGCTGGTGCGCTCCGCCCGTCACCGCTACCGGGATGTCCGCATGGACAGGCTTCCGCGCCATTTTTATCCGGTGATGACCATTGCCATGGTGGCAGGATTGCTGCAACTGGTCATGGGTACACAGGTGCGCGAGGCTGTGGATCTGATCGCTCATAGCAGTAATTATGTCAATCGACATCTCTGGATCGAGAACCTGCCGCTGATATTCGCCATACACAAGTACTACGCCATCGTGTTGGTGTTGCTCAACGGCTGGCTGGTCATTGCCGTACTAAACCATTCCCAGTCAGCCATATTGCGACGCCTGTGCATTGCACTGGCTGCTTTTCTGGCTGGTACCATCGCCATTGGCATGAGCATGGATCGATTGCACCTGCCCCTGTTTTCGCAACCCCTTCACCTGCTGCTGGCGTCACTGATTTTCGGCACACAGCTGGCCATTCTCCTGATCATCCGTCAGGCCATGCAGGACGACTGGCATCGATCTGCTGCTGATACAACAGCTCACGGAGGAGACCGGCAGGACCTGCTGCCGGACAGAGGTTAGCGGGAGACCGGCAGGACCCGCCGCTGCCCCCGCAGTGGAGTCCTGGGAGATGGCGCCACTGTTCAAAATGACAGCAGGGAGGCGTTCAGGGCTTGTCGTTCCTGACCCCGCGTAGCACGATGACCTGCATCGGATATGAACCCGACAAGGATGTCGCCATGATCGCCCAGCGTTTTTCCTCTACCAGTCTGATGAGCGCCTGTATGCAATGGCGCTGTGTGCTGTTGTCACTGATCTCCGTCGTGCAGATGGTCCATGCAGACGCAGGACCGTCACTTTCCGTCGACGGGACGAGATTGCATTACGATACCCATACTGCCAGTGGCGGGCGCCGGAATCATGCATTGCCGGGAGCTTTGCCACGGAATTCTCCAGGCACCTCAGCAGAGACCGCATCAGGAAGCCCGCCTGCAATCACCGGGGTCGGGGTGGGTGAATCTCCCGTGGCCGGGACCGAAAATCCTGGTACTGACACCGGCCAGGACGATGTGTCGGTGACACTGCAGGGTAGCGTCGATATCAACAGTGCGACGGAAATGGAGCTTGCTGAGGCGTTGCCGGGAATCGGGCCGAGCAAGGCACGGGCCATCGTGGCATGGCGTCAACTCAACGGCCCGTTCCAGAGCATCGAGCAACTGCTGGAGGTGTCAGGAATCGGTCCCGTCACACTGGAAAACATCCGGCCCTATATTCGTATCGGAGATTCGCTGTCCAGCAGTCTGCTGGAGCTGCGCCGGAAAAGCGACGAAGCGGCCGTCATACGATCGCTTTCCAGAGTCATGGACGGTGTATTGGGCAAACGGGGCACCCTACCCAAGGCAGTTGAACGCCAGGACCGATGACCTGATGTGGAGATATGAGGTCCACACCATCCACATACCAGTGCACGGCAGGATCAGTCGCCATCAAATTCGCACAGCACGTGTACCGGCACATCCATCGCTTCGATTCGTATCCGACCACCCAGGGCAGGTAAATCAATGATAAACGCGCTGCCGATGACGATGGCGCCTGCACGTCTGATCAGCTTGATGCCTGCTTCACACGTACCGCCGGTGGCTATCAGGTCGTCCACCAGCAGAACCCGCTCGCCCGCTTGCAGTGCACCCTCATGTAACTCCATGGTCGCTTCACCATATTCCAGCGTGTAATTCTCACTCATGCGAGGTCCGGGCAGTTTGCCGGATTTTCGAATTGGCACGAATCCCACCGACAACTGGTGAGCAATGGCTCCACCCATGATGAAACCTCTGGCTTCCAGAGCCGCGACCTTGTCGATCCGATCTCCAGCGAACGGGTGCAACAGGTGATCGATGGCCATGCGAAACGCGCGGGCATCGCCAAACAGCGTGGTGACATCCCGGAACTGTATCCCTGGTTTGGGAAAGTCCGGAATAGTGCGTATGGAATCACAGAGTTTCATGGAAGATGTCCGAAAAACGTCTTGCTGGAAGTGGTTGGTCCAACGGTCAGTGTTGGGCGAGTGGTCTGGTTGTTCCCGGGTCTGCGCAGGATATTATTCTCTCATCGAGGTTAACATTTGTAAGCCCGCACCAAGGAGTTCGTCCGAGCGGGAGTGCATGATAGTATCTGCACCAATTTCCGCAGGCAGTGAGCACTATGCGTTTGACAAAAATCACGGTACTGGCGGCAGCAAGTGTCCTTCTGCTGGCTGGCTGTTCCACCATCAAGTACAACACGCTGGAAAAGATAGGTATCCACAAGCGTGATCTGCTGGTCGGTAATGTCAAGGATGCACGGGATGCACAGAAGGACGCGCAGGAAGCGTTCAAGGATGCTCTCGAGCGTTTCGGCAGCATTGTCAACATCGAGAATACCAATCTGAAAAAGGCTTATGATCGATTGAGCGATGAGTACGAGGACAGCAAGGATGCGGCAGATGAAGTATCGGAACAGATCGAGGAGGTGGAAGAGGTCGCCGGGGATCTGTTTGCAGAGTGGCGCAAGGAGATCAACGCCTATAGCGATCCCGTTTTACGCCGCGACAGCGAAAACAAGCTGCGTGACACGGAAGCCAGGTACCAGGGAATGATCAAGAGCATGAAACAGGCGGAAGCCAGCATGCAGCCAGTCCTGACAACGCTGTATGACAATGTGTTGTACCTGAAGCACAATTTGAATGCACAGGCCGTGGGCTCGCTGAAAGTCACGTTCAATGAGCTGGAAGGCGATATCAGCATTCTCGTCGAGCGCATGAATCAGTCCATTGCCCGTTCCGATGATTTCATCCGGCAGATGAAATAGTCATGTCATGACCGAGGAAAAACCGATCGACACTCGGCAGCTTGAGGACTCGGCAGAACTTTCCGCACGCCTGAACAGCGAAACTGCGATTCTTGCCTGGTCAGAGCTGGTACGGCATTTCGCGCGAGGTGTCGTTATCCATGTCTCGCTGGAACTTGATCTGGTGGAAGCAGCTGCCTGTATGGCAAGGGATGATACGCAGTTGCTGCAGACGTGGCTCGACGGCGGTATCCTGCGCCGAGCCAGTGATGATGACGCACGCGACTGGAGCAGTCGGGAGCCTGAGTTCTGGTGTGTGGTTACGGCGCCCTGGGTGTTGGTTCAGGAGAAGAGACCGGATGCGTGTGAGACCCTCGCCAGGCCTTGATCAGTGCATTAGCCGCCTGCAGTGCCGTCATCTTTTGCTGCCGTACCGCCTGTTCGGATTCCATGATCAATGGTTGCAGTTCGGACCTGTCCCGTAATGAGGCCAGTACCATCTGATCGACCATCGACCACATCCAGCGTACCAGTTGCTGCTCGCGACGCGCGACCAGTTCTCCGCTGTCGATCAGCTGACGCCGATGTGCCCGGACCTGTTCCCAGAGATCCTCGAGCCCGTCTCCGCTGACCGCGCTGCACGTGAGTGCCAGGGGTTTCCAGCTGCCGGCTGGTTGCAGGATGGACAAGGCCCGCTGATAGGCAGCCCTGGCCTGCCTGGCATCGTCAAGTGTTGATCCGTCAGCCTTGTTGACGGCGATGATATCGGCCAGTTCCAGTACGCCTTTCTTGATTCCCTGCAATTCATCACCAGCCCCGGGCAGCATCAACACGAGGTAGCAGTCGACCATATCGGCGACGACGGTTTCCGACTGGCCGACACCCACGGTCTCTACAAGGATGACATCGAACCCGGCCGCCTCGCACAGCAGCATTGACTCCCGGGTAACCCGGGTAACGCCACCCAGATGCCCACCGGTAGGGGAGGGACGGATGAAGGCCTCGCCCAGCAACGACAACCTGGCCATCCGCGTCTTGTCACCCAGGATGCTGCCGCCGGTACGCTGGCTGCTCGGATCCACTGCCAGGACCGCGACGCGATGCCCGCGCTCTATCAGTCGCAGCCCGAGCGACTCGATGAACGTGCTCTTGCCGACTCCGGGTACACCGCTGATGCCCACTCGCATGGCCTTGCCGGTCCGTGGCAGCAATCGTTGCAGTACTTCCTGCGCCAGGACCTGATGGCTGGCCAGAGTCGATTCGGTCAGGGTGATCGCCCGGGCAAGCGTCGCCCGTTCACGTGCGAGTACGCCGGCGGCCAGGGCCTCACTGCTCAGTCGAGATCTCACCATCAGGAAATGGCAGGAACCGGCGGATGTTCGAGCGTTGCCAACAGGGAATCCAGCAATCTCAGTGCAGCATTGCTGATGACCGTGCCCGGTGGGAACACCGCAGCAGCGCCTGATTCCAGCAGGGCCGGAACGTCCTGGGGTGGCACTACGCCACCCACTACGATGCTGATGTCGTCTCGACCCAGATCTGCCAGTGCAGCCTTGAGTGCGGGGACCAGGGTCAGATGGCCTGCGGCCAGGGAACTGGCACCCACCATGTGCACATCATTGTCGACTGCCTGGCGGGCGACCTCCTCCGGGGTCTGGAACAGGGGGCCGATGTCGACATCGAAGCCGAGATCGGCGAATGCCGTTGCAATGACCTTCTGGCCACGATCATGTCCATCCTGGCCCATTTTTGCTATCAGAATACGTGGACGCCGACCCTCGCACCGTATGAAATGCCGCATGGCATGTTCTATCAGGGGCAATTGTTTGTTGTCTGCCATGGCGTTGAGATAGACTCCCTGTATGGACTGTATGCGTGCGGAATGGCGACCGTATATGGCCTCCAGCGCATCGGAAATCTCACCGACACTGGCTCTTGCTCTGGCCGCGTCCACCGCCCGTTCCAACAGGTTGCCAGAACCTTCCCGGGCAGCCTGCGTCAGTGCGGCCAATGCCCGACGGTGTTTCTCAGGGTCTCGAGTTTTGCGCAGCTGCCGCAGACGTTCCACCTGCTGCTCACGCACCTTGACATTGTCCACCTTCAACACGTCGACAGGCGGCTCGTTCTCCAGTACCAGTTCGTTTACCCCGACGACACTCTGTTCACCAGAGTCGATACGTGCCTGCGTTCGTGCCGCTGCCTCTTCGATGCGCAATTTGGGAATACCTGCCTCGATGGCTTTTGCCATACCACCCTTGTCTTCCACTTCACGGATATGCTCCCAGGCCCGGTGAGCGAGCTGACGAGTCAGAGTTTCCATGAAATAGCTGCCGCCCCAGGGGTCAACGGTATTGCACAGACCACTTTCGTGCTGCAGCAGCAATTGCGTATTACGCGCAATACGCGCGGAGAAGTCGGTGGGTAATGCCAGTGCCTCGTCGAAAGCGTTGGTATGCAGCGACTGGGTATGACCGGCAACTGCCGCCATGGCTTCTGTTCCGGTCCGTGTGACGTTGTTGAACACATCCTGCGCCGTGAGGCTCCAGCCGGAAGTCTGGCAGTGCGTTCGCAGGCTCAGGGACCGCGGATTCGACGGATCGAATTGCTTTACAAGCCTCGCCCAAAGCAGCCGTGCTGCGCGCAGCTTGGCTACTTCCATGTAGTGATTCATGCCGATGGCCCAGAAGAACGAGAGCCGCGGGGCGAAAGTGTCTACGTCCATGCCGGCAGCGATTCCGGTACGCAGGTACTCGACACCGTCAGCCAGTGTATACGCCAGCTCCAGATCGGCAGTAGCCCCCGCTTCCTGCATGTGATAGCCGGAGATACTGATGCTGTTGAAGCGCGGCATTTTCTCTGCCGTATAAGCAAATATGTCAGCAATGATCTTCATCGACGGCGCGGGCGGATAGATATACGTATTGCGCACCATGAATTCCTTGAGGATGTCGTTCTGAATGGTGCCAGTGAGTTTCTCCGGCGGCACACCCTGTTCTTCGGCGGCAACGATGAACAGGGACAGTATCGGCAATACCGCACCGTTCATGGTCATCGACACGCTCATCCTGTCCAGGGGAATCTGGTCGAAGAGGATCTGCATATCCAGGATGGAATCGATGGCGACGCCGGCCATACCGACATCGCTCGTGACCCTGGGATGGTCGGAGTCATACCCTCGATGAGTTGGCAGGTCGAAGGCGATGGACAGGCCCTTCTGACCCGCAGCCAGGTTGCGCTTGTAAAATGCGTTACTGTCCTCTGCCGTGGAAAACCCTGCGTACTGGCGAACAGTCCACGGCCTGGATACGTACATCGTGGGATAGGGACCGCGTGTAAACGGCGCAAAGCCCGGATAGTCCAGCCGATAAGCTTCGGCTTCCCGATCCTGCCGCGTGTAACGGCTCTTCAGCGTGATGCCTTCGGGTGTAATCCTGCCATCAACAGCGCTCGATGTCGCGCCCTGGCCTGCCTTCTCTGCGGCAGTATTGCCGGTGTTCCGGCCAGCAGTTCGAGTCCCTGCCGACTCCTCGCCAAGGGGGGGCTGTGCCTGGCCGAAGTCGAATGCGGCTGTCATGGCGTTGCCCCCTGCGTTGCCGACGATCGTTGCTCGAAGGATTCGCTGTCGCGAACCGGTTGCAGCACGGCCTTGCTGTTCGGATCGACGATCCAAGGTGAGGAGGTGGTCACCACAGGCGCTGGCTGTGCGGGGTGTCGGGCCGTACCAGCTGCCGTGTTCTGGTAGCGGTTGACACCCACGATGACCTGCTGTTCATCGTTGACCAGGGCCAGGCGGCGTGCGTGCGTATCGGCCACAGCGCTCTGCCAGCGGCCGGACGCTATGGTGTCCAGCCAGTCATTCAGCTCACCCATGGCCGACAGTTCTGACCACACTCGCCTGGTCAATTCTGCCGTCAGCGTCTCGAGCGCGTAAGAGCCGGAAAACGGATCATCGACCAGCGTCAGTCCGGATTCTCTTTCCAGAATGATGGGCAGATTTCTGGCCATGCGGACACCGATGTCGGGATCATCAGTGGCCTGCCAGCGGCCGATGCGATCATGCGGATGCATGATGATTGCATCCGCGCTGCCCATGGCCGCTGCACTGCAGGCAATAATATTGCGCAGATGATTATTCCAGGGATCCAGTTGTGACAGGTAACGGCGTGAGGATTCAACCACGATGCGCATGCCACCGGGTGTGGTTGCCGGATCAGTCACGCCTGTCGGCGCCGACAGGTGCAGGTGGAGAACGTGTTGCCACAGGATTCTCAGGCTGCGCAGTTTTACCACCCCCATCAACAGGTCGGCGTCACAGGCCACCTGGAAGTCAATGCACTGGCTGGCCTCGGGCAATGTCATCCCGGCATCCATCAGGTGAGTGAGATAGAGCGTGCCGGTGGCCACGGCGGCCTGTAATTCCTGCGTAGCAGATGCACCGGCATTGTGGTGAATGGTCGTATCCACCAGGGCGGTCACGGCCTCAGGCAATTGCCGCCGGGTTTCCACGCTGAAGCTTGCCAGAGCCTGTAACGCTGCCTGCGATGATTCCGGTTCGACACCGGTTCGCAACCACTGCCCGATGGGGTCTGCGTTGAAGCTGCACCGGAGCTCGTTGATATCGATTGATTCATCATTCACGTAGCGCAGGAAGTTTCTCGTTACCCCGGGATAGTCAGCCGATGCGCGAAAACTGACGGGCGCCAGATCAAACCTGAAACCCGTGAGCAGTCTGCCGATATCCGCCGTCTCATCGAGATGCAGTTCGACCGATGTATTGCCTCCCAGCAGAGCGCGATGCAGACAGGCATTGGCGACTGCTTCATCTGTCGTGTCCTCGATACACAGGCGATTGTCCCACGGGCATGCCGGGGATGTGGTGCCACTGCCGGTGTCTGGCCGATCAGCCGGCATGACTGACTCTCCGGTGACCGCCGGGCAGTCATCGTAGAGGGCCTGGATAACCAGGTCGTCAAGCGTGCGATGCTGCATGGCCTCCAGTGAATCATCGGCGGACAGCCCTGCCAGGGCAGCCTCCAGCCATTGCTCGTGAGATGGCGGTGTGAATACTGAATCCAGATCGCCGGTAGATAAATTGGACGTGGAGGGCATTCCCTGTACCTGTGTTGCTGGTCGCAAGAGTGGACAGAATATGCTAATTCAGAATCATCGGTAAGCTCTTGATGATCATCAATTCGACAGGTTAACTCCGGCGAATGATGCCGCGCCGAATGTCGCGGATGTGGAACCGGGCAGGATTCACCAGAGATCCCCATTTTTCCCAGGTAGCCGATCGCCGGTCCATCAGCAGCTCGACAAGCAGTTTCGCAGCCAGGGGAGCGGTGACTATTCCCCGGGAGCCCAATCCCCCCAGTACATAGAGTCCCTGGACACAGGGCAATGCAGGGTAGTGTGTCAGCGGTTTGCCGTGTTTCAGGTCGGCATAGACCACATCCATCTGTACCCGGTCGGGTACCGGGCCCACGATCGGTAGCCGGTCGGGTGTGGTAGCACGCACCCCGGCGTATCCATCCAGGGGTCGCCTGTGTACCTGCAGCGAGGGAAGGGTTGCCCTGAGGCCCGCCAGATTGCGCTCATGATCAAGCGACCTTATTGCCTCATCCTCCACATTCCTGTCGAAGGTTGCGCCGACCAGGATCGTGTCACCGTGCGGAATGACATAGTGCCTGCCACTGATGACGCAACGCGGCACCGGCGAGCCTGCATGCACTCTGAAGCGACTGATCTGTCCGCGGGCAGCGATGATTGGCAGAAAGCCTGTCTGCTCGAAACGGTTCAGCATACTGCCACAGGCCAGTACCAGGTTGGATGCGCAGATGTCATGGTGCCCGACAACGCACACCCGCCAGCAGCGACTGTTCCGCTCCCCGGCCAGGCGGTAAACACCAGAGACGGTGTGATCGGTGTTAAGCACGATGTTCGGATGGGACACCAGGGTACGACACAGTGCAGAGGGATTCAGCCAGCCGCTGTCAGGGAAATGCAGGGCATTCCCGGTCAGGGAAATACCCGCAATCCCCGTGGCCTGCGTATTGTCCAGCGATGCATAGTGTGGTGATGCCGGGTAGCCGTCATTGACCAGTTGCAGAACCCCGCAGGGGGTAAGGTCGGGAGTGTCTGTACCGGCCTTGCCTGCATCGCGTGCCAATGACCCCAGTTTCTCCAGCAGGCAGCTATGGGCAGCCACATGAAAACTCATTGCCGGAGCTGGAGAGCGTGTGACGTGGGGCTTGACGATGCCTGCAGGATTTCCGGATGCGCCGCCCGCCACCTTCCTGCGCTGCTCGACGAGGCGGACTGAAATACCTCGCTCAGCCAGCAGTCGTGCCAGCCAGCAGCCTGCCAGGCCGGCCCCGAGAATCACCACAGAATCAGGAATCCGGCCGGAGGTCGGTGCTGGTCCGTTCAAATCTCGTTGCACCGCCGCCAGATCCTGAGTCGGCGGCGCCAGCCTGTCCCAGGGAAGATTCAATGGTGCGCTATGGACAATTTCGCACCACGCAGGCCAGGCGAACCGGCAGCTTCATAAAGGGGGGGCGTCCTGATGGCCGCGCATCGGCGGACAGGCTCTAGGCATGATTGCGCTGGTAATTCGTCTGCACATAGTCATACACGATCTGCTGGAATTCTTCGGCTATGCGGTCTCCCTTGAGCGTCATTGCCTTTTCTCCATCGATGTATACCGGAGCAATGGGCCGCTCTCCGGTACCAGGCAGACTGATGCCGATATTGGCATGCTTGCTTTCTCCGGGCCCGTTGACCACACACCCCATGACCGCAACTGACATGTCCGCCACGCCGGGATGCTCGGCCTTCCACGCCGGCATGCTGTCGCGCAGAAAGCTCTGGATGCGGCTGGCCAGCTCCTGGAAATAGGTGCTGCTGGTGCGACCACAGCCAGGGCACGCTGTCACCATGGGGGTGAATGAGCGCAGTCCCATGGTCTGCAGGATTTCCTGAGCGACGACGACCTCCCGCGTGCGATCTCCACCGGGCTCGGGTGTCAGGGATATCCGTATGGTATCGCCGATGCCCTGTTGCAGCAGAATTGCCAGTGCGGCGGTGGATGCGACGATACCCTTGGAGCCCATACCTGCTTCGGTCAGGCCAAGATGCAGTGCGTAGTCACACTGATCTGCCAGGACCTGGTACACCTGGATCAGGTCCTGTACACGGCTCATCTTGCAGGAAAGAATGATTCTGTTGCGGGGCAGGCCGAGCTCGACGGCACGTGCCGCACTGTCCAGCGCGGACTTGATGACAGCTTCCCGATTGATTTGCTCGAGTGGCTTGGGGTGAGGGCGGGTGGCATTGTCATCGAGCATCCTGGCCAGCAGATCCTGATCCAGGCTACCCCAGTTGGCGCCGATTCTTATCGGTTTGTCGTGTCGTGCCGCGATCTCGATCATCTGCGCAAACTGCTCGTCACGACGGGCGCCCCGGCCCACGTTTCCCGGGTTGATGCGGTATTTGGCCAGCGCCGTCGCACAGTCCGGTACGGCGGCGAGCAGCTTGTGTCCATTGAAATGGAAATCCCCCACCAGTGGCACATCCACGTCCATCGCCAGAAGTCGGTCACGTATTTCCGGTACCGCATTGGCGGCTGCTTCGGTGTTGACGGTAATGCGAACCAGTTCAGAGCCTGCACGTGCCAGAGAAGCGACCTGAGCCGCCGTGCGGATGCTATCTTCTGTATCGGTATTGGTCATGGACTGGACCACGATGGGTGCAGATCCGCCGATGGTCACTGAACCTATTTGTACGGATCGTGTGGTTTTACGTGGCATTGGGGAATTAAACGCTTGATCGGAAACGAATTGGGCCTTAGTTTATCGTCAGTGATGACGATCGCAGCGCCATTGTCGCTCGAGTGATCACGTTTTCGATAATGAGGCAGATTGCATGACAGCAAATCCGGTGTATGAATTCACCGAACGCGAGCAACATATCCTCAAGCTGCTGGTGGATCATTACATAGAGCAGGGTACACCTGTCGGCTCGCGTACGCTATCCAGGCTGCCCGGAATCGATATCAGTGCGGCCTCAGTGCGCAATGTGATGGGTGACCTGGAAGAAATGGGTCTGTTGAAATCACCGCACACATCGGCAGGACGGGTGCCGACATCCGCGGCGCTGCGCGTGTTCGTGGACAGATTGCTGGAGATAAAGCCGCCGGAAGAGGGCACGGTAGAACACATCAGGACATTGCTCGATCCGTCATTGAATGATCAGGCGCTGGTCAAGATCGCATCCAATTACCTGTCTGGTTTCACGCACATGGCCGGCATGGTGACCGTGCCGAGGCGAGAGGAGAAGCCGCTTCAGCAGGTGGAATTTCTGCCACTGTCCGACCGCCGGGTGCTGGTTATCCTGATCATCAGTGACGATGACGTGCAGAATCGGATAATTCATGTAGAGCGTGATTACACAAAGGAAGAACTGGCTGAGTTCGCCCGGGAACTCAACGCCGAGTACCTGGGCCGTCCACTGGTTGAAGCACGGGACCGGCTGCGCCAGGATCTGGAACGAACACGCGAGGACATGAGTAATTCCATGCAGCGCATGATCGATGTGGCCGGTCAGGTCTTTGGGCCGGCAGATTCAGAGGATGATGAGGGAGACAGCATGGTGATGGCGGGAGAGACCAATCTCATGGAACATGCGGATCTGGGTGATGTCAGCAAATTGCGTAGCCTGTTTGACGCGTTTCAGCAGAAACGCGACATTTTCCACCTGCTGGAGCGCTGCATCTCTGCAGACGGGGTGCAGATCTTCATCGGTCGCGAATCCGGCTACGAGGCACTGGGAGAGTGCAGCGTCGTGACGGCACCCTACGAAATCAACGGCAAGCTGCTGGGTGTACTGGGTGTCGTCGGACCCAAGAGGATGTCCTATGCCCAGGTCATTCCGGTTGTGGAAGTGACGTCCAGGCTGCTCAGCGCCGCCTTGAACCTGCGTAATTAGTGCCTATATTCGCGCTGCCAGAAAAAACCACCGGAGAAATCGAACACATGATGCCAGGCAATAACGAAGCGTCTGACAATGCAGCCCGATCTGCACAGGATGATGCGGTGCTGGATACGGCATCCGCCCGGTCCACCGATGGTACTCAGGCCGAGGCGTCTGTCGAGCCGGCAGGTGGCGAAGGAGACACTGCGGGCGAGTCCGTGTTGCACGATAATGCATCGGTTGTGAATCTGGACGAAGCCACTGCCAGTGCGTCGGATGATCCCCTGGGATTTGGTGATCAGCGCATGGGTACGGCAGATGATGAGCCCATGGATGGACCTGGTCAGCTACAGGCAAAGCTGGCGGAAGCGGAAGCCAGGGCTGCCGACTACTGGGATCGGCTCGTACGCCTGCAGGCAGAGATGGAGAACCAGCGCAAACGTGCCCAGAATGACGTAACCAAGGCGCGCAAGTTCGCACTGGAAGGTATCGTCGGGGATCTGCTGCCAGTGAAGGATAGTCTCGAAATGGGCCTGGCCGCGGCGCAGGCAGAAGACGCGGACCCCCAGGCCATCGTTGAAGGGGCTGATCTGACACTGAAAATGCTGTCCCAGGTCTTTGAAAAAAATAATATTGCCGAGATCAATCCAGTGGATGAGAAATTCGATCCGGAATACCATCAGGCCATGTCGATGCAGGAAATCGAGGGTAAGCCTGCCAACACGGTGGCCTCGGTCATGCAGAAGGGTTACACACTGAACGAACGTCTGGTGCGACCAGCCCTGGTCATGGTCGCCAAGTAGGACGGTCATTCCACGTGGCGCATCAGTCGGCGTCGATGCGGCATGAACGTGTCCGTCCGGATAACCACTGTGAGCCACCACACGGCCGGTGTGACACCAAAAACTGGTCATGAACTATTGAATTCCCGATGTGCCGCCACATCATATTCGCATCGAACAGAATGCCTCACCGAGGGTTCTGACTTTCCAACATCTGATCAAAGTTAAGGGTAAATAACATGGGTACCATTATCGGAATCGACCTTGGCACGACGAATTCGTGTGTCGCGGTCATGGAAGGGGGCAAGCCCCGCGTCATCGAAAACGCCGAAGGCGATCGCACCACGCCGTCGATCGTTGCGTTTGCCGATGATGGTGAGGTCATTGTGGGCCAGCCTGCAAAGCGCCAGGCGGTCACGAATCCAAAGAACACACTGTACGCAGTCAAGCGCCTGATCGGTCGTCGCTACGACGAGGAAGCGGTGCAGAAGGACATAGAACTCGTACCGTACAAGATAATAAAGGCCGACAACGGTGATGCCTGGGTGGAAGCTGGTGGGAAGGGCATGGCTCCCCCGGAAGTCGCTGCGCGTGTCCTGATGAAGATGAAGCAGACGGCCGAAGAATACCTGGGCGAAACCGTGACTGAAGCAGTCATCACTGTGCCTGCCTACTTCAACGATTCGCAGCGCCAGGCTACCAAGGACGCAGGGCGCATCGCCGGACTGGAAGTCAAGCGAATCATCAATGAGCCAACTGCTGCGGCACTGGCCTATGGCATGGACAAGCAGCGTGGTAACAAGACGGTTGCCGTCTACGATCTGGGTGGCGGTACCTTCGATATCTCCATCATCGAGATTGCCGAAGTCGATGGCGAGCATCAGTTTGAAGTACTCTCGACCAATGGTGATACGTTCCTGGGCGGGGAAGACTTCGATAATCGCCTGATCGACTACCTGTCTGATGAATTCAAGAAGGAGTCCGGCATCGATCTGCACAATGATCCTCTGGCGTTGCAGCGTCTCAAGGAAGCTGCGGAAAAAGCCAAGATCGAACTGTCCAGTACCCAGCAGACGGACGTCAACCTGCCGTACATCACGGCCGACAAATCCGGTCCCAAGCACCTGAACATCAAGGTATCGCGGGCCAAGCTTGAATCTCTGGTCGATGATCTCATTCAGCGTACGATCGAGCCATGCCGGATTGCACTGAAGGATGCCGGACACTCCGCCTCCGAGATCCAGGACGTCATCATGGTCGGTGGCCAGACGCGCATGCCCAAAGTGCAGGAGATGGTCAAGAACTTCTTTGGCAAGGAGCCGCGCAAGGACGTCAACCCGGATGAAGCCGTTGCCGTAGGTGCTGCCATTCAGGGCGGAGTTCTGGGTGGCCAGGTGAAGGATGTGCTGCTGCTGGATGTCACGCCATTGTCTCTGGGTATAGAGACACTCGGAGGTGTGATGACCAAGTTGATCGACAAGAACACGACGATTCCTACCAAGGCTCAGCAGGTTTTCTCCACGGCAGACGACAACCAGACTGCGGTTACCGTGCACGTGCTTCAAGGTGAGCGTGAGATCGCCAACACCAACAAGTCACTGGGTCGGTTCGATCTGGCAGATATCCCGCCGGCTCCACGCGGTGTGCCGCAGATCGAGGTCATTTTCGATATCGATGCCAATGGCATCATGAATGTCTCGGCGCGTGACAAGGCGACCGGAAAACAGCAATCCATCGTCATCAAGGCATCCAGTGGTCTGTCTGATGAGGAAATCGAGGCCATGGTGCGTGACGCGGAAGAGCATGCTGCTGAGGATGCGAAACTGCGGGGGCTGATTGACAAGCGAAATCAGGGCGAACAGCTGATCCATGCAGCCGAGAAATCCCTGAAAGATCTTGCTGATCAGGTGGACGAGGCTGAAAAGTCGGACATCAATGGCAAGATCGCTGAATTGCGTGAAGCGATCGCCGGTGATGATGAAGAGGCAATTGACAACAAACTGGCCGCACTGGGCGAGGCAAGCGGAAAACTGGCTGAGAAGGCGTATGCGAAGCAAAGTGCTGAAGCCGGCGAAAACGCGGCGGATGCCGGAGCTACGGACGCCAGGGATACTGGCGCGGATGATGCTGTCGATGCAGAGTTTGAGGAAGTGAAGGAAGACAAGGCATCCTGACGGGTCTCGGGCTTGTACGGTTGTAGTCTCCTCGCTTGAGGTGGCTGCCGAAGGATAATCAGGGAAGGTCGGAAGTTTGGTCAGTTGTTTCAGGGTGTTTGTGCACTGTGGAGACGACCGGTCATGGCTTCCGACCTTTTTGTCGTTTACTCTTGTGGGTTTTATACTCAGCAATTGGGGGATCGCAGGCAGGGTGCCGGTGGTCACAGATAGTCATACCAGGTCGATAATTCATGGCGCAGCGGGATTACTACGAAGTTTTGGGCGTATCAAAAGACGTGTCCGAGGCAGAACTGAAAAAAGCCTATCGGCGACTTGCGATGAAATACCACCCCGATCGCAACCCGGATGACAAGAAAGCGACGGAAAACTTCAAGGAAGCCAAGGAAGCGTTCGAGATTCTCAAGGACAAGGAGAAACGGGCGGCCTATGACCAGTTCGGTCATGCCGGAGTGAGTAACCAGGCCGGTGGCGGATTCGGTGGCGGCGCGGATATCAATGATATTTTTGGTGATGTCTTCGGCGATATCTTTGGCGGTGGGCGTCGTGGTGGTGGTCCGCGAGTCTACCGTGGCGACGATCTGCAATATAATCTGGAAATCAGCCTAGAGGAGGCCGTATCCGGGACCTCTACCGAGATCAGGATCCCGAGTATGGTTCCCTGTGAGGTGTGTGACGGGAGCGGCGCCAAACGCGGAACCTCACCGTCGACATGCTCCACCTGCCATGGCGTAGGCCAGGTCCGGATGCAGCAGGGATTCTTCTCGGTTCAGCAGACCTGTCCCTCCTGCCGGGGCAAGGGTAAGGTCATCACCGATCCATGTCCCAAGTGTCGCGGGCAGGGACGCACGCAGAAAGAGAAAAAGCTGTCGGTAAAGATTCCTGCGGGAGTGGATACCGGGGACAAGATCCGCCTCTCCGGAGAAGGCGAATCCAGCGACAGTGGTGGCCCGCCGGGCGATCTCTACGTTGCCATCATGGTCAAGGCACACCCGATCTTCCAGCGCGACGGCGCGGACCTGCAGTGCACGGTCCCCATCAATTTTGCCACGGCTGCGATCGGTGGTGAACTGGAAGTTCCCACGCTGGATGGACGGGTGAAACTGAAGGTGCCGCCCGGTACGCAGAGCGAAAAGGTCTTTCGATTACGCGGCAAGGGTGTCAAACCGGTGCGCGGTGGTGCGGTCGGCGATTTGATGGCCAAGGTCCGGGTGGAGACACCTGTGAACCTGAACAAGGAACAGAGTGATCTGCTGATGCAATTTCATGACGCCATCAGTGGCACGCATGCCCAGAAACACAGTCCTCAGGCGCACAGCTGGTTGGGTGGCGTCAAGAAATTTTTCGACGAGCTGCGTAGTTGAGCGGCACGGACGGCTCGTACGCAGGTGCGGTTCAGGCCCGGGATGCCAGGTTGATCCGTTCGCGGTGGACCATGAAGAGCCCACTGGCGATGATGATCGTGGCACCCAGGCCAGTGGAGAGTGCGGGCGTCGTCTGCCAGATCAGCAGGTCGAATGTCAACGCCCACAAAACGGCAGTGTACTCGAAAGGTGCCAGCAGTGAAGCCTCCGAGATACTGAAAGCCAGTGTAATGAGGTAGTGACCGCTGACAGCCAGTAGTGCGAGACATATCAGCAGCATGGAGTGCGTCAGGTTCATTGGTGACCAGTAAAAAGGCAGAAGAATCAGGCTGATGAGGCCGACACACAGGTTGAAACTGAAAACCAGTGAGGCAACCGAGTCTGTACGCGACAGGTACTTGCCGCTGATGAACAGCAGTGCATAGGTTGCGCTACCAACGAATACCAGGGCATAGCCATGCCAATCCCCTGTGCCCTTGGGTCCTACCACGACCAGTACACCGAGAAACCCACTGATGATCGATGCCCAACGATAGATGCCGACACGTTCGCCGAGAAACAGCATTGAGAGCAATGCAATGATGAATGTGGAGGCAAAAAACACGACCACGGCGTCGGTCAGTGGAATGTGGCGAATTCCCAGGAAAAACGTCAGCGGGGATATGAAACCGATGACACCACGATACAAGTGTAAAATCGGGCTCCGGGGTACAAGCGTTGCCCGACTGCCACGGCTTGAGAACACGATCAGCATCAGCGGTACGATGACCAGACTGCGCAGTGCGAGAATCTGGATGACCGTCAAGCCGTTGGTTGTCAGCCATTTGGCAATGGCATCCATAGCGGAGAGCAGACCAATTGCCAGCATCATGAAGGCCATGCCTCGCATCAATGGGTCTCGTCATTGAAATACTGCAAGCCGATATGAGTGCAGGTGCATGGGCGTTGCAGGCGCCACGCCCGCGTCATGGCACCTGCGTCTTGATGTTCAGCCGTATGCTCTTGCCACTATCGATGCGGACGTTATTCTGTTCGGCAAACCAGTCGCCGGATTGAGCGATCGGGTTGCCTGAGACGGATACCCGCGCACCCACTGTCACCTCGGGATAAGCCGAAAGCGTCATGTTCGGGATCATTGCCATGGAGTCATCGAGCGTCAGATCCAGAGGCAGATCCTTAACGGTTCTACGGCTGACAGCCAGCGGCATGGGGGGGCCATCTGCAGCGGTTGCATAGATGAACACAGCAGTATCCGGCGGTACCGCTGCCAGCACTGTCGCATCGATGTCAACACTGACCTTCAACTTGGCCGTTTCGGCAACGCCTTCGCTATCCGGACCAGCGTCATCCGACGATCTGTTATTGGCACGCGCACCTTCACCAACGGTCGACATGGCCTGTACTGAACGCTCGCGCATCTGCTCGATGGTGGCCAGAGCCTCAGGGTTGTCCTGTGCGATGCTGGACAGGCGATCAAAGCCTGACAGTGCTGCCTCATGATCACCAGTTTGCTGCCTGGCGATAGACAATAACCACAGCGTGTGTTCGTTGGCGGGATCGATTCGGTTGGCGCGTTCCAGAATCGTGGTGGGTTCACCGGCAAGGTCACCACCCTGAATCATGGCAATCGACTCGGCGAGCTGTGCAAGTGTGGCAACATCCCCGTCATCCAGAGCCAACGCCCTGGCAAATGCATCCTGAGCTTTCGCAAATTCGTTCACTGACAGATAACTGCGTCCCAACAGGCGCCAGCCATCTACGTCATCCGGCGTTGTTGCCAGACGTGCTTCCAGTTGAGGCAGTAGATCAGCCAGGGCAGGGGCCTGCTCCATGGTACCTGCACCCTCACCCCCGGACACGGAGCGCTGGTCAGCATCCTGCATCATGGAGATGGCAGCCGGGTTGCCCAGTTGCAGATAAAGTGCCCCAGCGGCAAGTGGAACAAATACCGCGATGACCATCGCTGCTGCCATCTGACCCCTTCCATTAGCGACCGAGCCAGTCTTAGCCGAACGCAGATCAGCAGCCAGATCGTAATCGAGTTGCTCCCGTTCGTAAGCGTAGCTGGCCTGATCGATGGAACCGTCGGCCAGTGCGGCATCCAGGGTAGCCAGGCGCTCACGCGCCAGGGTTATATTGACGGCCTCCTGATCAACGGCATCAGCGTGCGATTTGAATAACGCCGCGAGCAACCAGAAAAGGCACAGTACTACCAGCAACGCGGCAATAATGAAAAACAATGTCATGCTGGGTTCCGGGCGTTGTCTGGTGAGAAAGGATATATTGACAGGGTAACAGTGTGGAACCTCGCCAGCTCTGTCAGCAGATTCGACGCATCAGTTATCAGTCGCGTTCGTCTGAATCGCTGGACCCGGTTTCCTCAAGTTCAATCAGCGTGCCGTGGAAGTCACCCGGGTGCATGAACAGGACAGGGTTACCATGTGCCCCGATGCGGGGCTCACCATCGCCAAGTAGTCGCGCACCCCTGTCGAGCAGCTCGTCCCTGGCCACCGCGATATCCTCGACTTCCAGGCAGATATGGTGCATTCCGCCACCGGTGTGACGCTCCAGGAAACGACTGACAGGTGAACCATCCCCCAAGGGTTCAAGCAGTTCGATGCGTGTATTGGGCAGGTCGATGAAAGCAACGGTGACGCCGTGTTCAGGCAGCTTCTGCGTCTCGGAAATCGTGGCTCCGAGCATGGTCCGCCAACTGTGGCAGGCAAGCGCGAGATCGTTGACGACCAGTGCGACGTGATTGAGTCTTCCTATCATGGGTAGGCTGCCCCGGGTCGTATCATTCGAATTCGATGATGACTGCATCGACGGCAAGGCTGTCGCCGATACTGGCAATCACCTTCGATACCGTGCCGTTGACGCTGGCGGTGAGCGTGTTTTCCATTTTCATGGCTTCGATGACCGCCAGATCCTGGCCGGCAATCACGGAATCTCCCTCCTCGACCAGAACTTTCATGAGCAGGCCCGGCATCGGCGACAGCAGGTAGCGCGACAGATCCTGGGATTCCCTGACCGGCATGTGGTACATCAGGTCGGCGACATGTGAATCGAGCACCATGTAATCACGCACCGAGCCACCCTGACTGAGACGCCATCGATGTCCACGGCGTTCGACACCGACATTGACACTGATACCATCGACGGTACCGCGGAACAGCCAGTTACCCGGCTCCCAGTCGGCATCGACCCCGGTCAACTTATTGAGTGACACATCGTATCGAACATCAGCGCTCAGGACCGACAGCGACTCGCCACCGTTCTCCCCGGCATCCAGCGATTCCTGATCCTGGCCCATCGCTGCCATGACTGAGGAACGTGTCACCAGGGGGGAATGGACGGCTTTCTGGTCGCGCAGTCGCGTTCGCCACTCCACCCAGGCCGCGATCAGCGGCAATATCTCGTACGCCGTACCCTGATGGACCCGACTGTCAAATCCATCAGGGAAATGATCGTCGATGAAGCGTGTCGTCAGCTCCCCGGCGTGTAGCGCAGGGTGTGCAAACAATGCCGCAAGAAAGGGTAGATTGCTCTGTACACCGCGAATGCGATACGCATCGATGGCCTGCTGCATGTGCTCGATTGCCTGTTTTCGCGTGGGTGCCCAGGTGACCAGTTTTGCAATCATCGGGTCGTAGAACATGGATATCTCACCACCGGCATCGATGCCGGTGTCCACCCTGGTATAGGCACCGGACTCACTGACCAGGGTGTCTGGTGGTGAATAATGTGTGATGCGGCCTGTCGAGGGCAGAAACCCCCTGTCTGGATCCTCGGCATACACGCGCGCCTCGAATGACCAGCCGTTCATTTTCACATCGTCCTGTCGTATTGGCAGCAATCTGTCCTCGGCCACGACGATCATGAGTTCGACCAGATCCACGCCAGTGATGCATTCAGTGACCGGATGTTCCACCTGCAGTCGGGTGTTCATTTCCAGAAAATAGAAGTTCTCCTGCGCATCGACGATGAACTCGACTGTACCGGCAGACCGGTAATCCACGGCTGAGGCAAGTGCGACAGCCTGTTCTCCCATCGCCTGGCGGGTCGTCTCGCTGATGAAGGAGGAGGGGGCCTCTTCGATGACCTTCTGGTGACGGCGTTGAATGGAACATTCCCTCTCACCCAGGTACACACGGTTGCCATGTGCATCGGCAATCACCTGTATCTCGATATGGCGAGGCTGTTCAATGAATTTCTCGACGAATACACGATCATCGCCAAAGGCATTGCGGGCCTCGTTCTGCGCCGCTATGAAGCCGTCACGTACCGCCTCCAGCGTGCTGGCCACGCGCATGCCCTTGCCACCGCCTCCGGCAGACGCCTTCAGCATGACAGGGCAGCCGATCTCCTGCGCCGCGACGTACGCCTCATCGGCACTTGCCATGGCATTCGGGTTGCCGGGAACGGTGCTGACCCCGGCCGATTCGGCCAGCTTCTTTGATTCTATCTTGTCACCCATCACTTCAATGGCCCGAATACCGGGTCCTATGAATGTGATGCCTGCCTCGGCCAGGGCCTGGGCAAACCGGGAATTCTCGGACAGAAAGCCGAAACCCGGATGTACGGCATCTGCGCCGGTTTGCCGGACGGCCTCCAGAATGGCATCGATGCGCAGGTAGCTGTCAGCCGACGCATTGCCACCGATATGCACCGCTTCATCGGCGTGGCGCACATGCAGTGCCTGTGCATCGGCATCCGAATAGACGGCGACCGTCCGGATGCCCAGTCGCCTGGCTGTCCGGATGACACGACAGGCAATTTCACCGCGATTGGCGATGAGTATTTTCTTGATTGCCTTGTTCATCACAGTGGGATGTTGTCGTGTTTTTTCCAGGGATTTTCCAGCTGCTTGCTGCGCAGCATGTCCAGGTCCCTGCAAATATGTGCGCGTGTGCTATGCGGTCGAATGACATCGTCGATGAAACCAAGTCTGCCAGCGACAAAGGGGTTGGCAAACTTCTCCCGATACTCACTGGTACGCGCCTCGATGCGCTCAGGGTCGTTCCTGTCAGCGCGAAAAATGATCTCGACCGCCCCTTTGGGTCCCATGACCGCTATCTCGGCGGACGGGAAGGCGTAATTGACATCCCCGCGCAGGTGCTTGGACGCCATGACGTCATAGGCTCCGCCATAGGCCTTGCGCGTGATGATCGTGATCTTGGGAACGGTTGCCTCTCCGTAGGCGAATAGCAGCTTGGCGCCGTGTTTGATTATGCCGCCGTACTCCTGGGCTGTGCCAGGCAGGAATCCCGGTACATCCACGAAGGTGATGATCGGGATGGAAAAGGCATCGCAAAACCGAACGAAGCGTGCAGCTTTGCGACTGGCATTGATGTCCAGGCAGCCTGCCAGCACCATTGGCTGGTTGGCCACGAACCCGACGGTCTCGCCATTCATGCGTCCCAGTCCGATGACGATATTGGCAGCAAAATCCTCCTGTATTTCGAAGAAATCCTCCTCATCACAGACGCCGGTTACCAGTTCGCGAATATCGTAGGGCAGGTTCGGATTTGCCGGGATCAGGGTGTCCAGCGCCATGACCTGCCTGCCAGGGTCATCTGCCGTGTCGCGACGCGGTGCCGGCTCCTGATTGCTCGATGGCAGAAAGTGCAGGAAACGCCTGACCTGCAGCAAGGCTTCGATGTCGTTGTCGAATGCGCAATCGGCAACACTGCTCTTGCTCGTATGGGTGCCGGCGCCCCCGAGTTCTTCCTGGGTCACTTCTTCATGGGTGACCGTCCTGACCACTTCCGGCCCGGTAACGAACATGTACGAAGTATCGCGAACCATGAAGATGAAATCGGTCATGGCCGGTGAATAGACGGCACCTCCGGCACACGGTCCCATCACCAGAGAGATCTGCGGAATGACGCCAGAGGCGAGAATGTTGCGCTGAAATACGTCGGCGTAGCCGCCCAGTGAAGCAACACCTTCCTGGATGCGCGCACCACCTGAGTCATTGATTCCAACCACGGGCGCCTGCACTTTCATCGCATGATCCATCAACTTGCAGATCTTGCGCGCATGGGCGGCGGAGAGTGAACCACCCAGAACCGTAAAATCCTGGCTGAAAGCAAAGACCAGGCGACCGTCGACGCGTCCGTAGCCGATCACGACGCCGTCACCCGGGACACGGTTGTCCTGCATGCCGAAGTCGTGGCAGTCATGCTCGACGAACATGTCCCATTCCCGAAACGTGTGCGGGTCGAACAGCACAGCCAGTCGCTCGCGGGCGGTGAGTTTGCCCTTGGCATGTTGAGCGTCTACACGTTTTTCACCTCCTCCGGCCAGTGCCGCGGCGCGCATCTGCTCCAGACGCGAATGGATGGTGTTCATGATGGCTCCCTGGCCAGGCCCAGCGAGCGCAGGCTTTGCGTGACGTCCTCCAGGACACTCGGGTCTTCGATAGTGGCAGGCATATTCCACTCTGTGGAATTGGCTATGGAGCGCAGGGTGCCGCGCAGTATCTTGCCTGATCGGGTTTTGGGTAATTTGTCCACCACTGCAACGAGCTTGAATGCAGCCACAGGCCCTATGTCATCACGTACCTGTTTGATCAGCTCGGCTTTGACCTGTTCATGCGGTTTGGTGCAGCCGTCGTTGAGAATGACCAGGCCGACGGGTAGCTGGCCCTTGAGTTCATCGTGTACGCCCATGACCGCGCACTCTGCCACATCGGGATGATTGGACAGGGCTTCTTCCATGGCGCCGGTGGATAACCGGTGGCCAGCCACATTGATGACGTCATCGGTTCGAGCCATGACGAATACATAACCGTCGTCGTCGATGAAACCTGCATCGCCGGTTTCATAGTAGCCCGGGAAGTGATCGAAATAGCCGCTCTTGTAGCGTGCTTCGGCCCCCCAAAGATTGATGAAGGTGCCCGGTGGTAACGGAAGTTTAACCACGATGGATCCGATATCCCCGGTTGCAACGCGCGTCCCGTCCTCATCCAGTATCTGCACGTCATAGCCAGGAACGGCGACTGACGGCGAGCCCGGAACCACCGGCATCGGTTCGATCCCCTGGCAGTTCGCACAGATGGAATAGCCGGTTTCGGTCTGCCACCAGTGATCGATGACGGGTACCTTGAGTTTGTCCTGCGCCCATTGCAGCGTATCCGGGTCACAGCGTTCACCTGCCAGATACAGTGCCTGCAGCCCTGAGATGTCATAGTGCTGCAGGAAGGATCCCTCGGGGTCGACCCGCTTGATGGCTCGAAACGCGGTGGGTGCAGTGAACAGCACCTTGACCCGATTCTGTTCGATTACTCGCCAGAAAGCGCCGGCATCCGGCGTTCCGACTGGCTTGCCCTCATACATGACAGTCGTGCAGCCCTTGAAAAGCGGGCCGTAGATGATGTAGGAATGCCCCACAACCCAGCCTATGTCGGACGCTGCCCAGTACACATCGCCGGGCTGCACATTGTAGATGGCAGACATGGTCCATTTGAGAGAAACCACGGTTCCGCCCGTGTCCTTGACGACGCCCTTGGGAGAGCCGGTGGTGCCAGAGGTATAGAGTATGTACAGCGGATGGGTGCTGTTGACCGGTACACACTCGACCGCTTCAGCCTCGGCCATCTCTGCATCCCAATCCAGGTCTCTGCCCGGTGTCATGGCCCAGTGGCTCTGTGGCCGCTGGAAGACAATACAGCCACTGACGCCGGCGGTAGCGATCTGCAGAGCATCGTTGACCAGCGGCTGGTATTCCACCACCCGGCCCGGCTCGATTCCGCAGGAGGCACTGACGATCAGTTTCGGGCTGCAGTCGTTGATACGCACGGCCAGTTCCCGCGCGGCAAATCCGCCGAACACGACCGAGTGGATGGCACCAAGGCGAGCACACGCAAGCACGGCTATGACTGCTTGGGGAATCATCGGCATGTAGATCAGCACGCGATCACCGCGTTCGATTCCCCTGGAGCGCAACACGCCGGCGAACCGGGCAACCTGGTCTCGCAGCTGACGGTAGCTGAATGTGGTGTGAGAATCGGTGACCGGACTGTCGTGTATCAGCGCGGGCTGCTCACCCCGCCCGTTCTCTACATGGACATCCAGCGCGTTGTAGCAGGCATTGATCTCACCATCGTCGAACCAGGTATTGTACGGAGACCGGCTGGTATCGATACCCCTGGTGGGTGATTTGAACCAGTGAACGTCACGCGCACGTTCCAGCCAGTAGGCGGATGGGTCAGCCAGAGAGCGCTGATGTTCAGTTTGATAATCGGCCATCGAGTCTGCAAACCTCCGTGACACCGGAACAAGCCGCACCGGGCAGCCGTCCGGCCAGTATAAAGCGTCATTCCGTAAAACGCTTGTTCACGGGGAGCTCAGCCTTTGCGCAAGATCAATGGCGAGACAGATAACCTCGATGAGACGATAAAAGGCGATTTCCAGACGGCCTCCATCGTCTCATCGAGGTTGGCCCGACACGCTGCAGCAGGACGAGAAACAGACTGGTCGCCAGCAGCCAGCCCGCGCTGCCTGCGTGTTCGATGACGCGAATATCATCGTTGTCAAACGATGAGTCCGGGTGTTGCTGGCCATTGCCTGGCTGGAGGTAGAAATCCAGTTCCTCCGACTCCAGTGGCAGATCTGATAAATTGGTGAAATCTGCGGCGGAGATACTGTCCAGCTGGCGATGATCGTAGGCATCGTGAAGTGTCAGGCGGACATCATAGAGTCCCGCCGGATAGTGCTGAACCAGTTCGATTTCTATGCGGTATTCATCGGACGGGCTGTTACCGTACAGGGTGAAGGTGTCGCTGATGTGCAGCCGCTCGGACTGCGCGAAGGTTCGCTGTATGTCCAGGGACACATACACGTCCAGCTCATTGTGGCGAGTGTCCGCGTCCAGTGTCAGACTGAATCCTGTGTAATAGCCATCCTGATCCTGATCAGAGAACAGCAGCATTCCAATGTCCGTTATCCACGCGTCCTCTGCACTCCAGGGGATATGTCCCAGGGTCGTATCCTGCAGTTCAGGGTCGCTGGTGTACAAAGCGCCAGCGGGATCGGGAAAATACCCTTGCGGGACGTCGATGCCCGGCTGCACACCGCTCAGCGCAGACTCCTCCAGGCTGCGATAGGACGCCATGGTGGGTACTGAGGCGGCTGCATCGCCCGGGATTGCTGCAAAAACGGCACTGGCGGGGTGTGACAGTAGTGCCAGAAGCGTCAGTTTCCCCAATAGTGTAGTGATACCGAAAGGTTGAGCAGAGCAGTCCAAGCCCTGGATGTGCCGCTGAATCCGGTGCCTGGAGGGCCGAAAGAGCGGTAATGGGTTGTGCTTTACCATGATGTTGAGTGTCCCTGTGGTGATCGCAGGGAACAGCCTGGACCCGGGGGACTGAACCGAAACTTAACCAATGATGATGGCGTGCAGGGCCTGTCAGGTCGATGTGTCGATATGTGCCGTCATTCACATGACGTTGACACGGCGCGGACATACGGTGACAATTCAGATTCTGTTCTCAAACGGCAGGCGCCGTTCCCTGTGTGATGGGAAGGCATCCGCACGATCAAGCACATCCCGTAAGGATATAAGAAATGGCGAAAGGGCAGTCTCTTCAGGAACCATTCCTGAATACCCTGCGTAAAGAGCGAATTCCGGTGGCAATTTATCTGGTCAACGGAATCAAGCTGCAGGGTCAAATCGAGTCTTTCGACCAGTTCGTCGTTTTACTCAAGAACACCGTCAACCAGATGGTCTACAAGCACGCTATCTCGACCGTGGTACCCAGCAGGCCTGTCAAGATCGCCATGCCGGGTGAGGAAGACGGCGGGGAGTAGTCACTATCAGCGTACTCTGCGGTTGTTCAGGGGCGTCCAGGAGTCAGCGCAGGATTGTTTGAACGCCCCGACAGTGGAGACAGAGCGCTCCTGGTACACATCGATATTGCCCGGTTCCGAGCACCGGGGGGCCATTTGGCGCACCGATCCGGTCATGGTGAGCAGGAGCCCATCACGAATATCGAGGATGAACGCGCGGAATTCGCCGAGCTGGCACGCTCGGCCGGCCTGGAAGTGCTCGGGCTGATTACCGGCAGCCGCGTGAAGCCATCCGCGCGTCATTTCATTGGTAAAGGCAAGATCGAGGAGCTCAGGCAGGCGATAGTCGAGCAGGGTCCGGATGTGATTCTGTTCGGACAGGCTCTCACGCCCAGTCAGGAACGAAATCTGGAGCGTGAACTGAACGTTCGTGTACTGGACCGCAACAGCCTGATTCTCGATATTTTCGCGCAGCGCGCCCGCACGTTCGAGGGCAAGCTACAGGTGGAGCTTGCTCAATTGGTGCATTTGTCCACCAGATTGGTACGTGGATGGACCCACCTGGAACGCCAGAAAGGTGGCATCGGTTTGCGGGGACCGGGAGAGACCCAGCTGGAAACGGATCGTCGCCTGTTGAATGAACGGGTGAAAGTACTCAAAAAACGGCTGGTCAAGGTGCGTCAGCAACGTGAACAGGGTCGTAGCCAGCGAGGCAAGTCAGGAATCTGCACCGTGGCGCTGGTCGGTTACACCAATGCCGGAAAATCCACGCTTTTCAACCGCATGACCGAAGAAAACGTCTATGCTGCGGATCAGTTGTTCGCCACCCTGGACCCGACCCTGCGTCGGCTGGATCTGGCAGGTGGTGTCAGTGCGGTGCTGGCAGATACAGTGGGATTCATTCGCGATCTGCCACATGAGCTGATTGACGCGTTTCGGTCAACTTTGACTGAAACCCTTGAAGCTGATCTTTTACTGCATATTGTTGACGACAGCGATCAGGAAAGTGATCAGCGACGTGACGATGTAGACAGTGTGCTGGCAGGAATCGGCGCGGACAAGTTGCCTCAGCTGATGGTTTTCAACAAGATTGATATTTCGGGGCACTCTGCACGAGTTGAGTGGTCTGAACGTGGAGAGGTGCGCTCTGTCTGGCTGTCGGCCGTCACTGGCGAAGGGGTTGCACAGTTACTGGATGCGATAAGTGACCGGCTGTCGGCACAGCGTGTATCCGGCTGGCTTCAGGTATTGCCTTCACAGGGTAAACTCAGGGCTCAGTTGTTCGCAGTGTCAGCGGTTTTGGAAGAAGTGGTGCAGGACGACGGCAGCATCAAACTGCTGCTTGATATAGATTCGGCGGAGTTTGCGCGGATAGCGCGCGAACACCAGATGTCGATAGAGTCAATCGTGCCCGATCACCCGCCCCTTGCGGCAGGTGGTCGAGGTTAATACAATCGCCGGTTACCCGGCTTTGGAGCAAAGAACCTTATGGCTTGGAATGAGCCAGGCGGAAACGACAACGATCCTTGGGGCAATCGCAACAAGAATTCAGGCGGTCCGCCAGATCTGGACGAGGTATTCAAGAACCTGAAAAACTGGTTCGAATCGCTGGCCGGCAAGAAAGGCGGCTCGCCGCGCAGTGGCGGGGTCGGCGGCCTGCCCGGAGGAGGCATTGGCGGTAAGGGTATCGGCTTGATCCTGGCTGTGCTGGGAGCGGTCTGGCTGTTATCGGGTATCTACGTCATCCAGCCTGCTCAGGCAGGTGTAGTCACGCAGTTCGGGGCGTACGTAAAAACCACGACGCCCGGTCCGCACTGGCGTATACCCTGGCCTATCCAGCAGGTCGAGAAGGTCGAAGTCGAGGAAATCCGCAGTGCCAAGCTGACGAACCAGATGATACTGACGCAGGATGAGAACATCGTCGATATCGATCTTGCCGTGCAATACAACATCAAGAGCGCTGAGGATTACCTGTTTAACGTTCGCGGGCCTGATCGCACGCTCGAGGAGGTCGTCGAGAGCGCGCTGCGGGAGGTGGTCGGTTCGACGGTTCTGGAGTCCGTTCTTACCACGGGGCGTGATGTGGTCTGGAACACGACGCTGGATAACCTGCAGGAAGTACTCGATGATTACAATGCAGGTATCTTTGTCACCGCGGTCAATCTGGAGCGCGCCCAGCCACCTGAAGAAGTACAGGCTGCGTTTTCCGACGCCATCAAGGCGCGGGAGGACAAGGAGCGATTCGTGAATGAGGCCCAGGCCTACAGTAATGAAGTTCTGCCACGTGCCCGCGGAGATGCCCAGCGTGCACTGGAGGAATCCGAAGCCTACAAGGCCAGGGTCGAGCAGGCCGCTATCGGTGAATCACAACGCTTTCTGTCGTTGCTGACCGAGTACAGCAAGGCACCTGAAGTGACCCGCGAGAGGCTTTACCTGGAGGCTATGGAAACCGTTCTGGGCAATACCAACAAGGTGTTGATCGATAATGACGGCGGTAACAGTCTCATGTACCTGCCGATCGACCAGCTTGTCAATCAGAACCGGGCCAGAAGCGATGAAAGCATGCTCGGTGGTGAATCACCGTTGAACAGTCTGAGTAACGATTCGCCACGTTTTTCAGACTTGCCGTCAGAAATAAACTTGCCGACACGTGACAGCCTGCGCTCGCGTGACAGAGGGAGTATTCGATGAACAGACTGGCCAATCCTCTTTCGCTCATCGGCATAGCTCTGCTGTTGCTGCTCGGCAGTTCCATGGTTTTCACGGTGGATGAACGTGAATTCGCCATCAAGTTGTTCCTGGGCGAGATCAAAAAGTCGGACTACAAGCCTGGCTTGCATTTCAAGGTACCGTTTCTGGAGCGTGTCTACAAATTCGATAGCAGAATCCTGACGCTTGATGTACAGCCGGAGCGCGTACTGACCAACGAAAAGAAGAACGTCATCGTCGATTCGTTCATCAAGTGGAGAATTGCAGATCCGGGAGACTTCTACACACGACTAAGCGGCAGCGAGTCCCGAGCTAACAGTCGACTGACCCAGTTCGTTCGTGAGGGTGTAAAGGACGCCTTTGGTCAGCGAACCATCAAGGAGGTAGTCTCTTCCGCGCGCTCCACACTACGTGACGAAATTTTGGCCTCCGTAGACCTTCAGGCTGAAAAACTGGGTATCAATATCATCGATGTCCGGGTCAAGAAAGTGGAATTGCCGGAAGATGTGAGAGAGTCAGTGTTTCAACGGATGGAAAAGGATCGTGCCAAGATTGCCCGGGAAATTCGCTCACAGGGCGAGGAAGAGGCCAAGAAAATTCGGGCCACCGCAGATCGTATCCGCGAGGAACTGCTTGCAGAAGCCTATTCCACGGCTGAGCAGACGCGCGGTACCGGCGATGCCGAGTCTGCGCGAATCTACGCTGAGGCCTACAACAAGGATCCGGATTTCTACAGCCTGTATCGCAGCCTTAGTGCGTACAGGTCGGCGTTTTCGGGCAATGGTAACGTGCTCCTGCTGAAACCTGATTCAGAATTCTTCAAGTATTTCAACGGACCGACCCTGGCTTCCAAGCCCTGACAATCGAATCTGAACCTTGCGTACCTCATGGGGTAGGAACAGGTACAGATCGCCCCGCATGCTGACGACACCCCAGGCCCGATGCTCCTAGAGATTCTCACCGCCATCAGTCTGGTACTCGTGCTGGAAGGACTGCTGCCTTTCATCAGTCCTGGCGGGTACAAGAGCGCCATCAGAGCCATGCTGGAGTTACCGGAAAACCGGCTGCGAATTATCGGCTTGTCCAGTATGATTGCGGGCGTCGTCCTGCTGACTCTAGTGCGTTAAGTTGTGAAAAACGCAAGCGATCTGCGCACTGAACGCTGGCTGTTGCCAGATGGCGTCAATGAACTGATGCCCGCCGATGCCTGGCGTGTCGAGTCATTGCGTCGACTGATCATGGACAGCAGCTTCCGCTGGGGCTACGAGCTGGTGATGCCGCCACTGATCGAGTACCTGGACAGCCTGTTGACCGGCACGGGTGAAACGCTGGATCTGCAGACTTTCAAGTTCATCGATCAGCACAACGGGCGCTCGCTGGGGATTCGGGCTGACATGACTCCCCAGGTTGCCAGGATGGATGCCCACACCATGGGAAATGATCAACCAAACCGGCTTTTCTATACCGGCAGTGTGCTGCGAGCACGGTCCGATGGTGCGGGCAGCAGTCGTGCACCACTGCAGTTCGGTGCCGAACTCTTCGGACACGCAGGTACCGGCAGCGACGTCGAGATTATTCTGCTGATGTTGAACAATGTGATGCTGTCCGGGCTGCAGGAAACCAGTCTGCTGCTGGATGTCGGGCATGTCGGTGTGTTTCGCGGCTTGATTCACCATGCAGACCTGCCTCCTGAGTTGTCCGAGCGCTTGTTTCAGGTGCTGTTGCGGGGTTCACGTCCGGAGATGGCAGACCTGCTCGAGCAGGCCGGTGTATCCGGAGATGTCCGCCGGCAGTTCAAGGAACTGGCAGGCCTTGCGGGTGACGCAGCCGAGGTACTGGCGCGTGCGCGTAGCTGTTTCCGGGACACTGGCAGTGCGGTTGCTGTAGCACTCGACAATCTGCAGGCCGTCATCGCCGCAGTGCAGGCGGTTCATCCGGGGCTCAAGGTACATGTGGATCTGGCCGAGCTGCGTGGATATCGGTACCATACCGGCATGGTATTCGCGTTGTATGACGATTCGGGCTCGGAACTGTCCCGTGGCGGCCGGTATGATGCCATCGGTGAGTCGTTCGGCCGTGCAAGGCCCGCTACGGGTTTCAGCGGTGATCTGGTCAATCTGGCACTGGCGTGGCGACCTATGGAGCAGGAAATGAAACCCGCAGTCCGTGGTATTTGGGTTCAGTCGTCGGTGGACAGCGAATTGTGGGAGCAAATCGGGCATTTGAGGCAGACCGGAGAGCGCGTGGTCACCGCACTGCCCGGTTCATCGATGAAACCTGCGGACTGGCATTGCGACCGCGAGCTGGTGTTCCTGGACGGCGGATGGATTGTCCGGAGCCTGGACTCATGACCGTCATTTCGCGCTGAACGTCACCAGCGCATCAGACTACTGGCAGCAGATAAATTCAGCATTCCCTTCAGGCAACAGCAAACCGAGACGGTATCGTATGGCAAACAGTGTGCTCGTGCTTGGCACGCAATGGGGCGACGAAGGAAAAGGCAAATTTGTCGATGTCCTGACTCAACAGGCGTCACTGGTGGTGCGTTTTCAGGGTGGACACAATGCAGGTCATACCCTGGTGATCGGTGATGAGCAGACTGTGCTGCACCTCGTGCCCAGCGGTGTTCTCAGAGAGAACGTCATGTGTGTCATTGGCAATGGTGTCGTGGTCTCCCCGGATGCCTTGTTCAGCGAGATGGATATGCTCCATGAACGTGGTGTGCCGGTGGAGGAGCGATTACGTATCAGCGGCGCCTGCCCGCTGATTCTGCCCTACCATATCGCGCTTGATCAGGCTCGTGAAAAGGCGGCCGGCGAGCACGCCATCGGTACGACAGGCCGGGGCATAGGCCCAGCCTACGAGGACAAGGTTGCACGGCGTGCCATACGTGTACAGGATTTGTTGACGCTCCAGAGATTTGACGAGAAGGTAGACCTGGCTTGTGCGTATCACAATGCAACGCTGATCGGGCATGGTATGCACGCTGTGGATGCAGGGGCAATCAAGCACGCGGCACGAGAACAGGCCAGGCGCCTGGCACCACTGATTGCTGACATCCCGGGCATGATCGATGCTCATCGTCGTGCGGGTAATAGGATCATGTTCGAAGGTGCACAAGGTACCTTGCTCGACGTGGATCACGGTACCTACCCGTTTGTCACCTCTTCAAATACGGTGGCAGGTGCTGCATGCAGTGGCAGCGGCTGTGGACCCGGGACGATCGACTATGTGCTGGGTATCACCAAGGCCTACACGACGCGTGTCGGTGCGGGTCCGTTTCCCACTGAATTGTTCGACGATGTCGGTGCTGTTCTGGGCGAACGGGGTAACGAGTTCGGCGCGACCACCGGGCGGCAACGACGCTGTGGCTGGTTCGATGCGGTGGCAGTGCGGCGTGCGTCGATGCTCAATGGTGTGACAGGTCTATGCCTGACAAAACTGGATGTCATGGACACACTTGACACCCTCAAAATTTGCACAGCGTATGAATTGGACGGGCAGAGAATCGATCATCCACCAATTGGTGCCGATGACTACGAACGCTGTGTGCCCATCTATGAGTCGATGCCGGGATGGCAGTCGAAAACTGAAGGTGCAACTCAATTGTCAGGTCTCCCAAAAGCGGCGCAGGATTACATTGCTCGCTTGCAGGAATTAACCGAAGTTCCTGTGCACCTGGTGTCCACAGGTCGTGAGCGCAACGAGAACGTGATCATCGAGTGGCCATACGGAGACCTGCCGGGCCAGGAGCGTGCGCCTTAGTTAACCTCAATGAGACAATAACAGCTGCGAGACAATAAAGTTGCGGTCTTTTCCGGGAATAGTCGATACCGAATTTCCTCAGTGCTCAACCTCGGATTCTTCCACTTTCAGGGTTGACAGGGCGTTGTCCAATGCCCGCTGGACCCGTTGGTAGTCTTTTTCCAGCCGGAGTCGTTCTGCGCGTTCGCGACGGGCTATTTTTTCCGCCATGCGCTGGCCATGCCGGGCGTGGCGCATGACTGAGATCGCATCCTTGACCACCACACGCGTCCGGTCGTGAGCCATCTTCTCGGCATCGATAGCCGCCTTCTGGGCGATGATCAGTTTTTGCAGTTTCAACTTGTCCGATCGCAGGTTGACCACGAGTTGGGCCAGTTCTTCACGGCTTTTAGCCGGCAGATTGTCGCTCGCCCCCTCATCATGGCTAACGGAATCGCCCAGAATTGCATCACGCGCGATAGCAATTGCATTGTCGAGCGAGTTGACAGCCTTGGAATGACTCACAGGTCTCTCGGGCTTTTCGGTCAGGTACGATTCCTCACCAAGATCGTGGAACTCCACCAGCTCATCCAGTGTTTCAAGCTCCTGGCTGGTGCCGATAGTCTGGTCCAGTAGTGACTCCTGGGCCTCCTGGCTGTGCAGGCTCACCGGGGTCGGCTTTCTGGTGGAGACCGGCGCAGCCGGACCTGGAAAGGTGTTGTCCGATACGTGATTCGTAGAATCGAAGTCACGCCTGGAATGCGACTCTGACGCCGTGATTTTTGGTGTCGCACTATCAGAGTCTGCATCGGTCCCAATCGCTGCCGCACCTCCGACCTCAGTCACGGACTCAGACTCAACAACGGTTTCCGATTCAGCTCCGGTTTCAGCTCCGGTTTCAGTGGCGGTTTCAGTGGCGGATTCAGTGGCGGATTCAGTGGCGGATTCAGTGGCGGTCTCAGTGCTGGTTACAGTATCAGCCCCGGTTCCGGTTCCGAACTCAGTTGCCGACTCACTCTCCGTCCCTTGCGGGACCAGGGTTTCTGATCTTGCAGGCGATTCGCTGACTGCCTGTTCATCGGTAGGCAGAATCACAGGCTCATCCGAAGATTTTCGATTCACCGTAAATTTTGCCAGTAACCACCTGATGCACAGGTACAGACACACAGGGATCATCAGAACCACGGTGATCATGATGCCCTGAGCCAGTTCGCCAAGGCCGGGAACTGGCCACTTTCGGGTAGCAATCGTGGCCATGACCAGAGCGACTACCAGAAACCGCAGAAACACGGCGCGTGCACGAATACGACGCCCGTGTCTTCTGGAGTTCGGACTGGAATAGCCTGTGCCCTTGACCCATGTGCCCTGAAGCAGTATGGCGATAGCCACTGCGGGTAACAGGTAGAGCGATGAGAAAAACATGTTGGATGCCCCTGTCCTGTTTCAACTGCGAGTTGAGCAGTGAAAAAGAACTATCCGCGATCTATGGGCCCGGTCGACTCAAAATCAGGGTAGTCCGCCTGGCCTGGCTACCGTAAATCCCCACGGGTTCTTGAGACAAGATTGTATCGTCTTGCCGTGTGCTAGTGGGAATGTCAGGACTGACTTCTGGGTGAATGTCATCCTGAACACAACTGGGTCGCGCAGAACAGTGCGACGTGGTGCCGAGAAGAGGACTTGAACCTCCACATCCAAAGGATACATGCACCTGAAGCATGCGCGTCTACCAATTCCGCCACCTCGGCACGAAGTGTCGCTCCCGACTGCTTCTCGGGAAGCGCGAAATGTACAGAAGGTTTGCGCAATAGTCAAACATCTTCCACACATCAAACGCTGCACTGATTTTTCGGCCCAGTGTAACCGGAAAACGCATCTTTCAGCGAATTTTTGGCAGCCCGGCCCCCAGACTATGAGGATACCAAATCAGTCACGGCGTCAGAAAAACCTATCTACCGCAGTGTTTTTCCTGGCAAGGAATATCTACCCTGGCGGTAAAATGCGAATCGCCGAGGACACTCTGGCAGGCCTTGTATGAGGCGTTTGATGAACTCACTGAACTAGTGCGGCTCGCTTTGGCGTACCCTTGGAGGCTCATGACTTTACAAAGGCCACTATGAGCGCAAAAAAAAGCGGCAAATCTGCAGCTGGCGGCGGTGATCCTTATCGCTCGCGCGAGCAATCCCGATACGATTCGCCCATTGCGAGCCGTGAATTCATCACAAGTGTGTTGAAGGCTGAGACAGGCCCGATGGATTTTGAAGCGCTGGCGGAAAAGCTGGCCCTGGCAGGTAATGCAGATGCCATGGAGGCGCTTCGCCGCCGCATTGGGGCCATGTTACGTGATGGACAACTGATACAGAACCGTAAACGGGGTCTGGTGCCGGTAGATACCGAGGCGTTGATTGCCGGTCGGATCAGTGCCCATCCGGACGGATTCGGATTCGTGATTGCGGATGATGGTGACAAGGATGTATACCTGAATGGCAAGCAGATGCGGCAGGTTCTGCATGGCGACCGTGTTGTCGTATGCATCACCGGACTGGATCACAGGGGGCGTCGCGAGGGACGCATTGTCGACGTGGTCGAACGTGCCAACAAGTCACTGGTTGGGCGGATCTCCATAGATCGCGGTACCGTTGTGGTGTTGCCTGACAACAAACGTATACACCAGGATCTGTTGATTGCTCCTGGGGAGCTGGGGGAAGCTGAAGACGGCGATATGGTGGTGGCAGAGATCATCGAGCAGCCAACTCGTCGACATCAACCAGTCGGCCGCGTTACGGAGGTACTGGGACAACATCTGCGCCCTGGCATGGAGATCGATGTTTCTCTACACAGTCACGGTATTCCGACTGAGTGGCCCGAGGATGTACTTGCCGAGGCAGCCGCTTTCTCGACTACGGTAGATGACTCCGCCGTCAATGACCGCAAGGACGTACGCGAGCTGTCGTTGATTACGATAGATGGCGTGGATGCACGTGACTTCGACGATGCTGTCTGGTGCGAACGCCTGCCCAGGGGGTGGAGACTGATCGTTGCAATTGCCGATGTTGCGCACTATGTCTCGCCGGATTCGCCGCTGGACAGATCTGCGCTGGAGCGTGGGACATCAGTCTATTTTCCCGGACGTGTCGTACCGATGTTGCCGGAAGTCCTGTCCAATGGACTGTGCTCCCTGAACCCGGAAGTGGATCGGTTGTGCATGCTCTGCGAGATGACCCTGGATGACAAGGCAGTTGTCAGGAAGACCCGTTTTTACAACGGAATCATGCGTTCCAAAGCTCGACTGACCTATGACCAGGTCAGTGAAATGCTGACGCTGCCCGATTCGCCACTGCGCACTACGCACCAGGCCCTGGTACCGATGATCGATGAGCTTCATAGACTCTACCAGGCGCTTGCCAGACGCAGACGAAAACGCGGGGCCATAGAGTTCGATTCTAATGAGACGCTTATCCTCTTTGATGAAAACAAGAAGATCAGCGAAATCATACCGATCGAGCGGAATGATGCACACAAGCTGATCGAGGAATGCATGATACTTGCGAATATCGAGGCGGCTGCATTTCTTGAAGAGCGCAAAATTCCCGCACTGTTCCGCGTTCATGCGGGTCCAAAGGCTGATCGTCTGGAAGATCTGCGGGCCTTTCTCGCTTTGCGGGATCTGTCACTGGGCGGCGGAGAAAAACCAAGCGCCCTGGATTATGCAGCGCTTGCGGAGCAGATCAGCGAACGCCCGGACCGTGGCGTCATTCAGACCGTCATGCTGCGTTCAATGCAGCAAGCTGTCTATCAGCCGAAGAATGAAGGTCATTTCGGGCTGGCGCTCAGCCAGTACGCTCACTTCACCTCGCCAATCCGGCGTTACCCCGATTTGCTCGTGCACCGCGCGATCAAGCATGCCTTGCTGATTGGCAAGGCGTCTGATTATCACTATTCGAACGACATCATGCAGGTACTGGGTGAAAGCTGTTCGATGACTGAGCGTCGCGCTGAGGAGGCGTCCAGGGACGTGGTTTCCTGGCTCAAGTGCGAGTACATGCTGGATCATGTCGGCAGTGAATTTCCTGGCGTGATTTCCGCGGTGACTTCGTTCGGACTGTTTGTCGAATTGCCTGGTATTCATGTCGAAGGGCTGGTACATATCACGAATCTTTCACGTGATTTCTATCGATTCGATCAGGCGGCTCAGGCTTTGACTGGTGAACGCACTGGCAGGCAATACCATCTGGGTGAACCCATCGAGGTCCAGGTGGCGGCGGTCAATCTCGAGGAAAGGAAAATCGACTTCATCGAGGTTGCTCAGGGCAGGACAGAGCAGCTTCGGGTTGCTGCCGCTACCGTCCAGGCAGGCAAGGCAAAACCTGCACAAACTGATTCCGGGCGCCGGCCGGAAAAAATTCTGTCTGACGAAGCACGTCGACAGCAGAAACGTCAGCGCAAACAGCAGAGACGTGACGATAAGCGTGCCGCCATGCGGGAAGCCGGCAAGGCCCTCGATAATTCGGCGAAGACCACATCAGCGAGGGCTGCGGGCAGTACGACAGGTGTGCAGACTGTCGATAGTAATTCCGCCAGGAAGGTCGGCAAGAAAGTCGGCAAGCAGCTCGGCAAGCAGGTCGGCAAGAAAGTCGGCAAGAAAGTCGGCAAGAAGGTCGGCAAGAAGGTCGGCAAGAAAGTCGGCAAGAAAG
>JABDKN010000153.1 GCA_013002205.1 Granulosicoccus sp.
ACGCTGCCGGCACTGGCCGAGGCGCCAGCGGATGAGGTGCTTGCCCACTGGTCGGGCCTTGGGTACTACGCACGTGCCAGGAACCTGCACGCCTGCGCAAAGCTCGTCGTCGAACAGCATGATGGCAAGCTGCCGGAGGATATCGATGCCCTGATAGCCCTGCCCGGTATCGCACGCTCCACCGCCGGTGCCATTCTCAGCCTGTCACTGGACCAGCCTCATCCGATTCTCGATGGCAACGTCAAGCGCGTGCTGGCCCGCCACCAGGCCATAGAGGGCTGGCCCGGACAGAGCCAGGTACTCAAACGCCTGTGGGCCCTCTCCGAACAGCTGACACCGATGCAGGCGACGGCCAGTTACAACCAGGCGATGATGGACCTCGGGGCCACGCTGTGTACGCGATCCCGCCCGGACTGCGCACGCTGCCCGGTGGCCGACGACTGCCAGGCACTGGCCAGTGGCGATCCCACACGCTTTCCCGGCTCGAAACCGAAGAAGCCGTCACCGGTCAGGCAAACCGTGATGCTGGCCCTGTCCCGGCACGATGGCGCCGGCCTGTTGCTGGAACGGCGTCCGCCATCGGGCATCTGGGGTGGCCTGTGGAGCCTGCCCGAGATTCCGACACTGGCAGCACTGGATGACTGGCTGGAGGCTGCGGGACTGGAGGCGATCGATTCACCCGACAGTGCCGCCCGGCTCAGGCACACCTTCAGCCACTTTCACCTGGACATCGACGTGCAGGCACTCGATGTGCGTGTGCGCGATGCCGTTGTTCTGGAGACGGACGAACGTGTCTGGTATAACAGTGGGCCATTTCCCGGTGGCGTTGCCGCCCCGGTGTCGAAAATCCTGAACAGTCTAGTTGGAGAATTGTTGTGACAACCCGCATGGTGCACTGCGTCAAGCTGAACAAGGAGGCCCCGGGTCTCGAACGCCCGACCTACCCTGGTGATCTTGGCAAGCGTATCTTCCTGAACATATCCGCCGAAGCCTGGCAGTCGTGGGTGTCCCACCAGACCATGCTGATCAATGAGTACCGGCTGACGCCGGTCGACCCCAAGGCACGCAAATTCCTGGAAGAGGAGATGGAGAAATTTCTCTTCAGCGACACTGCGGCCGTGCCCGAAGGGTACGTTCCACCCGAGTAATCGTCGCCAACTCTCTGAAATACTGGAGCAGCTAACGGTTACATGATGACGCCTCGGCACTCTACTTGCGCAGATAACCCCGCTTTAGCGTCTTTTCTGCCTCGAGGTTGTGGATGTCAACGATGGTGCTGGACGAAGCGGCTCGACTGGCTGCTTTATGGGATCTGCAGGTACTGGACACCGAGCCGGAGGCCGAATTCGAGGCCATCGTTGCGGCGGCGGCGGCCGTCTGCGGGATGCCCATATCCCTGATCTCCCTGGTGGATGACCACCGCCAGTGGTTCAAGGCCAATGTAGGCCTGCCCGGTGTCTCAGAGACGCCTCGCAGCGCTGCATTCTGCGCTCATACCATCCAGCAGCATGACCTGCTGGAAGTCACCGATGCCACCCGGGACCAGCGCTTTGCTGACAATCCACTGGTGACCGGGTCGCCGGACATCCGCTTCTACGCCGGTGCGCCGCTGCGTCTGGCCGACGGCTCCAGTGTCGGCAGCCTGTGCGTGATCGACGACAAGCCCGGCAAGTTGACCGAGACACAACGTGAAGTTCTGGTGCACCTGTCCAGAGCGGCCGCACGGGCACTGGAAACACGCCGTGCCACCCAGGCGTTGATCGTCAGCGAATCGCGCTTTCGCACCCTGTCCGCAGCCTCGCCACTGGGTGTGTTTTCAACCGATGCCGACGGAGGCTGTACCTACACCAATCGGCGTTGGCGGGAAATCTTCGGACTCAGTGACGAGGACGCCCGGGGTAATGGGTGGTGCCGTACATTGCATCCGGATGACAAGAAACCCGTCATCCTGGAATGGAACCGGGTAGCCGCGTTGCACGCCGAGTTCGAGATGGAATTCCGCATCCTGCATGACGATGGCCAGGTGATTCTGGCACGTGCCATGTCCCGCCCGGTATTTGATGACCAGAACACGCTGGTCGGGCACGTAGGATCGGTGGAGGATGTCACCACGGTGAGAAACCAGCGTGACCAGCAACGGCGCAGCGAACTGCTGCTGCAGCAGACCGGCGCCCTGGCTCGTGTGGGTGGATGGGAGCTTGATTTGACAACGGGTCGCTCGGAAGTATCTGCGCAGACCCGGCGCATTTTCGGTGTGCCACCGGACCACCAGTTTTCCATGAAAGAGGCCATCAGTTTCTTCGAGCCGAAGTCACGCGTGGTGATTGCCGACGCCGTGCAGAAAGCCGTCGAAGAGGGCGTCGGCTGGGATACCGAGCTGCAGTTGCGACAGGTCGACGGCCACCGAATCTGGGTAAGGGTCGTCGGCAAAGTTGACCAGCCCGATGGCAAAGCGATTCGATTGCGCGGTGCGATACAGGATATCGATGAGAGTGTGCGTCAGCGCCTGGCACTGGAGGATGCGCACGAGCGCATCACCATCGCCACCGACAGCGGCGAGATCGGCGTCTGGGAGTATGACATTCACGGCGGTGGCATGAAGTGGTCATCACAGATGTTCAAGCTCTACGGCATCGAGGAGCACGATGAACCGATGGCCTACCAGGACTGGGTGAACTGCCTGCATCCGGATGACCGCGCTGAAGCGCAGCGCATCCTGGCAGAGGCTGTTGAAGGGGAGCACGATCTGGATTATGAATTCCGTATCGTCTGGCCAGACGGCAGTGTCCATCACCTGCAATCCACCGCGCACGTCAAGCGTGATGTGTACGGCCGTGCGCAATCGATGCTGGGGGTGAACTGGGACATGACGCCATTGCACAGCCTGACCAGCCAGCTCTCCGAGCAGCATGAGATGCTGCACGTGACGCTACAGTCGATTGCCGATGCAGTGATTACTGCGGATACCAATGGACTGATTACGTGGCTGAACCCGTCGGCTGAAAAACTCACGGCCTGGACCCGGCAACAGGCGGTCGGCAAACCGCTGGAGGATGTCTATACGATCGTCGATGAACAGACCGGCGCCAGCCTGGAGAGCCCGGTGGTCGAGTGTCTGCGCGATGGCAAGCGCGTCGGGCAGAGCAGTGATACGCTGCTGATGGCACGTAATGGTGTCGACGTCAGTGTCGAGGATTCCGCCGCACCGATCCGGGATTCACAGGGGGAGCTGCTGGGTGTCGTGCTGGTCTTTCGCGACGTATCCGAGCAACGGCATCTGGCCCGGGCCATGACCTACCGCGCCACGCATGACGAGCTGACCCAGCTGT